>NZBC01000072.1 GCA_002687715.1 Planctomycetota bacterium | reverse complement strand
GATCTCGACTACTCCGTCGACCTCGTAGCCCAGTTCGGAGACGTCGGGGCCACCGACCTCGAGGCCTACGCGTCAGCGGTCGAGGTCGGCTACACGTTCGGTGGCGACTGGAAGCCGCGGGCATCGATCGAGTGGACCTGGGCATCTGGAGACGATGACCCGACCGACGGTGACACCGAGACGTTCAACCCGCTCTTCCCCTTCGGACACTACTACCAGGGCTATCTCGATCTGTTCGCCTGGCGCAACGGACACGACGTCGCGCTCCATTTCCAGGTGCGGCCGTGCGAAGGCTGGTGGGCAGAGATCGCGGTCCACGGGTTCTGGCTCGATGATACCGACGACGCCTGGTACGGCGCGAACGGGATGCCGATCCGATTCGACCCGACGGCGTCGGACAGCGAGGTCGGCTACGAGCTCGACATCTCGGTGAAGCACTGGATCACGGACGGAGTGTGGATCTGGTTCGGGTACAGCCACTTCTTCGCGGGCGATTACGTCGGACAGACCGGACGGAGCCCGGACACGGACTGGTTCTGGCTCCAACTCACCGCGGACTTTTGAGTCGGGACCCGGGCGTTGGGCGGGCCGTCACCGGTCGAATTCGCCCGGCGCCCGGACCGGGACGTGGCACTGCAGGCATCGGGATCGCTCCGGATGCGAGCAGCGGATCTCCTCGCGGGCAGCGGGCCCGTCGTGGCACGCGGCGCAGTTCTCGCGCATCAGCACCGGATGCGGCTGTAGCCGGTAAATCCGACCGTGAGCGTGCAGATCAGCAGGCACATGCCCACCATCCAGTTCATCTCACGCGGTCGCCGGTACGCACCGGTGAAGAACACCCTGATCTGGTGGAGGATCACGGCCGCGACCATGAGCGTCGCACCCCACTTGTGAATACTGCGTACATACCAGCCGAACGCCGCCTCGTCCGTTATGTAACGGACGGACTCATACGCGGTGTCGGGCGACGGCTTGTAATAGAACGCAAGCAGGATTCCCGTCACGATCTGCACGACGAAGAGGTACGCGGGGGTGCCGCCGAGACAGAACCACCACCGTTTGAGGTGATTCGGCACCGGCTCGTTGGTGAGCTCCTTGAGCTGGCTTCCCGAGATGGGGATCCGCTCCCGAAACCAGGCTCCGACGACCCCCATCTCTCAGACCCTCCACTCACCGTCGCAACGCGGGCGCTCGAACAGGCACGGGTCGTGCCCTGGTCCGGGTGGCGCGTCTCGCGAGTCCTCTCGCAGAACGTCGTCGTCGAGTTCGGCCACCTCCTCCGTCAGCCCGATGTACAGCAACCCACGATCCACCTTCAACGGGAACGTGGACAGGCTCTGGTCGGCGTCCTTCGGCGGCCCGCCGGTGCCCTTCCCCGTCGCATCGAACACGCCGTTGTGGCACGGACAGAAGAACCGCTCGTGCTGGGCCTCCCACCGCACCTGGCACCCGAGGTGGGGACAAATGCTCGACAGCGCTATGAAATCATCCCCACGGCGGGCGACCGTGATCCGGCTGCCGCCCGGAGTCTGGAACGCGAGCGCGGTTCCCGGCGCGACGTCCGCAACCCGCGCGACGTACAGCCAGCGGGCTTCCGGTTTGCGCGCTGGATACAGGAACCGGCCCGCGATGTGGACGAAAGCCCCGTAGCCAGACACGAGGCCGCCGATCATGGCTACACCCGACACCCGAGACAGGAAGGAGCGACGCTCCTCCCCTCCGGGGCCACCGTCCGGGTTCTCACTCATCGAGCTCTCCTGTGGTCGTGCTGGACCGCGTAAGAGTAGTGTAGTCGGGTTCGCAAGCGACCGAAGATGACGCCCCTCACCCCACCCCGACAGGAACTGGGCTTTCCCCTAGCTTCTCGCTCGTTAGGTCACCAATGGACACGGTCATCGAGGCCCGATAGAGTCCGCGCGATGTCCCAACGCGCGTGCTTTCTGTCCTGCGCCGTACTCGGCCTCGCGACGGGGCTCGCCGGATGCGGCGAACACGACGGATCGCCTTCCGACGCAGCCTTCCCCGGTTCCGGCGATCCGGCCAGCTACGCCGAGAAGATCCGAGGGACCGAAGTCTCGTTCGAGATGGTCTGGGTCGCCGATGGCGGATTCTGGATCGGAAGAACCGAGGTCACGTGGGACGCCTATCTCCCCTACTGCGACTTCGAGGAGGAGGAGAAGGCGCCGCCGGGCGCAGATGCGGTCACGAAACCGTCGAAGCCCCAGGACGACGTGACGCCGTACGACCGTGACTGGGGGGTCGGCTTGCGCCCCGCCGTCGGCATGAGCAGGAACGCGGCCAAGAAGTACTGCGAGTGGCTGTCGCTCAACACCGGACACACGTACCGGCTCCCTACGGAAGAGGAATGGACGCTCGCGTGTGGAGCCGCGCCGGACGACCTCGACGACCACGCCTGGCACTACGAGAACGCCTCGCAAATGACGCAGGAGGTCGGGCAGAAGAAGCCGAACGCCCACGGGCTCCATGACATGCTCGGCAACCTCTGGGAATACTGCCTTGATCCGTTTGACGCCAAGGACCCCAAACGGGCAGTCATGCGGGGCGGATCGTGGCGAACGAAGGCCGAAGGCGTGACGCCCCAGGCCCGCCTCGGGTTCGAAGAAGCTTGGACGATGGCTGACCCGAACGTCCCTCCTGGCGTATGGTGGGTGCCTGACGGAAACCACCTGGGATTCCGCATTCTCCGCGTGCCTGATTGACCGAGACGATCCCATGACCAAGACCCGGCGAGAGTTCCTTGAGGAGTCCTTGCTCGCAACGGCGGCCGCCGCGGCGGGCGTGTCGGTCCTTCCGAGCGCGATGGCGGGTGCTCCGCCCCGAAAGTCGCCGAACGACGTGGTGCGCATCGCCGTCATTGGCGTGCGCGGACGCGGACGGGGTCATGTCGGTGCGTTCACGAATTCGAAAGACGCCGAGGTCGTCGCGATCTGCGATCCGGACTCCGCGGTGATCGGCGCATCGATGCGCGCCGCCAAGAACGCGAAGTACTACAAGGACCTCCGCAAGATGCTGGAGGACGACTCGATCGACGCCGTGTCGATCGCGACGCCCAACCACTGGCACTCCCTCGCAGCGATCTGGTCGCTGCAGGCCGGCAAACACGTCTACGTGGAGAAGCCGGTCAGCCACAACGTCTTCGAGGGACGTCGGGTCGTGCAGGCGGCCGAGAAGTACAAGAAGCTCTGCCAGCACGGCACCCAGTCGCGTTCGTCGAGGGGCACGGTCGACGCCATCGCGTGGCTCCAGGAGGGTGGCCTCGGCAAGGTCAAGCTCGCGCGCGCGCTCTGCTACAAGCGCCGCGGCAGCATCGGCAAGGTCAAGGGACCGCAGAAGCCGCCCGAGACCTGCGACTACGACCTCTGGACCGGACCGGCCGAAATGCAGCCGCTCATGCGCAAGAAGCTGCACTACGACTGGCACTGGGACTACAACACCGGCAACGGCGACATCGGCAACCAGGGCGTCCACCAGATGGACATCGCAGCCTGGGGCCTCGGCGTCGATCGGCTGCCGAACTCGGTGAGCGCGTGCGGCGGCCGTCTCGGCTACGACGACGACGGCAACACCGCGAACACCCAGGTCGCGACATTCGACTTCGGCGACCGTCAGCTCGTCTTCGAAGTGCGCGGCCTCAAGACAAAGGCCTACCGCGGCGCCCACATCGGCGTCGTGTTCCATTGCGAGAACGGCTACCTCGTCAGCAGCAGCTACGCCAAGGTCCATGCCTTCGACCACGACGGCAAGATCATCAAGACGTTCCAGGGCGGCGGCAACCACTTCCAGAACTTCGTGGACGCGGTGAAGGCCAACAAGAAGGAGATGCTCAACGCGGAGATCTCCAAGGGCCACTTCTCGGCCGCGCTCTGCCACCTCGGCAACATCCCCTACCGCCTCGGCCGCCAGCAGGTCCTCACCACCACGAACAGCCCGTTCGGCGACGACCAGGCCGCCAACGAGTCGTTCCTACGCTTCCGGACGCACCTCACCGAGAACGGCGTCTCCGAAAGCGCCCAATACGCGATCGGACCCCGGCTGAAGCTCGACCCCAAGCGCGAGCACTTCATCGGCGAAGGCGCCGAGGTCGCCAACGCGTTCATCACCCGGCCCTACCGCAAGGCGTTCCGGGTGCCGAACGACGTGTAGGCGAAAAGAGAAGAGTCTCAGGAGAACCCAGGACTCCAGGAGCCAGACCCAGAAGTGGTTCTTCCTGGGTTCCTGGGTTCTCCTCGAGGCTCTTCTTTCTTCTCTTCGGCCCCGGGATCACCGGTGGTGAACGTCGTCCTGCCCGTGGTGCGCCTCCCTGCGATCGAGGCTTTCCAGCGCCGCCAGGTGACGCCGGGCCTCCGCCAGGGCTCGCTTGAGTTCATGGACGTGATGGGCACGGGCGGCGGCCGGCGTCAGGGTCTTGGGCTTGGCGTGTGCGGCGTGCCTGGCGGGCGCGGAATGCACCTTCGCGTTGCCGTGGTGGGTCTGCAGCGCTTCGTGGACATGCTTCTGCACGGCCTGGCGGATGTGGTCGTGGAGGGTGTGCACCAGATGTTCGTGGAGCTTGGCGCGGCCTTCCTTGCTGTGGAGGGCCTGCTTCATCTTGGCGTGCAGTTCGTGCTCGTGGGTGTGGGGCTTCTGCGCGATCAGGGGAAGGGTCGCTGCGCACAGGAAGGCGAGGACGGACGCTCTCTGGATGAGGTTCATTCTTGGTCTCCGGAGAAAGGTGTGGTGGGGCGCTACTCGATGTGCGCCTCGGGTCGGAACCAGTCCTCCGGGAAGTCCGGAGTTCCGGCGAGCTCGAAGATCAGCAGCCTCGGTCCGTGGAGATGGGCCGCGAGTCGGTGCAGGTGATCGTGGAGGACCTGGGGAGGGACGGGCTCGTGGGTGTGCGCAACCCCGGTGCCACTCGGAACGTCCCAACGCAGCTCCATGCGGACCACGAGGTGGGTAACGGGGTCGAACCACAGATCGACGCGTTCGGCCGTCGGTCCTGCCGATGAAGTTCGGCGCCCGGCGACGCGCGCGCACTTCTTGCCCGGGAACCGCGCGAGCGTCTCGGTACCGAGATAGTCGATGTCATACCCGTCGCCCATACCAGGAAGCAGATCATCGACCGCATTGACGAGGATCTTGGCCCCGCCGAGGCGGAACCACCGCGGCCACGGGTGATCGCCATCGATCCGACGGAGCGCTCCCTTCGCATCGACGAACCAGGAGCCCTCCTCGTTGCGACCAGCCTTGAGGTCGTGCCCGTGAGCCTGGGCCCTCACCAGCATCTTCTCTCCCCGCACGAGATCGAGCTCGCCGGTCAGCGTCGGCGTAGCGTTCTCGTCAGTGAGGAAGACGCTGATCTCGTAGCGGCGGGACGGAGCATTGCGCGAGGCTTCGACGGCGTTCTCGACGAACGATCCGGCCGACGGATCACGCAGCACAAGAAACCCCGCGACTCCGATCGCCAACACGACCACCGCCGCAGCAGCCCACGTGAACCTCCGCGACCGAATCCCCCCGCGCTTTTGGACGGACCCCGCCTCTTCGCCATCGAGCGCGGAGAACAACCGATCGAGCCGTTGCTCGCCCCCCGCGACCTCGCTCGCACCAAGCGACCCGAGCAAGCCGTGGACGAACTGGGCCTCGGCCGCCGCGTCGGTGTCCACCTGGTCGCGAGGATCCGGCCGCGTCACGAGACCCCCTCCGAATCAAGGCACTCGGCCAGAAGCCGGCGACCCCGCTGCAGACGCTTCTTCACCGCCTCCTCGGACGCGCCCATGCTCTTGCCGACTTCGCGAAGCCGCAACCCCTGTTCGTAGGCAAGCCGGATCGCGTCCCGGAGCTTCACCGGCAGGCGCCCCAGACAGGTGCGCAGGCGGTCGAGGGTCTCCCGAAACGCATCCGGAGCAGCGCCCGCCTCCTGGAACCGGGTCTCCAGCGCATCAAGCACGGCATCGTCGCATCGCATCACGTCGCGGGCGTGCCGCGCCCGATGCCGCAGCACCAGCTTCGTCGCGATCCCCCGCAACCACGGTCCGAACGCCCGGGCCCGGTCGTAGTCTCCGAGCCGGCGCCACGCCGCGAGCATCGTCTCCTGAAACAGATCATCGACGACGTCCGCCTGAGCCACGAGGCTCCGCAGGAAACCCACGAGCATGTCCGCATGCTCCCGCGCGAGGATCTCGAAACCCTCCCGACCCGTATGGTCGTCCGTCTCGACAGTGGCCACGCTCCGATGTCCCATTACCCCCTGTTCCGCCCCCGCTTCCATTCGGGGACATCCCCTTCCAGGAAATCTCCGCTCGGTGCAGGTGGCTGCACGCCTGGGAGACCGGAGGGCAGAGAGAAAGGAGAAGCCTGGAATCAGATCAGATCTGTTTCTGCTCCTGGGTCCCTGGGTTCCCCTTTTCTCTGCCGCCCAGGCTCCTGTCCCGCTTGACATTCACGAAGAAAGCCGAGGCCCGCTCCATTGAGCAGCACCCCGGCTCTCCA
Organism: Planctomycetota bacterium; assembly: GCA_002687715.1. Classification (GTDB taxonomy): domain Bacteria; phylum Planctomycetota. Next base: position 6,501 of record NZBC01000072.1, on the reverse strand, counting down.
CGCAAACCAACGTCTTCGCTACTGGATGTTGATCTGCACACCCTGCGACAGGGCGACGCCGTCCGGCAGGTTCGGCGACACGATCACCATCTGCATCGAGATGTTGGTCGCGACGGGGAACGTGACCGGCAGGGCGAAGTTGACGAACGGGGGGCCGCCCACCAACGTCCCGCCGAACCACGTACCGAAGGTCGGGTCAGCGATGTCGATATTCAGGACCTGGGCAAAGGGTGTCGCGACCGCACAGGCGCTGCGCGGGATCAGCGGGGCCGTGCCGTAGGCGAGGTCCCAGTTCTGGCCGCCGTTGAACGAGAAGAAGTTCACGTTGTGGGTCGAACCGGGCGGGCCGGTGATGACGGCAGGCGCGGAGCCGGTCGTCTGGACGCCGTTGACGTCCAGCGTCGCTGAGAACGAATTGGTCTGGTACTCGACCGCACCACCCGCACCCGGGAGCCCCGTGGACACGGTCGCCGGCGTACCGACACGGTGCAGACCGATCGTGAGTCCCAGCGGCGGGAGATCCGAGTCGAACCAGTAGTTGTAAAGGGTGCCCCAACGGATCGCGTTCCCGTTGGCGCCCGCGGAGGCGGTCATCCAGGTGATGCCCGTCGAGGTGACCGTGTTGGACCACGGCGTGGTCGCGTACGGTTCACCACTGTGGTGAGGGACGCCCGACCAGCCCACGTTGCTCACGGCAGCGCCGCAAGGCGTGGTGATGGTCACGGTGCCGGCAGAGCGCCACGAGTTGAGGTTGTGGATCGCGAACTCGTAGTGGTTACCGCCGCCGGGCAGCGGAGTGGACTTGTAGGCAACGGTGAATCGGCCGTCATTCGGGACGTCGATCGTCTGGATCTGGACCGCCGGATCGATGGCCTGCCACGCATAGACCGCGGGAACCTGCCGCACGGTCGGCCCGATCCACGGACCGAGGTTGTAGCCACTGATCGGGCCCGGCGCGACGCCGACCTCGCGCCACGAAGCGTTGTTGAGACCGTTGCCGGACGACGCGTCCGTCGGGTGGATGTACTGGGCTTCGCCAAAGTAGCGTGCCCCCACGTTCTGCGCGGGGTTGAGGTCCGAGTTGAGGACCTGCAGACGCCGGTCGATGTTGTTCGCCGCGGGCGGCATGCCGGAGCCGTACGGCATCGGGAACACGCCCGTGGTCGGGTTGACCTCGTAGCGCGGACCTAGCCCCCCCTGCTGGCCGTTCAGCGAGGAGGTGTAGGGGTCGGAGCAGCCGACGCCGAGCGCGGTGCCGTTGGGCCACGGTGAGCAGCCGCTGCAGAGGCTCTGCTGGAGCGCGAAGAATCCGTGCTTCAACCACGAAACGCCGACGGACTGGAACCTGCCGTTCAGCAGCCGGTACAGGTTCTGTCCGATCACCGGGTGGACCGGTGTGTTCTGGAACCATGGCAGCGAAACGCTGCCGACGTTGCAGGACGTCGTGCCGATCGAGAATGCGCTGGTGGATCCCGAAGAACCCCACGACGACGGGCCGGTCAGATCGCCGACGATGACGTCCGGACCTGCGCCCTGGGCGAGGAGCCCACAAGGCAACAGCACGACCACCAAGACGGCGGCCAATCGGTAGTGAGTCATATCTCTCAGCTCTCCTTCACACGCGGGGACAGGCGGGAGGGGTGATTCCCAACTGGAGTCTACCATCGGAGACCGGCGACCGGGGGAATCCCGGCGGGATGCAACAGGCACGTAACAACCTACGGACAAGCGAGTTGCACGATCTCCTGGACAGAAGAACCCCACCGGGGGCTCGTTCCTTCCGACCCATTCGAGCTTGCGTCCAGATCTGGTTCCTGGATTGGCCGTTCTTGGGTCGTTTCCAGAACCGAGAGGCCTGCGATGCGTCTCCACTCTCATGACGCGCCTCCAACCAAGACGTTCATGGTTCCTGGTGTTCTTCGTTGGATGGGCTGCCGTCGCTCCGGCGCAGCCCGTCGAGGTCACGATGCACGTGGGGGACGTGTGGACGGTCCTCACCTCACCTCCCCCGTCCGAAGAGACCGAACGACACGCGGCCGTGCGCGAGCTCGTCGCGCTCGACCCGACCACGGGGAAGATCCTGACCGCGGACGACGCGGGCCCTGGCTTTGACCCCAAGCACCTGCGGCGGCGATTCCGGCTCGAGCAGCGGCGGTTCCTCCTCGGAGAGCCCATCGTCGCCCGGCTCGAGATCTCGCTGGAGGGTCCGGGGACGTTCAAGGAGCCCATCGGGGGCGCCTATCGCGCCCGCGGCCGCGACGACAACTTTCACTTCCTCCTCCGACGTGTCGACGATGGCACGTTCAGCGCGGATCCCTACGCACCCGTCCTCGGCGGTCGGGGCGGACTGTCCACCACCCGCACGGTGAAGAAGGAGGAGCCACTCAGCGTGTGGCTTGGCGTGCAGCGCTGGTCGGTCGTGACCCGGCCGGGAACGTACGACCTGATCTGTCTCGGCAAGGCCCACGACCACCACGTCCGCGGCGACCGGACAGCCATCGATCAGCTCCTGCCGGATGACCTGCGCAAGCGCTACCGTCTGAACGACCGGCGCGAACTCGTCGACCGCACGACGGGCCAGGCTTCGGGCCGCTACGTATCCACGAGCTGGAAGCGGAAGGCCAACGTCTCGCCGCTGCAGGCGAAGGTCCCGCAGGACGTCCAGCGCCAGGTCCCGACGGTCTGGGGGCTCGGCTCATTGACCGACTACGCCCGCTTCCGCATCGTGATCGAGGAAGGCACGCGAGAAGCACGCGCCGAGATGGCGAGCCGCTGGCGAAAGAACGCCGAGAACGTCCACCCGCAGATGGGCAACCGAGACACTGCGGTCTGCGACGCGATCTTGTTCTCGTTCGCGAAGGAGCTGCTACCCGTCGTCCGCCGCTGGTACACCAGCGGCGTGCACGGCTACACCCCCGGGCGAGCGCTCGCAATGAACCCCGACCCGGAAGCCTTCGCCACGTTGCTCGAAGGCGGCGCGAAGCGCGCATCGTTCGCGCTGCATTCCCTGTCCGCCCGGCGCGCGAGCCGCGCCATCCCACACGTCATCGGCTGGATCGCTCACTCCGACAAGGACGTCCGCCGCGCCGCCGTGTCCCGACTTCGCTGGTGGACCAGCACGACGCTGCACCCGGAGTGGAAACCCCACCGGACTGAAGACCCCGAAGGCGACGCTCTCCTCGAGGTGCGCGACGATTGGCGTGCCTGGTGGAAGGAGCACGGCGGCGATGACTTCGTACCGCGGACTCGCCGCTGACCGGAGCTCTACTTCACGACCATGACTTCATCGAGCGGCTTCTTGTTCAACGCCGCCTTCGGGATGAGGACCTCGTCCGCTGGATAGCCGACGGGGATGAGCAGGAACGGCCGCTCGTACTCCGGTCGCTCGAGAAGCTCCGACAGGAACCCCATCGGGCTCGGGGTATGAGTCAGAGTCGCCAGTCCCGCGGCATGCGCGGCGGCGAGAAGAAACCCGCACGCCAGACCGATGGACTCGTTGATGTAGTACACGCTGCCACCGTCGTCATTGCGCGTGAGCTTGAACACGATGATCAACCACGGCGCGGCCTCCAGGAACGGCTTGTTGGGGTCGGTACCGAGCGGCTCCAGGTCCTTGAGCCACTCGTCACTGGCGCGACGTTCGTAGAATGCACGCTCCTCTTCCTCGGCGGCCGCTCGGATCTGCCGCTTCGTCTCGGGGTCGCGGACGCAGACGAAACGCCACGGCTGCTTGTTGGCCCCGCTGGGCGCGGACGATGCGGTCCTGACGATCCACTCGATCGTGTCCTTGGACACGTCACGCGACGAGAATTCGCGCACCGTTCGGCGCTTGTCCATCATCTCGTAGAACCCCCGAGCAGCGTCTGCTGGAGGTGCTCCGGGGTCGTAGCGGTCGGTCAACGGAACGAATTCGGGCTGCGTCATGGACCCATGTTACGAGTCCGCGCGCCGAACGGGGAGGAGCTGGAGCAAACCCAGCAGCCCGATCACGATGCCCCCGCAAACGGCTGCATAGGACGCGACGTGGGCCCACGACCGAGAGGCGAAGGCCACGCCGTTCGTGGCCACGATGAACCCGACCCCCATCGCCAACAGGCCGTCCCAGAACCGGGAGGAGGCCCCCCGGAACAGGTACCGGGCCGAGGCGAGGAACACGAGCGCGACCACGGCAGCGACTCCGATGAGCTCGTGGAAGAACCAGAGGTCGCGAACGGGTCCACGTTTCCATGGGGTCGCCACGCAAGCCAGCAGCGTCACCGCCACGGCGATCACCCCGAGCGGAGCGAGGCGAACGGCCACGACCTCGGGCAGGGTGAGCTTCTTGACGCCAATCCAGACGAGCCGGGCCGGCAGCAACCAGCAGATCACGAAGGCCAGCGTCGCGAACGCCGTCGGACTCTGCATCGACGTCGAGGTGATCGCCCCCGTGAACGCCATCCCCGCGAGGGCTCCCGCCAGAGCGCACGCCCACGGAATGACCATCGAACGACGGTCTCGATTCGTGGTCACCCAGACCACCAACGGCAGCAGGAACGCCCCGCCGACCATCAGCGCCCAGGGTCCGGAACCGTCCAGCGCTCCCGCCCTCCCACTGCGAGTCCAGGGTGGGATCGTCGCGATCACGCCGAGGACGCAGAGCGGGAGCTCCCACCATGTGATCCAGGTCGGCAGAGAAGGCCGCGGGCGCTTCGGAGGCGCGAGCGTCCCGGGGTCTCCAGCCGGGTCACGGACCTCCAGGTGCGCTTTGGCCGAAGAAGCCGGAGCCTTGGCCCGCTCTCCGGCAGGAGCTTCGTCGTTCAACGTATCCAGATCCGCGCGCACCTCGCTCGCGTGCTGGTATCGGTCCGCCGGCTTCCGCTCCAGCGCCCGCAGCACGACGTCGTCGAGTCGTGCGTCCGCGTCGGCCGCCTCCGACGGCGCCAGGAAGCGTCCGAGAGGGAGCTCGCCGGTGAGGAGTTCGTAGAACACCACCCCCAGCGAGTAGATGTCGGCGCGATGGTCGACGTCCTTCGGATGGTTGATCTGCTCGGGAGCCATGTACAGCGGCGTGCCCATGACGTGGTGGGTTCCCGTGAGGCGGCGCGAGACCGGGGAGTCGCCGTCCAGGATCTTCGCGAGCCCGAAGTCGCCCAGCTTCACCCGGCCTCGGCGATCGACGAGGATGTTCTCCGGCTTGATGTCGCGATGAACGACCCCTTCCTCATGCGCGTAGTGGAGCGCATCGCAGGTCTGACGGACGAGATCGAGCGCCTGCGCCGACGTGACGCCCTCTTCCATCAGCTGGCGGAGGTTCACCCCGTCGACGTGCTCCATGACGAGCCAGAACAGCTCGTCGTCCTCGCCGGAGTCGTGGATCGAAACGAGGTTGGGGTGATTGAGCCCGGCCATCGTGCGTGCCTCGCGGCGGAAGCGCTCAGCGAAACCGGGGCGGTGCTGGATCTCGGGCGCGAGGATCTTGATGGCGACGGTACGGTCGAGCCGCTCCTGCCTCGCCTCGAAGACCGCGCCCATGCCGCCACGCCCGATCATGCGGATGATCTCGAAGCCGGGGATGCGATCCGGATCGACCGCGACCGGCGTCAACGTCGCGTCGGTTTGGTTGGAGTCCAGGCCCACCATCATCAGGCACCGCGGACACGCGCCGTCGGGATCGCAAGGGCCGCTGCAGGACGCACAGGTCGTCACCTCGCTCATGCCCCCTCCTCCCGCGCCGGCATCATGAGGACGATGCCGATCACCAGCAGGATCACTCCCACCGTCAGCAACAGGTACAACCCCGCCATCTGTCCGCGGAGCTTCGCCCCGTAGGCCGAGGCGATGATCGTGCATCCGATTCCCGTCGCCGCAGTGGCCGCGCCGTCCCACCGGAACTTCTTCAATCCCCGCGTAACGAGGAGCCACACCAGGAGCACCGCCAGCATTCCCCACGCCACGCCGGAGAGGCTGTGCTCGAACCCCCACACCGCAGGTCCGCCGGTGTACGCACGGTGCCAGGGCACGGCAGCGGAGGCGAGTCCGGCGATCGCCACGAGCAGCGCCACGAGCTGCACCCGTTGGAGGAGGGCGTACGGGACGCGCACGTGGTGGGCGAGCCGGAAGGTGCCGCCGGTGATCAGCAGTACCGCGCATGCAGCAGCGGTGATCATGTAGGCGCTCGATCGGCCCTGCCGCACGGAACCGTTGAAGTACAGGACCCCGAACATTCCCACGATCCCCCCGAGCAGGAGCGCGACGGCGACCGGCACGTTGCGGGTCCGGAACCGCATGCCGATCCAGATCACGACCGGCGCCGTGAACCCGACGATGGAGAACAGGCCGCCCGGGTTGTCGAGCGCGTGAACTCCGATCCAGTCGGGGGCGCCGACGAGGTCGCGACCGCGCCAATCGAACGCGCAGGTGAACACACCGGCGAGGGCGACGGGAAGCTCCCAGAACTGCAGCCAGACCGGGATCAGTCGCTCGCCGACGGGAGCGCGGACCTCCAGGTCCGCTCCGGCCTTT
>NZBC01000071.1 GCA_002687715.1 Planctomycetota bacterium | reverse complement strand
GGTGGTGCTTCATCAGCCAGGCGATGAGGGTGTACGCCTTGGAGTAGTGATCGCCGTTGAGGGAGTTGAGGTCGAGCTTGTTCAAGGTGACCATCGCCTCGTCTTCACCGTTGCGCACGGTGCCCTTGGCGCGGTCCTTCGCGTCCTTGGTCGAGAAGGCCTTGTCGGCGATGCCACCGCTGCCGCCGTACTTGGCGAGGGTGGAGTGGACCACGAGGCCGTTGCCGAGGATCTCGTGTTCGGCGTGGACCCCGAAGCCCTCACGCAGCCACGGCTCCGGACGGCCATCGAGGCCGCGGGAGAACCAGTGCAGGCAGCAATGGGCCGAGTGGTTGACCAGCTGCTGGCGCAGGTGGTTGCCGTCCTGGGTCGGGATGTGGCTCGCCAACGGGGCGCCTGACGCCAGGATGTTGCCGCCGCCGCGTTCGAGCAGCTTCTGGAACTGGTCATCGAGGCCGAACCGGTTCTTGTAGTGCTTGTACCAGTCCATGGCCGTGTTCTTGTCCTTGAGGACGAACATCTTGGCCTTGTTGCCGCGGAACAGGTCGGTGCCGTCCGGGATCGCCATCTCCTTCAGGAACCACTGGTAGGTCTTCTCGCAGAGCGCGCCGAGCTCCTCGACCTCATCGGGCGGGATCTGCTGCACCCACAGGCGGAAGTGCGGGGTCGTGATGATCCAGATATCCTCGCCGAGGTTCTTCTTGAACCCCTTCATGTCCGCATTGTCGGCGGGGGTGCCACCCTTGACCCACTTGCCCTTGACGAGGATGTACCCCGCTTCCTTCTTGACCGACACCACGTCGCGCCAGACGCCTTCGTCCGTCAGCGTGAAGGCCTTGGGATCCTTGCTGGCGAGGGCCTTGTCTTCCTTCTTGATCCAGCCGCCCTTCCACTTGAGATAGCCCTCACTCTTCCATTTCTCGGCGAGGAGCTTCTTGCGGGCAGTCTCGGCCTTCTTCTTGTTCGTGTACCAGGTGTCGCCGACCTTCTGGTGACCGAGGAGCTCGTGCGCGTCGCCGTTGGTCTCATCGGCGCGCAGGGCGAGCATGGCGACGAGCTTCCAGGCCCGGTTCTTCTTCTCGCGCGCCCACTTCGCCACGCCGACCAGCTCGTCGGCGTCGTCGGTGTCGATTTCCTCGAGCTTCAGATCGACGGCGTCGTTGCCCGTCTCGGCCCCCTCGAGGACCGAGTCGACGTCCTTCATCGAGATGCGATGAGTGCGTCCCCGCGCGTCCATGATCCGCACGATCTTGGACGACTGGTTGACGATGACACCCTTGACCGAGCTGCCGTCCTTCTTGACGATTTCGTCGGCGAGGGCGAGCGGGGCCAGGAAGAGAAGGGCAAGACAGAGAGCAATGATGGAGTGGACGCGCATGGATCGACTGCTCCGCGTTGTTCGCGCTGATGACGGGGATCCCGCACCCTCCCCGTCTGGAATCCCCTTGGACGATACGGATCCTATCGGTTCCCGGCCCCGAGAAGAAGGCCTTCGCGGCAGGTGGGCAACCGTGGAAACACGGCGGTCGGGGCGTCTATGCCCTTTGGGCGTCGCGATTTGCGACGACCGCCAATTAGCGAAGCAGCTCGCTGACCGAGCGGCGCCGGTTGATGTTGAAGATCACCTGGGCGAACAAGCGGGCCACGGAGACCTCGCGGTACCAGGCGTGCTGCTCGCAGAACGCGGGGCCGTGCCAGACTGCGTCGGTTCCCACGACCATCTCGAAGAGCCCCTGTTCGAAGCCCTGGTCGAGACGTTCGACTGCCGGGCCATTGAAGAACGGCAGCGAGCAGGCCAGGTAGATCCTCTCCGCGCCGTTGTCCTTGAGCAGTCGGCAGGCGTTCATCAGCGTGCCCCCGGTCGCGACGAGGTCGTCCGGCATGATCACCGTCTTGCCTTTTACGTCACCGACGAGCCGCATGCTCTCGACCACGGAGGTCTTGCTGTAGTCGCGCGCTTTGTCGACGACCGCGAACGCCGATCCGAATTGGTTCGAGTAGTAGCGGGCCATGTTCGCGCCACCGGTGTCCGGCGCCACGACACAGAGGTTGTCGGTCTTGGCGTTCTGCCTGAAGAAGCTGATGATCTCCTTCGACGCGTGGAGGTCCTCCATGAGCGCCCGCTCGAAGAAGCCCTCGATCGCCTCGGCGTGGATGTCCAGAGTGATGACGCGTTGGGCGCCGGCGTCCTCCAGCTGCGCTGCGACCAGGCGCGCCGTGATCGACTCGCGGGCCTTCTTCCGCTCCTGGCGGGAGTATGGGAACTGGGGGATCACTGCGGTGATGGAGTCCGCGTCCGAGTGGTGCGCCGCGTGGAGGGCCGTCAGGAGGGCCATGTAGTTGTCGTTGACGGACCGGTCGGACAACGGATCGTCAAGACACTGAATGATGTAGACGTCGTCACCGCGGATGTTCTCGTCGATGACCGTCTTGAACTCGCCGTTGGCGAAGGTGATCTCCTCGCTGGACCGCGCAACGGAGACGGTCTCTCCATCGACGACCTTGACGATCTCGGTCAGGTGCTCGTGAACTCGGGATGCGAAGGGCTTCCCCGAATCACAGGCGAGAAGGCTCAATCGTCCACGATGGTTGGCGTTGCCGAGGGCCACGATGACGAAACTCCGGTTGGTTTTCAGGCGATAGGACCGGCGCAACAGGCTCGCCGAGTCCGATTCTATTTCCCGGGAGGGTGGACCTCCAGGGGCTGTGAAGCAATCTGCTCCGGATGGGAGGGTGGACCCGCTCTGACGGCGAAGCCGGATCCGGACCCAGGCCGGACCTGGAGGTCCGCGCCCGTTGGATCAGTGCGCCTCGAGCCAGTTGCTTCCGACCCCGATGTCCACCTTCAACGGGACGTCCAGGGGGAAGGCGTGCTCCATGAGGTCGCGAACGAGGGATTGCACGCGGTCCAGCTCTTCGTTCGGGACGTCGAATACGAGTTCGTCGTGGACGGTCAGGATCATCTTCGAGCGGAGTCCGCGGACGCCTAGCTCGCGCCAGATGCGGCACATCGCGACCTTGAGGAGATCGGCAGCCGAGCCCTGGATGGGCGTGTTGACGGCCATGTTCTCCGCTTGGCTGCGAAGCATGCCGTTGGAGGAGTTGATATCCGGGATGGGGCGTCGGCGGCCCAGAATGGTCTGCGCGTAGCCCTCCTGCCGGGTGAAGTCCTTCAGGCCCGAGAGGAAATCCTGGATCGCCGGGAAGGTGTCGAAGTACCGCTTGATGAAGGTGCGTGCCTCGTCCATCGTCAGGCCGGTCTCGCGCGACAGCCGCAGCGGACCCATGCCGTAGAGGATGCCGAAGTTGATCGCCTTGGCGCGGCCGCGAATGGTCGCGTCGACGTCCTTGGACTCGAGACCGAACACCCGCGCGGCAGTGTCGGCGTGGATATCGACGTCGTTCTGGAACGCCTGGATCATGGTCTCGTCTTGCGACAGATGGGCCATGATCCGGAGCTCGACCTGGCTGTAGTCCGCGGCGAGGAGCACGGAATCGTCGCCGCTGGGCTTGAACGCCTCGCGGATCTTCTTGCCCAGCTCCGTGCGGATCGGGACGTTCTGGAGGTTGGGGTCGCTCGATGAGAGGCGCCCCGTGGCCGCCACCGTCTGGTTGAACGAGGCGTGGATGCGGCCATCTTCCGGGTCCACGAGTCCCGGCAGCGGGACGATGTACGTCCCGAGCAGCTTGACCAGGCTCCGGTACTCCAGGACGAGGCGCGGCAGGTCGTGGTCCTCGGCCAGGGCTTCGAGGACGGCTTGGCTCGTCCCCCAGCCGGTCTTGGTCTTCTTGGGCTTGTAGCCACTCTCTTTGTGGATCTCGAGCGTCTCGAAGAGCAGGATGCCGAGCTGGCGGGGGCTCATGACGTTGAGGCTCTGATCCCCCGCCAGGTCGCGGATCTTCTGCTCGAGAGCGTCGGCCTGCTTCTGCAGGACCTTCGCCATGTCCTTGAGCTGCCGGCGGTCGACGCGAACGCCGGTCGCTTCCATGTCGGCGAGGACGTCGACGAGGGGGATCTCGACCTCGTCGTGGAGCTTCCGGAGCCCGGCGGCCTCGAGCCGGGGCAGGAAGCGCTCGGCGAGCCGAAAGGTGAAGTCGGCGTCTTCACAGGCGTAGTGGCCGACGTCCTCCACCGGCAGCAGGTCCATGGTGAGCTGGTCCTTGCCCTTGCCGATGAGGTCCACCGTCTTGATCTTGACGTAGTTGAAGTGGCGGAGCGACAGCGCGTCGAGACCCCGTTCGCGCTGGTGTGGCTCGAGGAGGTACGCCGCGATCATGGTATCGGTGAGCAGGCCGCGCATGCGAATGCCATGGGTGCGCATGACCGCCATGTCGTACTTCGCGTTCTGACCGCACTTGGCCGGACGCGCGTCTTCGAGCAGCGGTCGCAACGCGTCGATGACTCCGGTGCCGCGGGCCGTCATCGGAGGGTCCTCGACGACGGGCGGGTCGGCGAGGGTCGGGACGTAGAACGCCTCGCCCGTTTGCATGGAGAAGGAGAACCCCACCAGCCGCGCCTCCCGGGGGTTCAAGCTCGTCGTCTCGGTGTCGACGGAGTAGAGCGGCGCGTCGTTGAGCCGGCTCAGGAGCACCTCGAGCTCGTCGCCCGTCTTCACGACGGTGTACGTCGTCTCGACGTCGTCGTCGACCGGGCCGTCAGCGACCTCCGACATCGCTTCGACGAAGTTCCGGAAGCCGAGCTTGCGGAAGAACGGGATCGCCGCCGCGACGTCCGGGCCTCCGTAGAGCAGCTCCTGCACTGTGACGTCGATGGGTACGTTGGTGTCGATGGTCACCAACCGCTTGGAGAGCAGCCCCTGCTCCTCTCCTTCCTCGAGCTTCTTCCTGACGGACGGGGAGAGGTTCTCGCTCGGATTGGCGAACAGCTCCTCCATGCTGCCGTGCTCGACGATGAGCTTCTTTGCCCCCTTCTCTCCGATGCCCTTCACTCCCGGGACGTTGTCGGACGAATCTCCCATGAGCCCCAGCACGTCGACGACCCGGTCGGGATCGACGCCGAACTTCTCGCGGACGTCCTCGAGGCCCTGGATCACGAGCTCCACGTTGGGCTTCATGATGTTGTAGAGCCGCACGCGTGGACTCACGATCTGCATGAAGTCCTTGTCACCGGAGACGATGAACACGTTCAGGTCGTCCGCTTCCGCCCGCCGCGCGAGGGTGCCGATGATGTCGTCGGCCTCGAACCCGTCCAGCTCCAGGACGGGGACACCGAGGACCCGCGCTGCGTCCTTGATGTAGGGGAGCTGCTCGACGAGCTCGTCGGGTGTCTTCTGGCGGGTGCCCTTGTAGTCCTCGAACAGCTCGTGGCGAAAGGTCTTCGCCTTGGTGTCCATCACCACCGCGAACCACTTGGGCGAGACGTTGTCGATGATCCGCTTCACCTCCGAGGCGAAGCCGTAGGTCGCGCCCGTCGGCACTCCGTCCGCAGACGACAGGTTGGAGCGCGCCATCGCGAAGTGGGAGCGGTAGGCGAGAGCCGAGCCGTCCAAAAGGAAGAGGCTCTGCTGGAGCTCTTCGGCGGGGATGGTCTCGGGCATGGGGGCGGGATTATACTCGGGCGTCACCGCGGCCGGATGCGAGAGCGCGGAAGCAGCTTCGTGCGCTCGCTCCAAGGAAGAGTCGTGGTTTGCTCGCGGACCTCTTCAAGGACCCATCATTTGACCGAGAGCGCGACCGTCGCCAGCCGCCCCGAGCCCGTGTTCTTCCAGGGACGCTACCGCCGGCTGGAGAAGCTGTACGTCGGCCAGGAGACCGAGGTCTGGACCGTGGCGGACGCGCTGCGCCCGGAGCGGGCGCTGGTGCTGAAGAGCGTGCCGGGTCGGGCGTCTCTGTCCGAGCGCGCGGCCCGGCTCGAGTCGGAGTACCGACTACTGTCGTCCATGCGCCACCCCGGCCTGGCCCGCGCCCGCGACTTCGGATACGACCTCGCCGACGACCGGACGTTCCTCGTCAGTGACCGCGCGCCCGGTCGCACGCTGGAATCCCAGGTTCCGCTCGGCGTGGAGGCGGCCATCGGCCTCGTCGTCGACGTATGCCGCGTTCTCTCGACCATGCACGCCCGATCGCGGCTCCACCTCGACGTCAAGCCGCGGAACATCATGCACGACCCCGATTCGGGGCGGACCACCCTCCTCGACCTCGATCTGGCTGGGTTTCCCGAAGACGCCGCTGGCCGCGGAACGCCGCCGTACGCGTCTCCCGAAGCGATGGGGGCGGGACCGGTGCCGGACGCGCGGTCCGACGTGTATTCGCTCGGCGTCACTCTCTACGAGATGCTGACCGGGCGGCCGGCTCCCGCCGAGCGCCTCACGGAACCTCTCGACACCGGGGACGTCGTCGATGCGTGGCTCCGAGAGCTGGTGAAGGACATGACCGCGCCCGCGCCGGACGATCGTCCACCCGCGGCTCGCGACGTGATCCGGCGGCTGCGGGCCTCGGGCCGGCGGTGGCCGGACGAGTCGTTCTCCACGCGGTCGACCGTGCTCTCGTACCCGCCGCTCACTGGACGGCGTTCGGAGGTGAAAGAGCTTCTCCAGGCCATTCCGCCGACCGCGCGCCGGCAGGCGAAGAAGCCGGTCGTGCTCGTACGCGGGCCGTCGGGGGTCGGCAAGTCGCGCATCGTCGCGGAAGCGGCGATCGACTGGCGATGCGCCGGCATCCGGGTGCTGCGGGTAGTGCCCGAGCCGGGCCCCGTGGGCACGCTGCAACCGGTGTACGCCGTTCTGGAACAGCTCGGCCGCCTGTCCTCCCGTTCGGTGGCTGCGTCGTCGGTCAGGAACACGTGCTGAAAATCGAGTACGAAGAACTCCTTCGGGTGCGCTGCCAGGAAGTCGATGAGCTGACCGACCGCGTGTTCGAGCGGTTGGGCGGCAACTGTGTGTTGGATGACAAGTTCTCGGCGTCTTTCATCCAACGCGGCGATACCCACCCGCAGATCCAGATAGCGGATGCCGCCGAGCATCTGCTCTCGCAACGACTCGCCTT
>NZBC01000070.1 GCA_002687715.1 Planctomycetota bacterium | reverse complement strand
GTCGCTCTGGGCCGAGCGCAGCCCGGATTGCGATTGATTCACAGCCTCTGGAGGTCCGCGTACCCGGGGAGGGGTGTCAGTTGCTCGTGGTCTGGACACTGATCGCCATACTCAGCGCGCTGTAGCTCTGGATCGTATTGGCGACATGATCGTTCCGGAGCTCCACCTGGAAGCGGAAGTACCGGTTGCCGCTGAGCTGGGGCGCGGCGGGGTTGTTGGGATCCTCGAGCACCTCGGGAAACTCCGTGCCGGAGCCCGGAGTGCCGTTCCACCAGGTCAGGAGACCCGTGGTCGGCCCAACCGGCGTGTTGGGCGCGGCGATCGCGGCAGCGCCCTCGAAGCGCCAGATGGCGCTGGTCGCGGCGGTCTGGTCCTGGGGGGACGGGCTCAGGGTCACGGCGCGGTAGATCGCGTTCTCGGAAGCCGGGTTGACGCCCGTGTCGTAGAAGTTCGACTGGGCAGACGACACCATCGAGACGAATGTGAAGCGCCAGTCGTAGATGTCGCAGCCGGATCCCACGACCACGTTCGCCTGCGCGAGCGTGCCGAGCGGACCGCCGATGAACCGACGAATCGACGGAGCTGGTACGGCGCCAACCGAGCGGTAGCGGTGGAAGTTCACCAGCTGGGTACCCGGTTCGGTGTTCATCTCGACGAGCAGGGCCCCCGACCCTGGGCCGGATCCCAGGTAGTCGAACGGCCTCGTGAACGTCTGGTACGGGAAGTAGGTCGAGAAGCCGGGGGTGGTCGTGTAGCCGCTCGGTCCCACGCACAGCACGCCGCCCTGGGTGGGGTTGAGCGGGTTCAGCCGGTTGGGATCGGGTGCCTGTAGCGTGTCCTGGTCATAGTTGACGAGGTAGGTCCCGGCGAGGCCCGTGTTGGCGCCGCCGCTGGGGCAGCTGCTCGGGGCGACCTGGGAACCCTGCCCGCACCAGATGCTCATGCTCGGGTACGTCGTCGCGAAGACCGTGTTGCCGGTGGGTCCCCACTCGATGAGCTCGAGTGAGTCGCGTACGCCGCCGAGGTCGACGCCCTCGTACATGATCATGAGATGACCGCCGCCGCCCCCGTTGATGCCCGGCCCCAGGTTGTTGACACCGTCTCCGGCATCGAACGGAGTGAAGAGCCCCACGGGAAACAACGGACCTTGCGCTGGACCGGACAGCGGTAGCGTCGTGCCCGGACCGATGATCGAACTCACCTGGCTCCGCGTGCCGATGTTGCCCGGGTTGCCCTGGAACAATGCCAGAGGATCACCGCTGATGGAGACACCCCGCAAGAGACCGGCGCCGCCCTCGCCTTCATCCCAGCGACACGCGTTGAGCGTCGGGGCGAACGCGCCGTCGCGATTGTCCTGCGTCGAGAAGTTCTCGATGATGGCTGCCGACCCCTCGCACTCCGGGCACGCTTGGGTGTGGAAGGTCGCGGGTAATGAGTTGTCGAGCCCGATCTGCCCACCCTGCAACCCCTGCGGCAGGCCGACGATGTTGTCGAGGCTCGGATCGCCGAACGTCCCGATGCGAACCTCGATCTCGTAACCGTCCGCGGCGCTGACTCCCGGCCCCCACGACGGGACGGGGATGCACGTGACGACGTACGGACGTTGCTCGTCGATGTCGAGCTGGACCCCGACCGGACGCCCCTGGGGAAACTCCAGCGTCGGGCGATCGACGTTGCGGATGATGAAGTTCTGTAGCTCGTCGATCGAGAGCCGGTCGATCGCCTGGTCGAAGATCACCTCGATCGGCTCGTTCGCCCCGATGGGTTCGGTCTCCTGGCCCGACGCTCCGGACAGGCTCACGATCTCGAGCACGGTGGGCGGATCAGGGTCGGGAGTCACCGTGTCGCCGGTGCGGAACACCATGCCGAGCCCCGGCGCCGGTGTGAATCCGGGCACCACGATGGGGAGCTGCAGCGGACCGGTTCCGACCGGCAACGCCGGCTTGCCCCCAACCCGGATCCCGGACGTCGCCGGCACGCGCCAGGTGTACTCGCGGTTGGCGAGGAACCCGGGGTTGAAGGGCAGGCCCAGCACGTTGCCCAGCGGGACTACGGGGTCGATCACGATCGTGTCGGGCTTGTCCCGGTGGCGACCCACGACGTAATTGGGAACGACTGCGCCGTTGAACACGTTGCTCCGCACCTCGATCGAGGCCGCCGCGATCGACTGGTTCGCGTACGGGTGGTAGGGGATGCTCGAGATCGCTACCGGCGACTCGCCGTTGATGACGATCGGGTCCTGCGACGCGTCCACGGCGAACCCACCGAAGATCCCGGCGTCGATCGGGCCGTCGAAACGGAACTCGATCGCCTCATCCAGGAACACGAAGGGCAACGGCACCCCGCCATTGGGGCCACTCCCCGACGGTTGCGACGTGAAGCCGCCGAAAGAGACGCCGATCACTGCGCCCTGGACGCCATCACCGACTCCTCCCCCATCGCCGCCTCCGCAACCGGTCACGAACAGCACGGCCAGGACGGACAGGCCGACTGCCGCCCTCGAAAAGGTCTGGATCCTCATGAGCCTCGCTCTCTCGCCCCGATGACTCCCGTCGCAAGGCAAGGAGCAAGCGCCGTGCCCGGAGTGTGGGACGGAGCGAGAGCAGCGCTAACCCGCTGCTGGGGAACGATCTTTCGGGACAGTGCTCTCGCGCACGCCGAGGTCAGAAGAGCGATTGGGCACTGCCGTCGGCGCGGTCGCAATGGCGACCCGCGCGGCGACGGGAACGAAACGCCCCAAACGACAACGGCGCCACGCGGCCCATGCCGCGCAGCGCCGTAGAGCGTCGCTCTTGACGACCTGAGAGGATCAGGAACCGCCGACGACGATGGCAGCGATCAAGCTGTTGTACTGCTGCTCACCGTTCAGGATGTTGTCGTTGCGCAGGGTGACGCGGAAGCGGAAGTACCGGTTCCCGGTCAGCTGCGGCGTCAACGGGCTCATCGGGTCCTCCAGGATGCCCGGGAAGAACTGGCCCGCCGCCGGGGTGCCGCTCCAGTACGTGAGGAAGCCCGAGGTCACGCCGACCGGAGCGTTCGGAGCAGCGATGGCGGTCGCCCCCTCGAACTCCCACAGCGCGCTGCTGCCCGTCGCCTGGCTCGCGGGGCTCGGTGCGAACGTGATGCCGGCGTAGCGCGGCGTACCGGTGACGACGCCCGTGTCGTAGAAGTTCGACTGATCCGTGGCCACGATCGACACGAACGTGAAGCGCAGGTCGTAGGTGTCACAACCGCTGCCAGCGGACGTGATCATGCCGCTGGACAGGGGCGCGCCGATGATGCGGCGGACCGGCGTGAACGCAGTGGCCCGGTAGCGGTTGAAGTTCGCCTGCTGCGTGCCGGGCTCGATGTTGACCTCGTAGACCAGGTTCGCCTGGCCGGTGCCTGAGCCGATGTAGTCGAACGGCGGACTCAGGGTCGGGTACGGGAAGTACGAGGTGAACCCGGGTCCCGCCTGGTAGGCGCCCGGCGGCGAGACGAGCACGGCACCGGCACCGGGGATGGTCGGGTGCGTGTTGTTGGGGTCGACGGGCTGCGGCGGAACCTGGTCGTGGTTCTGCGCGTAGATCGTCGACAGGCCGGTGGTGCCCGTCGGGCAGGTGATGGGGGCGGTGACCGACGACATGCCCGCCCACATCTGATACGAGGGGTAGGTCGCGACGAGCACCGTGTTCATCGTCGGCCCCCACTCGATCAGCTCGAGCGATGAGCGCGGGTTACCGATGTCGGTGGCCTCGGTCAGCCACATGGTGTGGGAACCGCCCATCGCATTGACACCGGGCAGGTTGTTGCCCGACCCCGGCATCCCCGGAAGGTCCGCGTCGTCGAACGGCGAGAACAGTCCGAGGAACGGCACCGTGGTCAGCGCCAGCGTGGTGCCGACGCCGATCGGCATGTTCACCTGCGACTGCGTGCCCAGGGCAGTGGGGTTGCCGGTGAAGGTCGCCAACGGGTTGCCGGAGATCGGTGTGCTCCGCAGGCTGCCCGGGCTGCCCGCGTCGTTCCACAGAGCCCGGTCGAAGAGCGGGGTGAACCCCTGGTCCTCGTTCGTGTTGTTGGTGAACGTCTCGATGACGGCCACCGAGCCCTCGCAGGTGGGACACGGTTCGGTGACGAAGATCTGGCTCAGCGAGTTCCCGACCGGGAGCTGCTGCGGCGGGTTGCCCTGAGGGACGCCGAGGATCTCAGGGACAGTCGTAACTCCGAACGTCCCGACCCGCACCTCGATGTTGTAGCCCTGCGTCGGGCTCACCCCCGGGCCGAACGACGGGACCGGGACGAACGTCACGATCTGCGCCTGGGCCGGGTTGATCACCAGGTTGCCCGGAATCAGGCGCCCTTCGGGCTCCTGCGCCGTGACGAGATCCTGGTTGCGGACGAGGAAGTTGGCCACGAGGTCGAGGCTCACCGGATCGATGGGCTTCGAGAACGTGATCTGCAGGGAGTCCGTCGCAGGGATCGGCTGCCCGGGAGTACCGGCGAGGCCCGACGTCGCGGTGATCGACACGATCTCCGGCGGAACCGGGTCCGGTCCCGTCGACGTTCCCGAACGGAACACCGGCGACAGGATCGGCTGGGGTCCGAAGACGTTCAGCACGATCGGGAGCAGCAGCGGATCGACGCCCACCACCGCCGCGGGCGTGCCGCCGCCCATCCGGAACGCGTTGTTCGCCGGGATGCGGTAGGTGTACTCGACCTGCGGCGCGAAGCCGCCGTTGAACGTGAGGCCGAGCGGATTGTTCGCCTGGACGCGCGGGTCCACGACGATCGTGTCCTCCTTGTCGCGATGCCGGCCAATGATGTAGCTAGGCACGAGCGGCGCGTTGAACGCGTTCTGGCGAACCTGGAGCGCGTTGGCCGCCAGCGCCTGATCGACGTACGCGTAGTACGGGACGCCGCCGGTCGTCGCCGACGCTGACACTCCGACGAACTCCAGCGGGGCGCCGCCCTGCATGAAGAATCCACCGAGGATGCCATCGTCGATGTCTGCGTCGAACTGGAACTCGAGGGTCTGGTCCAGGAACACCTCGGGCAGAGGCACCTGACCGTTGGGACCGTTGCCAGAGGGCTGCGTGACGAAGCCGACGAACGACAGTGCAATGATGGCGCCGGTCGTCGAGGCTCCTCCGCCTCCTCCACCGCCGCCGCAGCCGCTGATTCCCAGGCTCAGAGCCACTACGGCCACGAGCGGGACGGCCACCTTCCGGAAGCTACGAGGGGTCATGCCGCCTCTTCTCCTTTCCTGCTGAGGGCAGCGAAGTTGGATCGCGCCCCTTATTCCAACGTGGCGACCCGAGACGGCCGCAGACGAGCCCCTCCCGGGGAGGGATGACGCATTCTATGAAGCGTCTTCCGAGCACGTCAAATGATTGGGATCAGATGACGCAGCCGACGTTAGGCGCAAGCCGCGTGCCCAGTCCTGATCCGCGATGATCTCGCGCCTAAGATACGTCTATTGTGTGGGTTGAACCAGCGTGCGAGTCCGCGCGGGGTGCTAAAAGTGCGATGGCGCACCGTAACCCGAGGAGGATCAGGTTTCCGTCCGGGCCTCCGACTCGCACCACAGACAGCGGGGGACGTCATGCTCCCGGACCCCGATCTCCTGCGGCACGCCCTCCCCGTCCTGGCCCGCGATGCACCGTGTGGCGACGCACCGGAACCCGTCCACGGGGCGCGGCGGAGCCGCAGGATGCTCGTCCAGGGGGAGGTCGTAATGGCCCGATGCCCACATCAACAGCGCCATTCGGATGGGGACTCCGAGCGCGGCCTGCCGGAAGTACGCCGCCCGGGGGTCCTGATCCACCTCGGGCGCGATCTCGGTGACCCGCGGCAGCGGATGCAACACCACCGTTTCCTGGAACGGATCGGAGCGCAGGAACCGGTGGTCGAGAATCGGCAGACCACGGGCCGTGCTCGCGCCGCGCTCCTGCTGGAGTCGAGTGACGTAGATCGCGTCGATCGTGTGGCCCCGCAAGGGAAACGACACCGGGGCGTGCGCATCGTCGCCGCCGGCCGGAAGCTGGTCGGTGGGACCGACGAGGAGCGCGCGCACATCGTTGCGATGGAACACCTCCTCCAGATCGTCGAGGACGACGTGGCGGACCCCGTAGTCGGGGTGGCGCAGGAGGTCGTGCACGACGAAACCGGGCAGCTCGAGATCGTCCTCCGCCACCGCCAGGAACGATGCCCCGGTACGCACCAACGCCCGCGCAAGGCTGTGGGTCGTGCGGCCGTAGCGAAGGTCTCCGTACAGCGCGACGAACAGACCCTTGAGGCGGCCACGCTCGCGCCGCAGCGCGTAGAGGTCGCACAGGGTCTGCGTCGGATGCTCGTGTGAACCGTCTCCTGCGTTGACCACGGGGCCTCGCGCGTGTCGCGCGGCCCAGCGCGCCGCCCCCGCGTGCGGATGGCGCAGCACCGTGAGGTCGACGTACGAGTCGACGATGCGCACCGTGTCCGCCAGCGTCTCCCCCTTGACGGCCGACGACGTCTGCGGATCGGACGACGTGATGACACGTCCGCCCAGTCGCGCCATCGCCGCCTCGAAGCTCAGGCGCGTACGGGTGCTCGGCTCGAGGAACAGGCTGCCCATGAGAAAGCCGGACAGTTCCCGCGCGTGTGCGTGGAGGTCGCGCTGCAGGTCGTCGGCGAGGTCCATGAGTCCAACGAGCGCGGCGTCGGAGAGGTCCTCGATGGTCACCAGGTCCCGTTTCACGGACGCTCCTCAAGACGGTGGAGATCTAGATACAGAGAAGATCTAGGTACAGAGAAGTTCTAGAAACAGAGAAGATCGGACAGCGCCAGACGCGCCGCGGCCGGATCTCGGGAGAGCGCCGCGCGAGCCCGTTCCAGACAATCTACCTGCCGATCCGTGAAGGGACACGTGAAGTCCCGGGTCGCGGGTCCACGAAAGGGGGTGCGAAACAGGATGGCGTCGACCAGGGTGTCGATTCCCGTACCCTCCAGCGCGGACGTCACGACGACGGGCCGGCCGAGTCGCTGCGCGAGCCCCTGGCGATCGACGGCGAGGCCGCGATCCGCTTTGTTCAGGCACACGACGACGCCGGGCCGGCGCAGCACCCGATCGACGAGCGGCTCCGAAGGCCAGGTCTCTGATCCGTCGACAACGGCGACCACGACGTCGGCGGCCTTCCCGGCGGCGAGCGTACGCTGAACCCCGAGCCGCTCGACCGGGTCGGACGTCGTCCGTACGCCGGCCGAGTCCAGGAGTTGCAAGGGGTACCCCGCGAGCGAGAGTGGCGCACCCACGAGATCGCGGGTCGTGCCTGCGTCGTCGGTGACGATGCACCGATCCCGACCGAGCAGCCGGTTCGCGAGCGTCGACTTTCCCGCGTTCGGTGGACCGGCGAGGAGGAGCGTCGGGGGAAGGGTGAACGCGCGGCCGAATGCAGCGCGGCCCAGCAGGACGTCCAGCCGGCGGAGCACCGTACCCGGGGCCTCGGCGTCGGACGCTTCCAGCACCGCGCTCAGCGCGTGGGCTTCCGCAGCGAGGCCGCCCTGCAGAGCGGCGAGGAAGAACAGCAGCGCATGAACCCCGTGGGACCTCTCGAGTCCTTCGAGGGCCTCCCGGGCAATGGGACCGGACGGCCCAGCGACGTCAGCCGCGGGCACCAGCTGAACGTCAACCCGCTCGAGCAAGCCGAGGACCGCGTCGCGCATCGCGGAGCCCCCGTGCGTGGAGACCTCGAATCCGCGGCCGCCGTCATCGACGGTGACGATCACCTCGTCGATCACGTCATCGCCATCGACGAGGTGGCCGTAGCGGAGCGATCCGGTCCCGCGGTTGGCGGGGCGGAACACGCGTTCGAGCAGCACACCTGCCCCGTCGCCGACCACTCGAAAGACGTGGAGCCCGCCTTCACCAGGTGCGGTGAGACAGGCTCCTTGCGGCATCACGCGACCCGATTGCTCAGCGTCCGCCGGCCCGCGGCGGGTGCACGGTGCGCTTATATTGGCGTCCCTGCCGGCGGAACTCCACGATGTACGCTGGGAGGTCCGGGTTGGCGCGCACGTAGGCAACGGCCCCCGCCTTCGACGAGACCCGCTTGCCGTTGATGGAGATGAGGAGGTCGCCCTCCTGGGCTCCGGCCTTCGCGAGCGCGCTGTTCTTCGGGATCTTGGCGAGCCGGACGGCGTCCTTGCCGTCCTTGTAACGCTCGGTGCCCCAGCGGACGCCATCGAGAGCCTTCTCGCCCTTGTCGCCGAAGGCCCGCATGCCCATCGGCGTGATCTTGATCTCACGCGGCTTGGAGGGCACCCAGGCGATCCAGGTGCCGGGGTCGGGTGAGATGGGGCCCGTCGCCTCCGCAGTACTGGTGCTTCCGCTGCTCCCGGTCCCGAGACGCTTGGGCGGGACCTTCACCACGACGTCCCTCTTGTCGTAGTCGAAGATGACCTCGGTGGAGCGCACCTCCTTCACGGTCGCGACCTCATGCTCCGAGAACTCGATGACGTAGCCCTCGAACACCTTGTAGATGTTCTGCGTCGGACCCACCGGACCCGTCGGAGCCCGGCGCACATTCCGAGCCGGGTTCCGGTTGCCGTTGCGATTGCCGCGACCGCCGCGACCGCCGCGGCTGCGCGCGTCCTTCGGGTCCGGCACCGCGGGGACGGGACGTCCGCCGCCCTCGCTTTTCAGGGTGTAGAGGATGAACGAAGGGCTGGCCCCCTCGCCCGAGTGGACCTCGGTCCCGACGAGTTCGACGAGGTCGGCGAGAGGTCGGGCCTTGCCGGCCACGGGCTTCGGGTTGGTGTCCTCCGTGGGGACCTTGTCCTCCGGAGGCGGAGGCCCCATGCTCATTTTCCCGATGCCTGCGTACGTCAGATCGACCTTGGTCGCATTGGCCTCCGGCTTCACCTCCGCCAGGCGCCGGTTGACGTGCTTCTGGAAGTCCTGGCGCCGCTGCTTGCGCTTCGGGCGCTCCTGCAGCCCCAGATAGACCACCCCGACGATCGCGCCGAGGAGCACGAGATCGAACAGAATGAGCAGGGAGCGGACGGTAGAGATCTTCATAGGTACCCTCGCGAACGCATCTTATGAGTTGCGCTGGGGACCATCAACCGAACCGGCGAGCGGTGGTCACCCGTCCCTTGGACGGTCCGGGGGCCAGGAAATTCCCTCGAGGACCCGCGACCTCACATCGAGAGGACCTTGTGGTCCGTCCCCCGGACCACCCCGCGGATGGCCAGCTTGAGATCGTCGGCGTTGTCGGACGCAGCACACGCGTCTTCCAGGGTCACCATCCCATCCTCGTAGAGCTTCTTCAGGGACATGTTGAAGGTCTGGGTGCCGTAGTACTCGGCGCCGTCCTGGAGCGCCGCCGACAGGTCGTGGGTCTGGCCGGCGCGGAGGATCTCCCGGATACGCGGCGTCGCGATCAGGAGCTCGACCGCGGGCACCATCCGTCCGGTCTGGACGCACGGGATCAACCGTTGACTGGCGACCCCCTCCAGGGTCATCGAGAGCTGCAACCGGACCAGCTCGTGCTGGTGCGGCGGAAAGAAGGTCATGATCCGCTCGACGGTCTGAATCGCGTTGACGGTGTGCAGGGTCGTGAGGACGAGGTGCCCCGTCTCGGCGGCCGCGATCGCGGCCTCCATGGTGTCCGTGTCCCGGATCTCGCCGAGCATGATCACGTCGGGCGCCTCGCGCATCGCGTTCCGAAGCCCGGTGATCCAGTTCCTCGTGTCGACACCGACCTCTCGTTGGTTGATGAGCGACAGGTTGTCGACAAACCGATACTCGATCGGGTCCTCGAGCGTGAGGATGTGCTCGTTGCGCGTGTTGTTGATCGAGTCCACGGTCGCGGCGAGCGAGGTCGACTTGCCCGACCCCGTGATCCCGGTCACGAACACGATCCCGCGGGAAAGCTCGGCGAAGTGGCTGAATTGGCGCTCCGGCAGGCAGAGCTCTCGGAAGCTCGGCACCACGCTCTTCACCTGACGCATCACGATCGAGATCTCGCCCGACTGCCGGAACGCGTTGACGCGGAACCGCCCCCGATTCGGATGCTCGAAGGCGAAGTCCGACTCGCCTTCCGCGTCGAAACGCGCGAGCGCCTCCGCATAGGCGATCTGTTCGAGGACCGCCCGCACATCGTCTCGCAGAACGGGCTCCTCGGCCAGAAACAGCACCCGGCCGGCCTGCTTCATCGCCGGCTGTGAACCGGTCTTCAAGATGAGATCGGAGGCATCCGCCTCGACCACGGTCGCCAGCACACGATCCATATCCAGCATGTAGACGGTCTCCCTGCTGGATGTATCGGCTGCAAATGGGCGTGGGCCAAATCCCGCCGCGGCGGGTCGGTTTCTTCGCGAGCGCGAACCTCCAGGTCCGCCCTCCCGACAGAGCAGGTTGCTTCACACGCTCCGGAACTCCGCGCCCCCGGCGGACGCGTCAGTCTCCTTCAGGCTTGAGACAGCGCCAGCAGTCTTCGAGGAGGCGGTCGAGGTTGAGGCCCGTGATCGCGGAGATGGGGTAGCCGGTGACGCCAAGAGCGGCGTTGAGCTCCTCCGCACGCTCTTCGGGGTCCTGGATGAGGTCGGCCTTGGAGTAGACGACGATGCGGGGCTTGTCGGCGAGGCCGCCACCGAAGGAACGGATCTCGCCGAGGATGACCTCGTACTGCTCCTCGGTGGTGGTTGGTCCGTCCGGAGCAAGGTCGATGAGATGCACGAGAACCCGGGTCCGTTCGACGTGGCGGAGGAACTTGTCGCCGAGACCCTGACCGAGATGGGCGCCTTCGATGAGGCCCGGGATGTCCATCATCACGAAGCGGCGCCAGCCGGAGAGCTCGACGATGCCCGGGTGGGGATCGAGGGTCGTGAAGGGGTAGTCGGCGATCTTCGGAGTCGCGGCGGAGACCCGGGATACGAGCGTGGACTTGCCCGCGTTGGGCAACCCGAGCAGGCCGACGTCGGCGATGAGCTTCAGCTCGAGCTTGAGCGTTCGCTCCTCCCCCGCACTCCCCATGTCGACGCGTCGGGGAGTCTGGTTGGTCGAAGACTTGAAGCGTGCGTTGCCGTAGCCGCCCCGCCCCCCCTTGACGACGATGACCTCCTGCTCCGGATCGGCAAGGTCCTTCAACGCTACGCCCGTCTCGAAGTCCTTGATGATGGTGCCGACCGGGACCTTCACGAGGTGGTCCTCGCCGTTCTTGCCGGTCCGGTTGTTGCCCATCCCGTAGCCGCCCTTCTTGGCGCGGATGTGGGGATTGCGAACGAGCGTGAGGAGCGTGTTCTCGGACTCGTCGGCAACGAAGATGACGTGCCCGCCCCGGCCGCCGTCACCGCCGTCGGGGCCGCCCTTGGGGAGGTACTTCTCGTGGCGGAAGGACATGCAGCCGGAGCCGCCGTCCCCGGCTTTCACAAAGACCTTCGCCTCGTCGCGGAACATGGTTCGGGAGGCGCCGCGGCGAGCCGCGGGGTCCGATCAGCTGGCGTCGGCCACCGGCGGCACGATGTTGATGCGCCGGCGAGTGCCGAACTCGACGTGGCCATCGACCAACGCGAAGAGCGTGAAATCGCGGCCCATGCCCACGTTCTTGCCCGGATGGAACTTGGTGCCGCACTGGCGAACGATGATGCTGCCGGCGGTCACGGTCTGGCCGCCGTACGCCTTCACGCCGCGGAACTTGGGCTTGCTATCGCGTCCGTTGCGAGTTGCGCCCTGACCCTTCTTATGTGCCATCTCGGGGCTCCTTCCGACTCAGGCGGAGATCTCGGTGATCTCGATCTCGACGTAGCGCTGACGATGACCGTAGCGACGGTGCGTGCCCTTGCGCCGCTTGAACGTGTGGCCCACGATCTTGGCGGCCTTCAGCTCGGGCTGGATCACCTTGCCCTCGACCTTGGCGCCGTCGACGAACGGACGGCCAACCTGAGGGTCGCCGGAGCCCGCGACGAGACAGACCTGATCGAAGGTGACGACAGCGTCCTTCTCGGTCGGGCGAAGCTCGACCTGAATGCGCTGACCCTTCTCGACGCGGTACTGATGACCGCCGTCCTGGATGATGGCGTACATGATTCGGTCCCTGAGAAACGGGAGGACGAGGATAGCAACCCGCCGGGGTGGTTCAATGACCTGGAGACGCGACCACCATCGCCTGGCCCCGGGGTCTAAGCCTTTGAGGGACGGCGGGTTACCCCCTACTTCAGCCGCTGGACTTCGTAGTCCTCGGTGCCCAACTCGTGGTCGCCGACGATCAGCACCGGCTTGTCGTAGGACTCTTCGAGCTCCTTCACCTTCTCCCCCTTGTTGCGGCGGAGGAAGTCGGCGACGCGGACATTGGCTCGTACGCGGACCCGGCGAGCCTTGTTCCGGTACAGGACCTCGGTGATCTCCCGCAGGATCTTCAGGCCCATGCTGTCCACGGTGCGGACGAAGCCCGAGCCGCGGCAGTGGGGGCACGGGACCGCGTTGGAACGGTGCAGGCTGGGCCGCACCCGCTGCCGCGTCATCTCGACCATCCCGAAGGGCGAGATCTTCGCGAGCTTCATGCGTTCCTTGTGCTGGCCGAGGCACTCGCGCAGGCGGGACTCCACCTTGCGCTTGTGATCCTCGTCCTGCATGTCGATCAGGTCGTTGATGATCACGCCGCCGAGATCGCGGAGGCGGAGCTGGCGCGCGATCTCCTCGACCGCCTCCAGGTTCGTGCGATAGGCCGTCTCCTCGAGGTCGTCCTCCTCGCGGAACTTGCCCGAGTTGACGTCGATGGCGACAAGGGCCTCCGTCTGGTCGATGACGAGCGAACCGCCACTCTTCATGTTGACCTTGCGGCTGTAGATACGCTCGATCTGGTCCTCGAGCCCGACCGAGTGGAAGATCGGCCGCCCGTCGGTGTAGAGATGGATGCGGTCCTCCTGATCCGCCATCACGGCGCGCAGGAAGTCCTTCGCCTTGTTGTACACCGGCTCGTCGTCGACGAGGACATCGGCGACCTCGGGCGTGAATGCATCGCGAATGGTGCGCACGACGAGGTCCGACTCCTGGTACACGAGGCACGGCGCCTTGTCGTGGCGGACGCGCTTCACGATCGTGTTCCAGAGCTTGAGCAGGTACTCGAGGTCCTTCTCGATCTCGTTCTTCTCGCGGCCGATACCCGCCGTGCGAATGATGTACCCCATGCCAGGCGGCGGATCGATGTCCTCGAGCAGGCGCTTCAGACGGTGGCGCTCCTCTCGGTTCTCGATCTTCTTCGACACGCCCGAGCGCGACAGGCTCGGCATCAGCACGAGGTAGCGTCCCGGAATGGACAGATACGTCGTGAGGGTCGGCCCCTTCTTCCCGATTCCGTCCTTCGTGATCTGGATCAGGACCTCCTGCCCCTTCATCACGTACTCCTGGATGTTCCGCTTCTCGCGCTTGCGGATCTTCTCCGGAGTGACGTCGGTGTTGTTCTGCCGGTAGATCGGGAGGATGTCGGACGCGTGCAGGAATCCGTTGCGATCCCCGCCGAAGTCGACAAAGGCGGCGCCGATGGACGGCTCGATGTTCGTGACGACGCCCTTGTAGATGTTGCCCAGGTGGCTCGTCGACGATGCGCGCTCGATGTACACCTCGTCGAGCACGCCGCAATCGGTGATGGCGATCCGAATCTCCTCCGGATCGGCCGCGTTGATGATGATGCGCTTTTCGCGCTTGGCCTCTTCGATGTCGACCATACCCGTGATCTCGTGGATCCGGGCCGGTGTGCGCCGTCTAACCGGAGGCTCTCCGAGAGCGGGGCGGACGCGGAACCCGATCGGGGCTCCTGGTGGAGCCGTGGGTCACCCGGTGTTGGCGGGGTCGGGTCATCGGCGCGTCACATCCCTACGAGCCGATGATCGATCACCGACCCGACCTACGATCGGACCCGCTTCGGCTCTTGGGTGAGCCACGGGTCCTCCCGCGGTGTTCTCGACAGCCGTCCGGCGGTCGGTGGGCGTCCTGCGGGTCTCCACGACGGCGCCCCGAGACGGGAGGGCGCGAGGGATGCTCTCGCACGTCGCGGTGGTGTTCCGCGGAAGCGAGAGGAGCGGCGCCCCAGGGCGCGGCTCGACCCCGTCGTCCTCGACCGTCTCACCAGCGCCGGGGGAGCTCCCCACGGCACGTCCCGGCGTGACCGGTCCGAACGTGAAACTCGTGTCTCCAACGACGCCTCACGGCCGCCACGCGACCAAGCCGACGTCGTAGTACGGCTGAGCCTCCCAGGGCGCGGAACCACTCCACACCGTCTGCGAGGTCAATCTTGCGGTGCTCTAGATACCGGGCCAGGCCCGTATCGGCAAGGGTTGGCGGACAAACAGGTTGGGACCGCCAGGGTGCGGAGGCGTGGGCGAGGAGGAGAACTCCTGCGCTCCCCCGCCTCCGCGGCCAGAACTCGGAAGACCTACTTGTCCTTCGGGACGTCCGTGCCGCCACCGAAGATCTGCTCCATCTCGTTCTCGATTGCGCTCTGGCGCCGCAGGCTCTCTTCCTGGTGGAACTTCGCGAACGCGTTGGAATCGCGAACGATCCGAGGCGTGATGAAGATGAGCAGGCTGTCGGAGCGCTTGCTCTTGTTCACACTGCGGAAGAAGAAACCCAGGAGCGGGATGTCGCCGAGGAACGGGATCTTGCGCTCGGTCTCGGTCTCGGACTCGCTGATCAGGCCGCCGATGACCGCGGTGTGCCCGCTCTCGAGCATCAGCGTGGTCACGAGCGTCGAAGCCTGGATCTGCGGCAGCGCGATCTGGACCTCGCTATCCGTGCCTTGACCGGAGACGAAGATCTGGAAGCCGGGGAGGTTCGGATCGACGCTGCGACCCACGAGCTGCTCCGCCTCCGGAATCACGTGGAGCATGACCTTGTTCGTCCCCGGGATGATGTGGGGAACCATGTAGAGCTGGAAGCCCGTCTGGACCGGCGAATTCGCGGCCTCCTTGATGGAGAAGGTGAGGCCGCCGCTCTGGTTCGACTCCGCCGTCGTCTCGGCGAAGCGGATGGTCTGACCGACGAAGATCGTCGCCTCCTGATTGTCGAGACAAAGGAGCTTCGGGGCCTGGACGATGCGCGTTCCCTCGTCGTTCTCGAGGAGGTTCAACGTGAACGTCGCGCCCGTGAAATCGAGCGTTCCGAACGTGATCGCGTCACTGAGCGACTGCGGATCGAGGCCCGGCGTGACGTTCGGATCGCCCGCGATGATCTCGTTGTTCCAACCGCCGCCACCGAGATTGAACGGGAGCCGGCTCGGGATGGAGCCACCGGTCAGGCCGACGCGCAGGCCTTCCTCACCGATGTCGACGCCGTACGCGAGCGCATCCGTGTTCGACGTGGTCACGAACTTCACGTCGATGAACACCTGCGCCGGCTCGATGTCGATCTCGGCGAGCATGCGCTCGATCGCGGCGACGCTCGGCGGGACGTCCTTCACGACGATGGTGTTGTGGCGGGAGAAGTACTCGAGACTTCCCTTCTCGCTCAGCCCGCCGCGGAGCGCCTTGATGAGGGAGAAGGTCTCGCCAGACTCACCCTCGGCAGCCGCCGTGGTCGTCGCCGAGTCGGCGTACTGGGTCTGGATCTTCGGCTGGTATCGGGGCGGAGGCCGGAGGTACTTCACCTGCATGACCTTCGTGACCATCTGGCTCTCGAGCGAGGTCGGATGCACGACGCGGTAGATGTTGTAGCCGTCCTCGACGACCACGAACCCGAGCGTCTTCACGACCGTCTCCAGCGCCGTCCGCCACGGCACGTCGGTGATGCGAAGATGTACCGCCCCCTCGACCTCTGGCGCCGTGACGATGCTCGCGCCGGAGACCTTCGCGATCGCGTCGATCACCGTCTTGATGTCCGCGCCCGTGAAGTTGAACGTCACGGGCTGAGGCTGCTCGACACGGATTACGTTCGTGGCCTTCTGGACCAGGCTGCAGCCGGCTTTTTCCGCGACGATCTCGAGCGCGATCCGCCACGGGACCTGCTTCAAGACCAGCGTGATCTTCTCCTCGATCCCCTCGGCCAGGATGATGTTGACCTCGGCCGCGTCCTGGATGTGACGCAGGACGTCGCCGAGCGGCTGGTCCGTCACGTCAATCGAGATGCGGGTGTCGGTTCGATCCTCCTGGTTCCGGGAATAGACGGCCTCACCCTGAGCGACGACCGGAGCGCCGACCAGGATCGCCACGCCGATGCCCAAAGCGACTGTCGCGAGAGTGCGCCGGCTCATCCGCCGCCCTTCTGCGGAAGTCATCATCAGTCGTTCTCCTCGGATGGACACGTCCATTGCAGAGCGGGAATGAGGCCGGCTTCACCGTGCCGGAATCGCCTCTCTCCCGTGATGCCCCGCTGGACGTCACCTTCTTCTCTGTTCCCATACGCCGCGATGCGGGGTGCACCGCGACGTCCGTTCGTCGCGAACCGGCCCAATCCCGGTTCGAGTTCCCTCTTGCGGACCTTCTCGTCAGTCCGCCCACAGGCAGGCCGAGCGAAGTGACAGTCTGCCGCTCCTGGACCCACCCTCAGGCAGGCCGAGCGAAGCGACAGTCTGCCGCTCCTGGACCCACCCTCAGGCAGGCCGAGCGAAGCGACAGTCTGCCGCTCGTCAATCCACCATCTAGCGCATCGCGGCGTGGCGCCGCGACACCCTGTATCCCTCGTAGTCGAACACCACCTCGGTCGGGGTGATCGACTTGATGACCAGTCCCTCGGCCACCAGCTCGGTAGGGCCGAAGCTCCGTCCGTTGATGATGATCACGGCGTGTTGCGGATCATCCTCGTACGTCACACACCCGCCGAACTTGAACTTCATGGCGTCGAACCCGCGATGGGCGGAAGCCTGCCGATGCATCTGGTCGGCCTTCGCCAGCATCGGCGCGAGTTCGGGTGGCGTTTCGAAGCGCTCACGCAGCTTCTGGATTTCGTCGTGGAGCTCGATGATGAGCCCCCAGTTCTTGTTCCCGACCGCCGCCTGCATCTGCGCGACCCGGTGCTCGACGTCACGCGACTGAACGATGGCCTCCGTGTCGATGCGGTTGAGTCGGGCCATCAGACCCTCGAGTGGAGTCTGGACCAGGGCGTGGAATTCCTTCGCGTAGTCCACGACGGAGAAGAACTTCTCGTCCTCGGCCAGCTTGCCGACCTCGGTGGCGAGCCCGGTCAGGATGCGGTTGTTCTGCTCGACGACCTGCATCCGCTTGACCGTGTTCTCGATCTCTTCTTCTTTGGCGATCGCTTCCGAGATCTCACGAATGCGCGTCTTCAATCCGCTGAGGACCTGGAGCTGGTGCCTGCGCTGGGCCTCTGAGATGGGGCTGTTGACGGCGAGAAAGATACGCGGATCCACGAAGGGATCGCGTCGTCCAGGGGTCTCTTTGAGGTCAAAGCGCACCACCTGGACGTCGCCGTTGTCCGCTTCGAGCAGCCCGCTCTCGAGCAGGTCCTCGATCTTCTTCGCCTCGTTCTTGATCTTCACGAGGTCGTGTCCGGCCTTCTTCGGGTTGTAGGCGAACGTCTCGAGATCGAGCGCCACGACGTGCTGGCGCAGCACGCTGGTCGGATCGACGGGGCCGTTCGCCGGGTCGATGCGCTCGTCGAACGCGGTGATCTTGAAGGACGGGATGCGAACGAACCGGTCGTACTCGTTCTCGAGCAGATCGACGAATCCGAGCAGCTGAGGCGTGGTGCCCTTGATCGCGAGTTTGTAGGTGATGCTCTCGAAGGCCTTCGCCGCCTTCTTGCCCCTCTTCTTCCCGCGCTCACGGGCCTGGGTGTCGTCGAGCTTCGTGACGACGACGCCCGAGTCACGCTCGAACTGGGTCAGCTTGTCGACGAATGCGTGGATCTCGGCGTCGTCCGGCAGGATCGTGACGGACTCCTTGATCTGCTCGCGCAGGATGAGCACGCGGTTCTCGACGGCTGCCGTCGTCCGGATCTTGCCCTCTGCCGTTCGGATCTTGCCCTCGAGGCCCTCGGTCTCTTCACCGAGCTCGTCAATGCGCTTGAGGTCGGACCAGGTAAGCCAACCGAAGCCACCGAGCGCCGAGACCGTGATCCCGGCTGCGATCAGGAGGAAACGGGTATTGCCCTTCTTGAGATTCAGCACGACGAACTCCCGCTACTTCCTCTGCCCGTTCTTGATCTTCTCTGACCCGCGATCCGCTTGGATGGAGCGCTTTGCCGCTGCCTTTGGGTCGAACACATTCATGACCAGGGCGAGATTGACGGTCCATGCCTGATCGGGCTCCATGTCGTCATCCATCGCCACGGCCTGGCCGGCCGGTTTGTTGATGGACGCGAAGTCGGACCGGTAGAACTCGTGCGCCTGAACCCCCTCGTGGAAGTTGTTGAAGCGGTTGAGTGGGTGGTCGTCGGAGAAGCAAAGACCGGTGATCGTGACGAGATCTCCTTCCTTCTTCTTGCTCCGCGGGTTGCTCGCCCCCGGCTTGACCTCGAAGGTCTGGAGCCAGACCATGAACCGATCGCCGTCGTCGTCCTCGGCCACGAGATCGCTCAGCTCATCGAGCTTCTTGGTCCACGACAAGCGCGAGTTGGCGATGCCGCTGAGGGTCTTGGCACGAGCCTGATAGTCGCTCTCCTCAGCCTTGAGATCACCGAGGTAGTCGAGCGGCCCCTGCTTGGTCTTCCAGCGCTCCGTGGCCTGGTCGTTCTTGGCTTCCGTGTTCGCCAGCTCGCCGTAGTGGTTGAACGCCCAGAACGCGCCAGCGCCGAGAACGATGGTCAGGCTGACCAACGCCGGCAGGAGCGTCGCCAGGGGCGTCATCTCCTTCTTGCGATTCTCAGGTGGTAGGAGGTTGATACGAATCTGCATGGTGTTCCTCCTCAACCGACCTTGGCGAGTCTTGCCGCAAGCCCAGTAGCGACGACGAGCTGCGGCGCGTTGGACGCGAGCAGGTCGGCATCGATACCGTCATTGACCTGGACGTGTTCGAACGGGTTGAAGACAGCGGTTGGCTTCTCGAAGATCCGTTCGAAGGCGTCCTTGAAGAACGTGAGCCGCGACCCACCGCCGGAAAGGAGGATGCGCGAGATCTCGCGGTCGAACTGGTTCTCGAAGTAGTCGAAAGACAACTGGATCTCGTTTCCGAGGTCGTCGATGGTCGGGAAGATCGCCTCCTTCACCGCGTCGCCGCCGTCGCCCGGGTCGCGCTTCAGGTCCTCGGCTTCGTCAAAGCCGACCATGAGACGCTTGGTGATGGCGTCCGTGAAGTCGCGACCGCCGAGGCTGATCTCGCGGGTAAAGAGCGAGGCTCCCTCGTGAATGATGTTGACGCTGGTCTTGGACGATCCGACGTCGACGAACGCGATCGTCCCGGAGAGATCCATGCCTTCGTCGGAGCCCGCGCACAGCGTGTGGGCGTTGCTCAAGGCGAACGCGTCCACGTCGATGACTTCGGGCACGAGACCCGCAGATTCGACGGTGCGGAGGTGTTCGTCGACCTGACCGCGCTTCGCCGCGACCATGAGCACCGTCATGTTGCCGCTGCTGGGGCCTTCATCCGAGCCATCAACGCGCTGGCAGTCGAGGATGCACTCGTCGAGCGGGAACGGAACGTACTTCTCCGCTTCGAACGTGATGGCGTTCTTGAGCTCCTCGTCGCTCATCCGCACCATGTTCAGATAGCGGATGATCACCATCTTCCCGGAGATGCTGGTGACGACGCGCTTGGTCTGGAAGCCACCTTCGTTCATCAAGTCGCGAACGGCACGAGCGCGGTCGTCCAAGTTGTCCGACGCCACCTCGACCTGCCCGAAGGCGGTGACTTCGACCTCGCGCCCCTTCTGGGTGAGCTCGATCGCTTTCACGGCACTGGTCCCGATGTCGAGACCGACCATGCTCCTCGTCCTGGCCAGCATGTGCATCACTCCTCGGGGCAAGGAGCCCCGGACCCGGGACCATGGACGGCAGTCCTGATCCCGTGTATGCAATCGTCGAAGCGCATCGACGCGCTTTAGGGCATCGGTCGGAAACCGAAGGCACACCGTCTCTTGGGTCGTGCGGCGGTTTCACGAAACCCTCGCCCGCAAGGACTTGTCGCGACGCGTGCGTGCGGGGACGTTCGCAATCGGAAACAACCGGATTTCGCTCCGAAACCCCGAGGGTCGGAAAGGTTACGGGTGGCGCGGGTACCGAATGGGTGTCCAGGGACGCAACACCCGTCGCGCGATAGGCTTCCCCACGTCCCCGAGCCGTTTTTCCGATGACCATCTCCCCGAACGCGTTTTCCCCCGCGAGCATCACGTGCTTCTTCGTGCCGATGCGGGGTGATCGTCCGGAGACGACCGTGTCACGCGGATGCGCCATCACGCTCGCCGACGGCGTGACGGCGGGGTGCGACGCGGCGCGTACGACCGAGCTCGTCCTGAACGGGGAGACGATCGCCATGCCACCCCTGCGCCGGGTGGTGGACGCGCTGGCGCCGGAGCCGGTCCGCATGGAGATGGAGGCCCGGATCCCGCTCGGCTGCGGATTCGGCGTCTCGGCCGGATGCGTTCTGGCGGGGGCACTGGCGCTCGATGCTCGTTTCGATCTGGGCCGGAGCCGCGCGGAGCTCGGGATGATGGCGCACGTCGCCGAGGTGCAGGAGAGGACGGGAATCGGTGACGTCGCCGCGCAGCTCGTCGGCGGAGTGGTGTGGCGACGCGGCGACGGCGGGCCCTTCGACTGTGTCCGCCTCGACGTCCCCGAGACCGAGGTGAGCTGGCATGCCTCCCGAGCGCTGTCCACCGCGTCCGTCCTCGACTCCGAGGACCGGGTGCGCGCGCTCGAACAGTCAGGCCGGGACGCGCTGGCGTGGCTCCGCGCCAACGCCAAGCGGACGTCGGTCGGAGAGATCCTGGATCGGTCGCACGCCTTCGTGGAGGATTCGGGCCTGCTCACCGATGCGGGCGTCCGCCGCCGGATCGTGGATACGCGCAACGCCGGCGGTCACGCATCAATGGCCCTGCTCGGTCACACCGTCATCGCCACCTCCCCCGCCGCCGGCGACGGATGGACGTCGTGCCCGATCGACCGCGACGGGGCCCGGACCCTCCCATGACCGACATTCCAGATAGCCCCCCGCGAGCCGCGTCCCTGCGCCGCCGCGAGCTCGTCGTCGACGGCGTTCGCCTCGGAATCACGTCGGAGGCCGGGCTCATCGCGCACGGACGCGGGGAAGCTTTCGACTACCTCCTTGGCGAGCGCACGCACCCGTTCGCCGATAGCGCCCTCGAGGCGGCGTCCGCGCTCATCCGCACCGCGGTCCACCCCGTGCTCTCGGTCAACGGCAACGTCGCCGCGCTCGCGACGAGAGAGCTCCGTCGCCTTGCCGACGAGAACCCCGAACTCCGTTTCGAGGTCAACCTCTTCCACTTCGCGGAGGAGCGCATCCGCCGCATCGTCGATCACCTGACGGCAGCCGGGATAAAGGACGTCCTCGGGTCCTCGCCCGGATCCACCACCCGCCTCGACGGCCTCGAAAGTGCTCGTGCCCGCATGGACGACCGCGGCATCGCCCAGGCCGACGTCGTCATCGTGCCGCTCGAGGACGGTGACCGCTGCGAGGCCCTCGTTGCCTCCGGACGCAAGGTGATCACGGTCGACCTCAACCCGCTCAGCCGCACCTCTCAGCGCGCGACCGTCACGATCGTGGACGAGCTGACGCGGGCGCTCCCCCGACTCGCCGACCTCCTGAGCGAGGACCGCAACGCCCCCCAGGACGAGCTCCGGGCACGCACCGCCGGATTCGACAACGCCCGTGGCCTCGCGGCGGCGGAGCGTGCGATCCGGGAAACCGCGTAATCTTCGCCTGCGGGAGCGAAGAGGTAGAGGTCGGTTCGATGCTCCTCGGCGGGAGGGGCCGAGAAGTTGCTGATCTGGTGTAGAGGGCTTGCCGTGCGTCTGCTCGGGACCATGGTGGTGGTGATGGTGCTCGGCGCGGGGGCGCGGAGCCAAGGGCCGGAGGCTGACCCGCGGACGCGAGTCGTTCCATGGGAGTCGGAGCTCGACCTGGCCCTCAAGCGAGCCCAGGAAGCGGAAATGCCCCTGATGATCGTCCTTACGACGGGCGTCCCGCCGTGTGACGCGCTCGCCGCGACGCTGCGGCGCGAGGACGTGCGCTGGGAGTGTCGACACTTCCTGTGCGTCGCCGCGAGCCCCGTCGATCACACCGAAGAACGGCCGCCCAAGACCCTCGGCCTCGAAGCCCCGCCGCCGGGATGTCCGCACTACACCGGCGTCTCATGCGCCGCGCATCAGGACCTCGTCACGAAGCTCGAGCAACGGGGGCTGCTCGAAAGCGGCGCAGGCTCGCAGGTGTTGTTCGTGCATCACGACGGCAAACAGGTCCTCGCACGGCACCCCGGCTTGCCCACGCACACGGCGCTCCTCGACATGATGCGCGACGCGGTGCGACGCCACGCTGGGGTCATCGCCCAGCCGGCTCGCGCTCCCGTCGTGAAGGCCGTGATCGCACAGTCCAAGTCGCGGACTGCAGGCGAACGCCAGGCAGCCCTCGACGAGCTGACCAAGATGGACCACGCACTGGTCGTCCGTCATTTCGAGCGTGTGATGCGGTCGGGGACGCGCTTGCGACTCGAGGCCATCATGATCGTCGGCGAATCGCGCCAGGTGCGCTTCGCCAAGGCGCTGTCCCGACTGCTGAAGTCGTCCAAGGCGACCACGCGGACCCACGCCGCGGTGGCGCTGAGCAAGATCCGTTCGCCGAAGAGCGTCGCCCCACTCGCCGCCGCGCTCGGCCGGGAACGCAAGAAGAAGGTCCAGGGGCACCTGCTCCGTGCGCTCGCGGCGTGCGCCATCGACCCCGCCATCGTGCAGAGGCGGGGGACCCGCATGCTCCGCGAAACTGAGTACCTCGGTCGCATCGCCGCGCTGTACGTCGCAACGACCACCCCGTTGAACGCAGACCTCCGCGACGCCCTCAAGCGGTGCCTCGGGGCGTCCGAACGACGGGTCCGCAGCGCCGCCTACGTCGTGGTCGGAGCCCGTCGCATCACGGGGTGGCAACGACCACTCTCCCGCCGCTTGGCCTCCGAGCGCAACCTGGCGCGAACGTGCTGCGAGTGGGCGCTGGTCCGACTCGGCAGTGGCAAGCAGGACCCCGACGATCGTGGCCCCGCGCTCGTTCGCGCCCTGCTCCCGGACGGGCACCTCTACGAAGGCCGACTCACCCCGTCCGACACCGGGCGGTTCGACTTCCGCCGGCGTTGATCCGCTCTTCGGGAGCGCGGACCTCCAGGTCCGCGCTGACGGCAGAGCAGGTTGATTCGCACGCTTCGGAGGTCCGCCCTCCCGGCGGACCGATTCTCCGGGCTAGCGCCGAGAGCGGGTCGAGGCCTTCCGATGGAAGTCGTCGAGCAGTCGGCGGGCGTGGGCCGCGTCGTCGGCAGCGAGCATGGCCTGCGCGAGGTCGCGGCACTCCGCGAGGTGCAGCTTGGCGATGCGCGGGACGACCAGCGGGACGCGGCGGGACGCCATGCTGAGAGTGGTCAATCCGAGACCGATCAGGACCGGCGTGTAGTCGGACGTCCCGGCCATCTCACCGCACGCACTGAGCGGGCACCCCACCCGCAGACACGCTTCCGAGGTGTCGGAGATCAGGCGCAACACAGACGGGTGATGCGGGTCGAACAGATTCGCGACGAGGGGATTCGTACGGTCGACGGCCAGCGTGTACTGGGTCAGGTCGTTCGTTCCGAGGCTCAGGAAGTCGACCTCCCGCAGGAGGTTCTCGACCGTCAGCGCCGCGGAGGGGACCTCGATCATCGCGCCAATCTTGGTGTTCGGGTCGTAGGCCTGCCCTTCGGCCCGCAGCTCGTCCTGCACACTGCGAAGGATGCCGACCGCGCGGCGGAACTCCCCCACGTCCATGATCATCGGGAACATGATGCGGCAGTTCCCGGCCGGAGACGCTCGCAGGATCGCGCGGAGCTGCGTTCGAAACAGCGTCTCGTGGGCGAAGCTCAGTCGGATGGCGCGCATCCCCAGGAATGGATTCTCTTCGTGCTGGCCCCCGACGCGGTGATCCCATTTGTCGGCGCCGAAGTCCATCGTCCGGATACAGATGGGATGCGGTGCCATGTCCGCGAGGAGCCGACCATAGTGGAGTCGCTGCTCCTCCTCGTCGGGCATGCGCCGGCCGAGGAAGAGGAACTCCGTCCGGAACAACCCCACCCCTTCGATGCCGAGCTCCTGGAGCGCCGGAACCTGCTCACCGCGGTCGATGTTGCCGAGGATGCGGATCTCGGTGCGGTCGCGGGTGTGCGCGACGCCGTGCCCGAGGTGGACCTTCTTGCGGCTGGCCGCGAGCTTGCGCGACTTGGACTGGAACTGGCGCACCGATTCGTCGTCCGGAGTGACGATGACCTCGCCCAGCATTCCGTCGACGATGACGTGATCGCCGCTCCGGACGGCCTTGGTCACGTTGCCGAGGCCGACGACGGCCGGGATACCGAGGTGACGAGCGAGAATCGCGGTGTGCGACGCCGGCCCCCCCCGATCCGTGACGAACGCGAGGACCTTGTCCCGGTCCAGCTTGGCGGTCTGGGTCGGTGAGAGATCATCGGCAATGATCACGACCTTCCTGCGCAGGCGCTCCAGCTCCGCGACGGGCCCGCGGCCCCCGCGCAGGTGTCCGATGATCCTGCGCTTGATGTCGACGAGGTCCGGCACGCGACTCGGGAGCGGCTCCGGCAGGCCCTCGAGCTCTCTCGACACGTCGGAGAACCGCCGGAACGTCGCGTAGGTGGCGTTGTACCTCTCTTCGCGCACCAGTCGGCGTACGGGTCCGAGGAGCGTGGCTTCGTCGCCGAGGAACGCAAGATACGTCCCGATGATCTCGGTCATCTCGCCGAGATGTTGCCGGGCTTCGTTCCTGAGGACCTCGATGTCACGCCGTGTCGCCGCGACGGCCCGGTCGAACCTCTGGACCTCGCGCTCGACCATCGCCTCGGCCACGCGACCTTCGGGAACGTACACCTCACCCGTCGCGACCACGAGCGCTTCGCCGCGCGCGAGTCCCTCCGAGACGACACTGCCACGCAGACGCCGCATCAGTCGTAAGCCTCCCCAAACCCATCCGCGAAGAGACTGGCGATCGCCTCGACGGCCGCCTCGGCGCCGGCTCCCCTCGCCTCGACCCGGCCCGCTGCGCCCTGGGGCGACACGAGCATGATCATCTCCATGATGCTGCGACAGTCGGCCGACCCGCCACCCAGGTGGAGAGTCAACTCGCAGTCGAAGCCATTAGCGGTCTTGACGATCAGGCACGCTGGACGCGCGTGCAACCCTTGCGCATTCACGATCGCCACCGAACGCGAGACGACGGCATCGTTCACGAGCCGCTCTCCTCGCGGGGGCGCACGACGATCTGCAACAGGGCCAGCGCAAGACGTTCGTGATCGTGGCGCAGCATACCTTCGTCGGTGAGCGTCACGAGATCGGCCGGAACGACCGGCGTCCCGTCCAGCTCCGTCGTATCCTCCGGGATGACCAGGATCTCGGCGCCGGCCTCGCGATAGCGGTCGCGCACCTCGGTCGCGACCGGCGCAGTGTTCACGATCACGTGGTCGATACGCTCGAGTCCACCGAGCTCCTTCAAGGTCCGAACGTGGTTGCGTAGATCGAACCCATCCGTCTCCCCCGGCTGAGTCATCAGGTTCGCGACGAGCACGACCAGTCCAGGGCAGGCCTCGATCGCGTCGGCCATCCCGGGGACGAGGAGGTTCGGGATGATGCTCGTGAACAGGCTCCCGGGTCCGAGCAGCACGAGATCGGCTTCCGCGAGGATCCCGGCGATCTCGTCCGAGATGGGAGGGGGGGGCGGCTTCAGCTCCATCGCCGTGATCGGCTTGCCGCACTTCGAGATGCACTGCTCGCCGGTCGACCGCGTGCCGTCCGGATGGGACGCGACCAGTACCACGCGGGTGTCCGTGCTGGGAATGACCTGACCGCGCACACCGAGCAGCCGCCGCGCCTGCTCCACCGCGGCGCGGAACTCGCCGGTGAGGCGCGTGAGCACGGCCAGGAACAGATTGCCGAACGAGTGCCCGCGAAGGATCGAATCCTCGAAGCGGTAGTTGAACAGGTCACCGAGGAGCGGATCGCCATCGGACAAAGCCACGAGGCAGTTGCGGATGTCGCCCGGCGGGAGCATGTGATAGTCCTTCCGCAGGCGCCCGGAAGACCCGCCGTCGTCAGCGACAGTGACGATCGCGGTCAGGTCGTTCGTATGGGTCTTGATGCCACGAAGGGACGCCGAAATGCCCGTGCCGCCACCGAACACGACAACGCGTTTGGACCCAGTCGTGGCGCCTTCTGATGGAGGCGTTGGCACGTCATTCACCTCGAGGCGTTCACGGGTGGTGATCGACCAGCTTGTCCTTCCATTGGCGGACCTGCACTTCGAGCTTGTGGTCGGCCTGGTCGATCGCCTTGCGAAGGTCCTTGCCTTCGGCATGGGAGACGAACTTATGGTTCGGAGGCGCGGACGCCGTCAGCTCGACCAGATGGGCGCCGTGCTCGAAGTCGAGAATCGCGTGAACGGCAGTGACCCGATCGAAGAGCCGCGACAGTCGCGACAGCTTCTCTTCCATGTACGCCTTCGCGGCATCGTCGATGGACTGGTGTCGCCCCGTGATCGTGATCTCCAAAAGCCGTCTCCTCTGGGGTTACAGGACCGATCGGCCAGCGTCGCCGCCAGCAGTCCTCATTCTATCGACATCCGCGATCAGTAGCGGACCACGCACAGGGCGAGCCCCTGCGGCGGCACGGTGTAACCCGAATCGTCACGCGCCTTTCCGGCAATGAGCTCGGGGATCCGGTCGGGGCTCCGCCGACCGGTTCCGATCTCGATCAGGGTCCCAGTGACGATGCGCACCATGTTGTAGAGGAACCCCGTTCCCTCGAGTTCGACGTGAACGAACGGGGACTCGGCCAGGACCCGAGCACACAAGATGGTCCGCACGCAGGTCTTCTTCCGGTCCGCCTCCCGCGCGAACGCGGAGAAGTCGTGCGTCCCCTCGAGATGACGCGCTCCCCGAGCCATCGCATCGACATCGAGTGCCTGCGGGAAGTGGTAGCTCGTGAAGCGCGCGTGCGGCCGGCGCGCCGGATCGTTGAGGATGGTGTAGCGGTACAACTTGCTCTTCGCACTCCTGCGAGCATGGAACTCCGGAGCCACCTCTTCGATCGACAGCACCGCAACGTCGGGCGGCAGCACGGCATTGAGACCCAGCCGCAGCTTGTTCGGATGGATGTCGTTCTGGATCGCGAACGACGCGACCTGGCCCCACGCATGGACGCCCGCGTCGGTCCGCCCGGATCCGTGTACCACGACGCGCTCGCGGGTGATGGTATGGACCGCCTCTTCGAGCACTTCCTGGATCCCGAGCCCGTTCTTTTGGCGCTCCCAGCCCACGTACGACGTCCCGTCATACGCGATCACGGCCTTCAGGT
The DNA here is from genome assembly GCA_002687715.1 of Planctomycetota bacterium. Taxonomy (GTDB): domain Bacteria; phylum Planctomycetota. The sequence continues at coordinate 8,291 of NZBC01000070.1, read as the reverse complement.
TGCGGATGTCGGACCCCGGCACCGTCAGTTGATGGCGAGAGTTGCGTTGTCGATGATCGCGCCCAGTCCCTCCGATTGGCCGGGATCGAGAACGATGCCACTCATGTAGAAAGTAAGCCCGATCAGGCCCGGTGCGTTCGGCACCGAATAGGGCACGGTGGCGATCCCGAACGGGTTCAGCGTCCCGACGAACCCCGGCACCACCTGCGTACTCAACCCAAGCAGCGGGGTCAGGCACAGGTCTACGGTCTTGCCCGACGGGAAGATGATCGGCGGGTCGACGCACTCGGAGAATCCGATCACGTAGCCCTTGCCCCCAAGCAGGAACCCCGCGTTCATTGCGAAGGTCAGGTTGCCACCCGGCGTGATGGAGCCAATCGCGGCGAGGGTCACCCAGGGCAACGTGACGTCGAGGCTGTTGCCGGCGCCCGGCGTCCCCAGATCTCCGCCGCCGAACAAGGTCGTGGCCTCACCGAAGTTCGAAGCCCACGGCTGCGCCTGCAGATCGCGGCGTTCGACGGACTTGCCGGTCGGATCAGGGAACGTCGCGCCGTTGTCGTAGACGATCGTATCGAGCACCTGTCCGGTCGGGTCAACGACCTCGATCTCGTCCGACGCGTTCGAGAGGAAGAACCCGTTGAACGGCCACTCCCAGTTCGCGTTGACGCCGCCGTTCTGCTGGGGGTTGTCGTTGCGGGCGAGCACGACGAATCCACGGGCCGGCAACGTGATCGCCGGCAGCACGACCGAATCCACGTCGTGGTCGCGGAGGATGAAGCCGTTCAGGTCGATCGGCGACGCGGTCGTGTTCGCGAGCTCCACCCACTCCCCGTCGCCATCGGACACGACCAACGGGTTCTGCAGGTACTCGGACACGATGACGTCACCGGCGATGTGATTCGACGGCCCCGGGCCGACCGGCCCGGTCTCATCGACGTTGTAGGTCGTGGGCGAGATCAACCCTCCGCTCACGGTGTACGTCGCGCCGTCCGTATCGACGAGCAGGGTTCCGTTCACGGTCGTTCCACCAGGATTGGACGATCCGGTCTCGAGCCGGAACAGATCCACCACGTTCGGATGGCCCAGGAACTCCGCCAGGGCCTCGACGTGCGGGTGGCCGAACGGATTCGAGTTGCCGCACGAGATCACGCCGATCTCCGCAGCCAGGGTGTTGACCCAGGTGCTGTTCGTGGACGTCGACGACCCATGGTGGCTAAGCACCATGACGTCGACGTCGCCCATCACCGGCGCGGCCGTGCTTTCGATGTTCGCAGTCCCGCTCCCCCCCGTGAGGTCGCCGCAAATCGCCTCGTCGTAGTTGCCGTACTCGAGGCGCAACCCGATGGAGCGCGAGTTCTCCTCCTGGCTACCGTTCGCCGGGTTCGAGAAACCGCCGCCGAGCACCGAACCATTGACCACGATGCACGTGAGCGTCGCCCCGCCGCCGAGGTCGATGACCGTCCCCGGCGTCATGGTCGTGCGCGCGCTACCGACGGCGCTGAGGTAGCTGTTGATGTTCGACGTCACGTTGGCGTTGCCGCGATCCCACGCAGTTCCCACTCCGACCCCGGCGCCCACCACGGTCGGTATGCCGCCCCAATGATCCGTGTGATAGTGCGTCAAGACCACATGGTCGAGGAACGAGATCCCGAGCGACGCCAGCAGTGGCAGGACCCCGGTCGACGCTCCGCCGGAGCTGGCCGCGTCCACCAGGCACGTCTGCCCCGTCGGCGACACGATCAACGCGGAACTCGCCTGCCCCACCCGGATGTGGTGGACCTTCAAGGTGGATTGCGCGGCCACATCGGCCGTCACTCCTCCCACGATCAGGAGGATAGGAATGAGGCGCATCATCGAAGATTCCGGCAAGGAGGAACGGGCTGGTTTCCGGGGTGGAAGCCTTGATGCAGCCTCAGGATAGCAGCTGTCCGACACGCGACGGATCAAGAATCCGCGGGCGTTTCGTCCTGAGTTCCCGGCTTTCGGAACTGCGCGCCGTGAAGGGCGCAATCCGGCAATCGGGAGGCGGTGAGGCCGGCACCGCGGAGATTGGCTTCCTGGAAGTCGCACTTGCGGACTTCGGCGTGCTCGAAGATGGCGGAGACGAAGCTGGCGCGGGGGGCCTCGACCTCGTCCAGGCGAGCGCCCGTGAGGTCGCAGGCGTCGAGGACGGCGGACTCCAGACGCGTACCCGAGAGGACGGCGTTGGCGAGGATGGCGTTGAGGAGGTGGCTGCGGGTCAGCACGGCGCCCGTGAGATCCGCGCCCGTGAGGTCCGCGAGCTCGAAGTGTCCACCGACCATCGTGGCTCGATGCAAGCGCACGCCCTGCAGGCCGGCGCCCTCGAAGTCCACGCCCGGGAGTTCAGCTTCGTCGAGCAGGGCGCCCTCGAGAAACGCATGGGAGAACCGTACCGACCCGCCGCGCACCCGACGCAGGTCGGCACCCTGCATGACTGCCAACTCGAACGTCGCGCCTTCGAGCTTCGCGCGCGCGAAGCACGCATGGGAGAGCGACGCCCGACACAACAGCGCACCCGCGAGGTCGGCCTCGGTGAAGTCCACGCTGGAGAGGTCAGCTCCCCTCAGGTCGACGTCGACCAGGTCCGCGCCCTTCAGAGACTCTCCGTCGCCGAACCGGTTCAGGATCTCTTCACGCGTGGAGGTCATGGGGATGGTCGTTCTCAAAGCCGACAGCGCGGATGGACGGGGCACGCCGGACAGGTCCGGGGATCACGGCGCGACGGGCAGTCTCCGAGATCGCCCAGACGCGTGAGGGACCAATCGTATTTCACCGGGTCCCGGACATCGAGGGTCCGGAGCGCCGCCGGGATCTCTTCCGCCATCATCCAGCCAGCGGTCCGGCGCTTCGTCAGGCCCGGCGCCCGCCCCAAGAACGCGATGTGGGTATCCAGCGGCACCATGAGCCGCGACGGGTCGAGCCCGCGCCAGAGCCCGAGATCGATGCCATCCCGGGACCGGGCCGTCCACCGCGGGAACAGATTGAAGCGCTGAGCGCCTCCAGGTCGGCGGCAAGGTGCGGCGTCACGCCTCGGCGGCTCTCTCCTGCTCGAGTGCGATCTCGTCGATCTTCGCAGCAAGGATGAAGTCACTCTCCGTCAGACCGTCGATCCTGTGCGTCCAGATCTCGACGCCCACCCTTCCCCACGCGAGGTGGATGTCCGGGTGATGGCTCTGGTCTTCGGCGAGGTGACCGATCCGGTTGGTGAAGTCGAGTGCGGAGACGAAGTCGGGGAACACGTAGCTATTGAAGAGCCGCAGGTCGTTTCGCGCCTCCCAATCAGGGATTTGCGACAGCAACCGGCGTACCTCCGCGGGCGGCAGTGAAGGTATGCCGCCCGTGCAGGGGACGCATTCGCGCGCAGCAAGCGGGTCCATTGGGGAAGCTCCAGGTGAAGGCAGCCATTGTAGCTCACCCCGGAACCGAACGGGGCTACTGCCGGTCGAGCTCCCGGAGCGCGGCGTCCCGCACCTCAGAGGACGCCTTCGCGGAAGCGATGCGGCGGAGCGCGGCGGTCGCGATCGGACCCTTCATGCGACCGAGCGCCTGGACGATCATGCGTTGGCGACCCGCGTCGCGCTCCATCTGGAACAGGCGCCACATCCCGGCGGCCGCGGACGCGCCCCCGACGCGCTCCAGCCCACTCAACGCCCGGAGAGGATCTTTCGGGTAGAGGTCGATCAGAGCGGCGATCTGGCCGGAAGGCACGCCTTGGCCGGCTTCCTCTCGGGCCAGGTCCGGCAAGATCCGCGGCAGCACTTTCGTCCGGTAGGACTCGCCGTCATCGGTCTGGAACTGGATCTCTACCGGGCGTTCACTCGCGTCCACTCGCTGCTTGAGCCGTGCCGTATCTATCAGCACGAACTCCATGACCAGAACAAAACCGCCCATGGTCATGACGGTAAAGAGCAGCGTCCGCATTCTCCTTCTATCGGGCGGAACGCGGCAATCCTGATGAGCCAGTGCCTATCCGGGACGCAGGCGCAGGTTAGGCGTGCTCGCCGTCCTGCGAGCTCCGCTTTGAAGGCTTCTTCGGCTTTGAGGGCTTTGCGGACGCGCGGCGCACCATGGCCGGCACCTCGAGGACACGGGGCGCGGCCGCCGGCTCGGCCAGAATCTCGGCGTCCTCATCCTCACCCGGCGCGTTCGCTGCCGACTTCCGGTCCTGGACCGCGGAGGCCTCCGCTGCCGCCTGCCTCTCGATGGCGGCGAGATCGCGAATGCGTCCGCCGTCGTCCATTTGCTCGAGCCGCACCGCGACCCGGCGCGACACGCCGCGCTCGGGCATGGTGACGCCATAGATGACGTCCGCCCGCTCCATCGTGCGCTTGGAGTGCGTGACGATGACGAACTGGCTGCGATCCGAGAACTGGTCGAGCATCCGAGTGAAGCGCTCGGTGTTGTCCTCGTCCAGCGCCGCGTCGACCTCGTCGAGGAACGCACACGGCGCGGGGTTCGCGCGGAAGATCCCGAAGAGCAACGCGACTGCCGTCATCGTGCGCTCTCCGCCCGACAGCAATGTGATGCTCCGGAACTCCTTGCCCGGCGGCCGCGCCTTGATCTCGATGCCGGATTCGAGCGGTGTCTCCGGGTCCTCGAGGAACATCTCGGCCTTCCCACCGCCGAAGAGCTTGCGGAAGATCGCCGAGAAGTGCTCCGCCACCGAGTTGAACGTGGTGACGAACATGTCCGTCGACTGGACCTCGATCTCCTTCAAGACCTTGCGGAGCTGTTCGCGGCCGTCCAGGAGGTCATCGCGCTCGCGGAAGATGAACTTGGCCCTCTCCTCCGCTTCCTCCAGCTCCTCGACCGCCGCGAGGTTGACGTTGCCGAGGCGGGCAATGCGGTTGCGCAATTCGCGGATCTCGCGCTCGACGGCCTTCCAGTCGATCGCCTCTTCCTCGGGCTCGTCGACCTCGGCGTCCGCCGTTCCCTCCTCCGGCTCCTGGCCGTCCGCCTGGGCCTCGGCCAGGGCGGCTTGTGCCTCCGCACGCACGTCCGGATCGTCGAGGTCGAGGTCCATCTCGTCGCGGGTGCGATCGAGCAAGCTCTCCATCGACGCCTTGAGCTCGCCCTCGCGGCCGCGGAGCGATGAAAGGTCATCCTGGACGCGGGCGATCTCGCGCTCGACGCCGTCGAGGTCCTCCGCCGCGGTCCGTAGCCGTTCGCGGACCTCGTCGGCCTCGTTCTCGCGTTCAGCGAGGGACTCCGCGACCTTCTCGGCATCCTGCTCGTGCCGCTGGCGAGTCTCGACCTCTTCCTCGATCGTACGCGCCGTCTGGGTCTTCGCCTTCTCCAGGTCCAACACGTCGTTCTCGTCAGTCGCGAGACGACGCTTCGTATCCTCGGAGGAGCCGAGCAGGTGTTTCTCACTCTCGGCGAGAGACTCGAGGCGCTCGGCGATCCGCGTCGCGTCGATGCGGACCTCCTGCAGCGCCGAGGCAGCTCTCTGGACCTCGCGGGCATGCTCGCTCGCGCACACCCGGTGGGCTTCGAGGTCGGTCGCAGCGCGGCCGGCGTCCTCGGCCAACGCCTTCTTCTGGTCGCCGATCTGCTCGCCGCTCTGGCGCACTTCTTCGAGCAGCTTCTTCGCTCGGACCCGCTCTTCGACGAGGCGCTCGCTCTCCTCCCTGAGGCGATCGAGTTCCTTGACGATGCGCATGATCTCCTGGTCGAGCCGCGCGGCCTCGCCTTCCTCGTTGACGAGGCGGACGCTGACCTCCTTGATCTTCGCGCGCGAAGCGTCGCGATCGGATCGGACCTTCTGAAGGACCTCGACGGCCTCCTCACGCATCGTCGCGAGACCCGGCTCGCGACGCTTGAGGTCCTCGCGCTCCGCCCGCAGGACGACCAATCCCTGGGTCGCGTGGGCGGAACCGGGCGCGGTCACGACGCTGCCCTCGCGCCACACGGCACCGTCCTCGCCGACAAGCAGCGGACCGGCCTCGCCGGCGGCCAGCCGCTCCGCGAACGTCTCCTTGCTCACGACAAGCAACCCGCCGAGCAGCGCGTCGATCACGGGCGCGACCTCGGCGTCCCGCGGGCGGACGCCGGACATCTCGGCGCCCGTAGCAGGAGGGAGACAGTCGAGCGGAAGGAACCGAGCGCCACCGAGGTCGTTCTCGGCGAGCCACTTCAGTCCACGGACCACGTCTTGGCGCGTGTCGACCACGAGCGCTTCCGCCGCCGGACCGAGTGCGGCCTGCACCGCTCGCGCCTCGAAGAGATCGACCTCGACCAGGTCCATGAACAGCCCCCGGAAGCCGGGGAGGAACCCCTCGTCGCGCTCCTGCTCCGCGAGGAGCGCCTTGGTGCCCTCGTCGAGGCCTTCTCCGCGAGCGACGAGGCCGTCGAGCATTTCGATGCGCGAGCGCGCGCGATCGAGATCGCCGTCCTTCTGACGCAACGACTCCACCGCGTCGGCGAAGCCTTGCTCCAACTCCTCTGCCCGTCGTTCTTCTTCGGTGAGGAGCGTCCGCTGACGTTCGAGTTCGGACGTCTGCTCATCCTGCAGTCCGGTCCGCTCTTCGAGACCGCCACGCAGGTCGACCAGCTCGGTATCGACGCGTGCCCGCGCGGCCTGGTTGGATTCGACGCGGCCCTCGAGATGGGTCGCCTCGGCCTCGATCCGCGCCGATTGCTCATTGAGCGCGCTGGTGCGCTGCTCGAGATCGCGAAGATAGCCTTCCGCCGTGGTCCGCGCGGCCTCGAGCTCTTCGCCCTTCTCGCGCGCCCCCGCGACCTCATCGCTGAGGCGGGCGACGTCGTTCTTGGCGCGGTCGTGGTCACGCTCGAGCGTTTCACGCTCACGCACGACGAGGATCCGTTCCTCCTCGAGCGACGAGAGGGAGACGCGCAGCGCGGAGATCTCCTCCGTCTTCGCCTGCAAGCGTTGCGCGACCTCTTCCCCGTAGCCGGCCTGGAACTCGAGCTTCTCCTTGCTCGTCTCCATGCGGCCCTTGACCTCGGCGTAGCGCGTCCGGAAACCCGTCACGCCCTCGATGATGGCTTGGAGCTCCGCTTCGACCGAGCGCATCTTCTCGCGCAGATCCGCCCGCAACGTCTCACTCTCGGCGCGCCGGTTCGTCAGGTCGTCGAGCCGCGAGATCATCGCCTGCTGCTCGGCCTTGATCTCGTCGTAGCGATGGAGGCTGAACTCGAGCTGGAGGTCGCGTACGCGCGACGTCATGTCGCGGTAGCTGCGCGCCTTGCCCGCGTGGATCTTGAGCGAACGGATCTGGCGGTTGATCTCCTCCACGATGTCGTGGAGGCGGGTCAGGTTGTCCTCGACGCGGTTGAGCTTCAGCTCGGCCTCGCGCTTGCGGGCGCGGAACCGCGAGATCCCCGCCGCCTCTTCGAAGACCCGCCGGCGCTCGAGGGGATTGGAGGCGAGGATCTGATCGATCTTCCCCTGCTCCATGAACGCGTAGCCGCCAGCGCCCAGCCCGGTCCCCGCGAACGTGTCGCGGACGTCCTTGAGCCGCGAGATCTGACCGTTGATCAGGTACTCGGTATCGCCGGTGCGGAAGACGCGCCGCGTGACCTCGACTTCGTCCTGGTCTCTCGGCAGCGTGCGCGACACGTTGTCGAAGACCAGGGTGGCCTCACACAGCCCCATCGGCGGCCGGCGGACGGTGCCGTTGAAAATGACGTCCGTGAGCTCTTTGCTTCGCAAGCTCGTCGGCCGCTGCTCGCCGAGCGTCCACTTGATGGCCTCGAAGACGTTCGACTTTCCGCACCCGTTCGGCCCCACGATGGTCGTGAGGGCACCCTGTTCGAAATCCAGGACGGTCCGGTCCGCGAAAGACTTGAAGCCGTGGAGGATGAGACGCTTGAGATGCATGCAGAGTTGGACGGGGGCAGAGGGGGGATGGCGGTCGGGCAGCCGAGAGCCCTCACCCTAACCGGCGCGATCCCCATGACCGAGCGGCGCGGGTCCGTCCCTCCCCGGGAATGTTGACAGGCATCATCATAGAGGGGGTGACGGCGCGTGGACACCCCATCCCTGGGGTGCGATGCAATCCGGGGTCGTCGAGGGGCCCTCGGACAGGTGTCCCCGACCGAAGGTCTTCAAGCGAAGAGCTCTTCCTGCACCTCGAACACGTCCTCCCCGGGGCGCCGGGGCGAAAGTGTGAGCAGGCCGACACGGGTGTCGTCGTCGAGCCGGCGAAGCAGCGATGCCGGATCGTCATCGCCAAAGGCCGCCAGTGGCAGGGCGAGGCCGGGACCGGTCCGCTCCGCGAACGGAGCGTAGAGAAGGGCGGCGTTGC
>NZBC01000069.1 GCA_002687715.1 Planctomycetota bacterium | reverse complement strand
CGGGTTGGCCGCGGACTTCACGGTGGTGCCGGCCACCAGGCGGTCCGTCAGCGCGTTGATCTGGAGCTCGAGCTCCGAGTCATTCTGGGTGGTCACCGAGCCCCTGAGCTCCGCGTTCTCAGTCTCAAGACTGGAAACACGATCCTTCAGGTTCTTGAGCTCTTGCAGGACGTCTTCCTGCGTCTGAGCAAAAGTTGTGGGGACCACGCAGGCCACCGCGATCACGGCGACCAGGACCTTCCACTTTCTCATGGCTGTGTCTTGCCTCCTCCAAGTAAGCGATCAATCAGAACCCACCCGATACCTTCTACTCGTGTGCGTTCTTCGCACCGGCCCGCTGGTGGTAGGCGAGGAAAAAATGGTGGAGAAGAACCTTCTTCTCGCGGTCCATTCGGTTCCCAACCTGCCCGGACCAGTGCCGGTCACTATGAGACAACGCCTCGGGTGAGTCAACGAGAGTCCATTAGTTTTTTTGGCCCCGGCGTATATGTGCGAGCACATGCCCGAGCGGGGCGTTCCGCAGCCCGAAACGGGCCTGTTGGGCCGGTTTCGAGCCGGATAGGGGCTGGAATGCGAACTTGAGGGTAGTCGAGTCGCCGCGGAGATATATGCCTGGCGATATGCCATCACAGAAAGGGGGACGTTTGGTCACGCCTACAGGCGCGTCTCCTGGTCCGGCTTCAACCCTTCGATCTTCACCCCACGCTCCAGCAGCCACGCAACCGCGCGCTCCACCTCGGTTTCGTCCCCTTCGAGCTCGACGGCCATCAAGGCCTGATCATCGCTGATGGTCGCCCCACGAATGTTGGGGACGACGGAGAAGTCGCGGCCGAGCGTGTAGAGGATCGGCTCGCCGACGATCTCCTTGGGGATGGTGAGGAAGTACTTCCGCGGCATGGCTCGGATCAGGTTAGGGGTCCCGCGCTGGGATGCAACGGGAAGAGTCGGCACGCTTGCCGGCGGATCAGGCTTGAGTCGCTCGGAGGGCTACGTAGTCAGCGCGCGCCAGGCCGAACACGGCGGCGAGGGCCACCGCTCGGACGGCCAACTTCAGCTGCAACGCCAGGCATTCCGCCCATCCCGGGTAGCGGTACAGGTTCTCCCCGAGCCGCCGGTAGAGCACCGGTCCATGGAACCAGTCCTCTTCGAGCACGGCGCCGTGCAACCGGGACAGCGGATTCCACTCCAGGACCCACGAGGGGAGTTCGTTCCACTCCATCGGAACGAGCCACGGCGTCCCCAGCATGGCGGCCGCCGCGACCAGGTAGGTGACGCGCCCCGTCGTGACGAGGCCGAGCGCTCGGAACGGCATCGAGTATGCCAGCGGAAGGCCCCACGCGAGCCCGGCCACTGCGGCGGCCCGGGATGCCGCATCGACGTCGAGCCCCCCGACGAAAGCAATTGCACTCGCCGCTCCGGCGCCGGAGAGGAGCATCACTCCGTCGTACAGGATGGCGTCGCGACCGTATGCCCGCACCGTCGCTCCGAATCCCGCGGCGACGAGGATCACCAGCAGCCCAAGCCGGGTGCCCGTCTGAGCGAACCCGCCGGCGCCATCCGGAACGAGCACGTACACGACGATCCCCAGGATGAGAGGAAGGAGCGCCGCGACCAGGGACGTCTGCGCGCGGCTCACCGTTCGTCGAGACAGACCTGCAGCGCGATGACCGAGTACGCGGTCGCGAGCGCCGGAATGCCCTCGAACCACCGGTCCTGGTGGTTGATCCAGGAGCCGTCCTCACGCTGGCGATCGAGGATCGCGCGAGCGACCTTCCCGCGCCAACCCTGCAGCGCCGCCGCATCGAGCTTCACCTTCTGACGCTCCGCGATGTCCAGGCAGCGCACGATCGTGAGGTAGTAGTAGTACAGCCCCATGTACCGGGCTTCCCGCTTCTCGACCCACTCCATGCCCGGGTTGTACTCGAGCTGCCAGTTGTCGCCGATCCACTTCAGCGCCGACTTCACGCGCGCATCGCGAGCGTCGAGGTTGCAGAGGAGATAGCTCTTCAGCAACGCGTACGTCATGCTCCCGTAGCTGCGGAACACCGTGCGCCCGTCGTCGAGCTTGTGCGTTCCGGCCTTGGAATCACTCGGGCGATAGATGCCGCCGCCGTCGTTTCCAGGCACCACGACCGTGCCGTCCGGGAGCTTGGTCTGGTGGTCGTTCGACTCGCTGTGGTTGTGCGACCGTTCGAGGAACTTGAGCGCCTTGGAGTAGAACTTGTGGTCCTTGGCGAGCCCCGCCTCGTCGGCCGCGTCGACCGCGAACTGCGTCGTGCTCAGGTTGACGACGCCGCTGCCGCCGTACCCGACGCCCCCGTAGTCCTCGGAGCTCTCGTCAAGCCCGTCGCCCTCGTCGGACTGGATCATGGCGAGGAACCCGGCCGCCTGATCGATGTTCTTCTGGTAGTACGGAACCTTCGATGCGACGAACGCCATCACGGCGGCCGAGGTGATATAGGTCTTCAGACCCTGGTCGTAGATCCCACCGTCGTCCTTCTGCGCGGCGGCGAGCCAGTCCAACGCGGAGCGCCACTTGGCGGCGCTCTGGCCGCCGGTGCCGATGACCGCGCGCGTGGCGAGAGCCGTGACACCGAGATCCGGCTTGCCCTTCGGATCCGCCAGCCACTTCCCGTCGGCTGACATCTTCTCCAGAGCCGCGACTCCGCGGGTCACGGCAGCAGCCGCTTCGGCACGCCAGTCACCGGACGCGGTCTGACCGTTGGCCGGGGATGATCCCTCACTCGCACTGGGGCGCGGCTCGTCGGCCGGCCGGCCACAACCGCCGGTGAGGAGGACCAGAGCGAGCAAGACTGCGAACGAACGGGTCATCGGGAATCTCCAACGAGGGTTCACCCCTGGAACGCCGGAAAAGGCGTCCGCGTTCACCTCGATCCGCTCAGGACGCCACCAGATGGGTCACGAAGGCCGCGACCCAGGCCAGCGCCGTAAGAGCCAGGAACTGGCCGGCGGTCCAGAGCCAGGAGCCCGTCTCGCGGTAGACCACCGCGACCGTCGACAGGCATTGGAGCGCGATGGCGTAGAACACCAGCAGCGAGAGCACGGTGGCGAGGTCGTAGACCGGACGGTCGGACGAACCCCAGCGGGCGCGGCCCATGGCGTCGGCCACGCGGGCATCCTCGTCCGTCGCGTCGTCGGTCTGCTCGACGGCGTACACGACGCTCATCGTGCTGACGAAGACCTCGCGCGCGGCCAGCGACCCGACGAGACCGATGCCGATCTTCCAGTCGTACCCGAGTGGCTCGATGACCGGCTCGATGATGTGGCCGAGCCGGCCGGCGAACGTGTTCGCCTGTTGATGTGCGGCGTACGTAGCATCATCCATACCGGGCTCGCGGTCGGTCTGCGGGAACGTCATCAGCACCCACACGACGATCGACATGGCGAGGATGACCGTTCCGGCGCGGCGGATGAACATGCTGCCCCGCTGCCACAGCCGGATGCCTACGCTCTTGAGCGACGGCCACCGGTAGGGCGCCATCTCGAGGATGCCCGGCCCCACACCGGACCGCTCCAGCATGCGTGACATGACGAGCGCGGCGAAGGCCGCGATGACCATGCCGAACAGGTACAGCCCCAGCAGAACGAGTCCCTGCACGCCCAAGAACCCGAGCACCGTCTGCTCCGGCACGAACGCGCCGATCAGGATCGCGTACACGGGGAGGCGCGCGCTGCACGTCATGAGCGGCGCCACCATCAAGGTGATGAGGCGCTCACGTCGATCTTCGATGGCGCGCGCGGCCATGATCCCCGGGATCGCGCAGGCGAACGACGACAGCAGCGGAATGAACGCGCGTCCGCTCAGCCCGATCGCCCGCAGGGGCCGATCGACGAGGAACGCCGCCCGCGTCATGTACCCACTGTCTTCCAGCAGTCCGATGAACAGGAACAGGATCAGGATCTGCGGCAGGAACACCACCACGCCGCCGACTCCGGCGAGGACACCGTTGACGAGAAAGTCCTCGAAGAAACCTCCGGACAGCGCGCCGCTCACCGAACTTCCGAGCGCATCGAAGCCCGATTCGATCCACTCGATGGGAGCGTCCGCCAGTGCGAACACCGCCTGGAACACCGTCCCCATCACCAGGATGAACACCAACGGTCCCAAGACGGGACTGAGGAGAACGCGGTCGATCCGGTCGGAGCGTTCGCGTTGTGCCGCTCTTCGCGCGTCGGCCGTATCGCCAAGCAGCACGCTCGCCTGGCGATGCCGGGCCGCCGCCTCCTGATCGGCCAGACCGGCCGACGCGACGACCTCCCGCAAGCGTCCCCAGCGTTCCGGCGACGGCTCTGGAAGTCCCTGAACACCGGGCAGCTCGACGAGTGCATGGGCGCTTGGACGAGAAAAGCGACCGTCCGCCAGCGCCTCGCGCAGCGTATCGACGCCGGCCTTGCGCGACGCCACGGTTTCGACCACCGGCAGACCGAGGGCATCGGAAAGCGCGGCGGCGTTGGGCGCGACCCCCTCGCGCCGCGCCTCATCCACCATGTTCAAGCACACCAGGGCCGGCAGCCCCGTCTCCAGGACCTGACCGAGGAGGAACAGGCCGCGGCGGGGGCGGGCCGCGTCGACCACCACCACGACCGCATCGGGGCGCTCGACCCCGTCCTGGCGACCGAGCAGGACGTCTGCGGCGACCTTCTCGTCGGGCGATCGGGCCACCAGGCTGTTCACGCCAGGGAGGTCCAGGACCCCGATCTCCGGCCCGGGAAGGCCAGCGACCCGCCCCTCCCGCCGCTCCACCGTCACCCCGGGGTAGTTCGCGACTTTTTGTCGCAGGCCGGTGAGGTGGTTGAAGAGTGACGTCTTACCGACGTTGGGGTTCCCGATCAGGGCGACCCGAACGTGGCGCGGCGAGGTCGCGGGCTCAGGCACGGCGGACCCGGACGCCCTGCGCGACCTCGGCCCGCACGGAGAACCGCGTCCCGTCCACATCCACCTCGAGGGGGCAGCCGAGCGGCGCCCGCCGGACGACCCGCACCCTCGCCGACGCGCAGAACCCCAGCTCCGCGAGCCGCGTCCGCAGATCCTGGTCCCCATCCAGCGCCACGACGTCGGCCTCGGAGCCGTTGCCGAGATCCGAGAGGTTGCAGTTGTCGTGAAGTTTGGTCACAGGAGATGATCCCGCAAATGAGACGCAGTCTCAAGAGTTGGATCGTCATCCTACTGCCCAAACTGAAAGGGAGCAAGGCCAGTTGGAAAGCTGCGGGCACGGGGTCCTCCGTGGGAGCGCAGACTCCCCAGAGACCTCAGGACCGGTGGCGGACGATGCCCGGGGACGCCGCGTAGCGCTCTACGAGCCCCGGCTCCTCATCCGAGCACCCTTTGCACACGCCGTAGATCTTCAGGCTGTGGGTGAGCGTGCGGAATCCGAGATGGCCGGTGACGCGGTCCTGATGTTCCTCGATCGCGTCGTCGCGGAACTCGGTGATGGTCTTGCAGTGGAGGCAGAAGAGATGGTCGTGGTGGTCGTGCCCGAACGTGTGCTCGTAGTACAGCGCACCCTCGCCGAAGTCGTGTGCCGTGAGGAGATCACATTCGAGGAGCACGGACAGCGTCCGATAGACCGTCGCCTTGCTCGCGCCGATGCCGTCTGTCCGGAGCCGATCGAGCAGCTGCTCCGCGGTGAAGTGATCGTGCATCGAGAACACCTTGTCGAGGAGCAGACGCCGAGCCTGGGTGAACTTCAGGCCGCGCTGGCGTAGGAACTCCTCGAAGACCCGCCGCTCCGCGCCATCCGTGTCGGCGTCCGAGGCCTTGTCGATCAGGAATTCCGGGTTCTCTTCGCTCATCGTGCGCGTGGACCAGGGTATCACGCTTTCGCGCGCGATCCGCCCAAGGCGCGGGAGCCGATGTCCGTGCGGAAGTGCATGTCGGTAAACTGGATCCGCCCAACCGCCGCGTAAGCCCGGTCGCGAGCATCCCTCAGATCCTCGCCGAGCGCGGTCACGGTCAGCACCCGCCCGCCGGCCGTGACCACGCGGCCCCCCGCGAGCGCCGTGCCCCCGTGGAACACCGTGACGCCCTCCATCGCTTCCGCGTCGTCGATGCCGTCGATCGTGTGCCCGCGTATGAACGCCCCAGGGTAGCCTCCCGACGCGATCACCACGGTCACCGCGGCCCGAGGATCCCAGTCGAACGCATCATCGCCGATGGCGTCCAGCCGACCCTCGGCGCAGGCGAGGAGCAGCTCACCGAGGTCGCATCTCAGGCGAGGCAGGATCACCTGGGTCTCCGGGTCGCCGAAACGGACGTTGAACTCGAGCACCTTCGAGCCCGAGCGCGTCACCATCAGACCGGCATAGAGCACGCCGCGGAACGGACGGTCCCCCTTCGTGAGGGCGTGCAGCGTCGGCAGGATCACGTCCTTTTCGGTTCGGTCGACGCCTCGCTGGTCGAGCCGCGGCGACGGGCTGATCGCACCCATGCCCCCGGTGTTCGGTCCCTGGTCATCGTCGAATGCGCGCTTGTGGTCCTGGCTGGTCGGCAGGGTGAGGATCGTGCGTCCGTCCGTGAGCGCGTGCACCGACACCTCCTCCCCCGAGAGGAAGTCCTCGATGACCACGGTCTCGCCGCTCGCGCCGAACGCGTGCATCTCCATGATCTTCTCGACGGCTTCGGTGGCCGCCTCGCGATCCGGACAGATCAGGACGCCCTTGCCCGCGGCCAGCCCCGACGCCTTGACGACGACGGGGAACGCGACCTCTCCTTCGAGGTAGTCTTTCGCCGCCGCCACCGCATCGAACACGCGATAGCCCGCAGTGGGAACTCCCTCCTGGCTCATGAGCTCCTTGGCGAAGGCCTTCGATCCCTCGAGCTCGGCGCCCGCCGCGCTGGGTCCGAACACCGCGACGTCGTCCTCGCGAAGGTCGTCCGCGAGCCCCCGACATAGCGGCACCTCGGGGCCGATCACCACCAATCCCACGTGCTCCTCGCGAACGAGCTGACGCACGGCGTCGTGAACATCGGGCGAGACGTCGACGTTGCGGGCGACCTGGCTGGTGCCCGCGTTGCCGGGGGCGCAGAGCACCTCGTCGACACTCGCCCCCTGCGCGAGCTTCCAGCACAGGGCATGCTCGCGACCGCCGCTACCGATGACCAGGACCTTCATGATGCGTTCCCGTGCTCCTGAGAGATAGAGGCCAGACGATAGATGTCGTGCGACCGCTTGACCAGCCACGTTCCCATGCCGAGTTCCGCAGCCGGCACGAGGTCCGACGACGGGCGATCCCCGACACTGACGAACGCGGACGGCGGAAACCCGGTGCGCTCGCAGACAGCCTCGAAGAACGCGCGCGCAGGCTTCGCGACCCCGACGTCCTCGGACGCGAAGATCCCCGCGAACCAGGCCTCGGGAAGCTCGAGAACGCGGAGAATGGCCCGCGCGATCCGCGGCGACGCGTTCGTCCCGATGATCAGCACGTGCCGTTCGAGGAGAGCCTCGATCGCCTCGCGCACCTTGCGATCCGGGCTGAGGAATCGCTCGGGGCGCGTCCACCGCTCGCGCCACCGATTCATCTCCGCCAACCCGATGCCCCAAGCGGCCTGCAGGGTCTCCCCGAGAGACGCGAACCCGCGGTCCTTCCGATCGGCCTCGAGTCGGGCGAACCCCTCCCGCGGATCGTCGGCGCCGTAGATCTCCTGCACCCGCAGCCCCGTGATGCGGTCGACCTCGTCCAGGTAGCTACGCGACGACACAGGGTCGTAGAGCGTGCCGTCGAGATCGAAGAGGATCACACGCCGTCCCCGGAGAACGTCGGGCGCGTTCATCGGCCCGGCGCCGCCGGATCGAGACGCCGCACGGCGGCAGCCGCCTGGGCATGCGCCAGATCGGACTTCAGCACGCGTCGATACTCCCGCAGCGCGTCGTCGGGACGCCCCGCGGCTTCCAGCAGCCCGGCAAGTCGGACCCGCCACCGCAACCGGTGCGGCCGTTCGTCCGCGAGTCCGGCAAGCGCGTTCGCCGCCTCCCGATGTCGCCCATCGGCAGCGAGCGCCACGACGAGCAGCCGGCGCAGCGCCTGCGACTTCGGTCGCTTCGACACGAGCGTCCGGATGGCGTCGACCGCATCGGTGGGCGCGCAGTGGGTGAGCGCACATCGGCCCGCGCCGACCGCCGCCAGCTCACCCTTGGCCCTCGCGAGCAACCTCTGCGCGTCTGCCGCCCGGCCCGACCGCCACGACGCGAGCCCCCGCACCACGGGATCCTGATCCTCCACATCCGGGACGGTGTCGGTCGTTTCCATCGCGAGGAGGCGGCCGATGGCACCGTCGCGACCGTCCAGCTCGGCGAGCTCCCGGCCGATGGACCGCATCGCGTCCGCGTCGCCCTCGGCCCACGCCAGCGCGGCATCATGGCGCAACCCGCGAGCGTGCGCTGTGTCTTGCGGCCCGGAGCTGGACGCATGCAGCCATACGAACACGACAATCAGCGCGATGGCGCTGAACGCCACGAACCGTCCATGGTTCCGTTGCAGACGATCGACCACTCCCGGCTGCGGCGCGTTGGCGACCCACTCGGGCGCCGGCCGTCCCGCAGCGAACGCTGCGAGTTCCTCCGCCATCGCCTCGGCGCTCGCATGCCGCCGTGACGAACGGAACGACATCGCACGCAGGATGACCGTTCGCAGTCGCTCGGGTACGGACCCCGGCAGCGACGCCGCCGAACGTGATCGCACGCTCTCCAGGACAGTCAATCTCGGGCCGTCGTCACGGGGTGCGCGGCCAGCGCACGCCGCGAACAGCGTCGCGCCGAGCCCGAACACATCGGTGCCCGGGTCCGCGTCCTCGCCACGACCTTGCTCCGGCGCCTTGAACGGAAGCGCCCCGAACACGCCCTCCCCCGGCAAGACCGACGGGGCCATCGCATCGGCCACCAGTCCAAGCCCGATGACGGTTGGGACGTCGTCGTCCGTGACGAGGATCCGGTCGAGCGCCAGGTCCCGATGAAGCAGCCCCGCTGCATGTGCCTTCGCGAGCCCTTCGGCGATCCGCGCGCCAACGGCGGCGATCCGGGTCGCGTTCGCACTCGGAACGTCGGCGGCCCAATCCGCGAGCGGGCGACCGGCGATCGGCGGATGGACGAACCAGATCCGACCCTCCAGGTTCCCGCACGCGAGCACCTTTGGGAACACCACGGTGTCGAGCTCCCCGCGGCGACGCAGCGCCCCCTCGACACGCGCCAGCACTGCATCGGGCGCCGCGTCGACCCGCGCGGTCACCACGAGAACGCTCTCGCACCCCTCCCCATCCGCCGCAGCGTGGCGGATGCCATACGGTCCCGGCGCGAGCGGTGCTCCGACGGTGTACCCCCCGATCCGGGGTGGTAGCTCGACGTGATCTGCGGTTTCGAACGAAGACAAGGGTGGCTTCCGGAACCCGCCCAGCCGTCGAGGAAGTCGATTCCGGGTAGCGAGCCGACGTCCCGCCTACGGAAGGAACGCTTCGACTGCACCCAGGGCGGAGCAGGAGTCCCGGATTGTGCCACAGGGACTCCGGCGTCCAAAGACGCCGGAGCCTCCGCGCGAGCGGACCGAACGCCTACCAGGCGGTGACCCGCGTCCGCCGAATCACCTCGTCGACCGTCAAATCCCCGGTGCGAACTCCCGCGAGATCGCGACAGGACACCTGGAGCACGACGGTGCGCGTCGGGAGCGCATTCGCCTGCCTGAACTCCCAGTACGGTTGTTGCAGGGTCACGCCGAGAGCCAGATCCCACACCGCGGTCGCTCCCTCGATCGCGGAGAAACGGATCGTGACCAGGACCCGGTCGTCCTCACCCAAGGCCGTGATGCGTCCGCCGTGCGTCGCGAGGAGCTTCGAGACCGCCAGGCGGACCTTCTTCACGGCCTCGGGGGACAGCTGACGTCCAGTCGTGGCGACCGCGGGCAGCTTCCACTTGACGTCCTTCTTGGGTTTCGCCGCCTGCTCCCGCTGGACCTCCTGCGAGAACCAGCCGCCCCCGAGAAGCTCGCGCCGGGACTGGTCCCAGAGGTCGCTCTTGGTGGGCTTGCTGCCGCCGCCGCCCTTCGTCTCCTTGACCACGGCGGCGGTCGGGACCCGGGCGGTGATCTCGAAGTGGGCCCCGACGCCCGGGAGGTAGGTCCCCCGGGCGACCCGCTTCGCGGTCTGCGAGGCGCCCGATTGCGGGCCCCCGTTCATCCGGTCGAACTCCTCGTTGACCTTGATGCCGCGCATGAGGTCGTAGTAGACGCTCGGCACGTTCCAGCGTTGGGCACCCCGGGACGCCCGAGCGAGGCCCTTCGCGAACACGCGAGCCATGATCTTCACCTGCTTCGCGCCGTCGGCATGGCGCGCAGCGTCGTCCTTCTGCCCGATCAACGTCGTGGGCGCGACCGCCAGAAGGGCGGCCACCATCAGCATGCTTCGATTCATCGTTTGTCTCCTCTTGCCTCTCGTGCGATGGGCGCCCCCATCCGGTGGAATGCGTTGCGCGTGAGCGCGGATTCGTCCATGGCGGCCCGCGCGAGACGCCCGATCATTGCGCCGATCTCGCGTCGCTCGCGAACCAATCGTCGTTCGAGCGCACGGACGAGAGCTGCGCCCGCCGCGTCGTTCTCGCGTTCGGACTGTTCCAGCTCGATCAAGATCTGCTCATGCAGCGATCGAAGCCGGTCGTTCGATTCGCGGTGCGCAGCCTCGATCAGGCGATGAAACGAGGCCGCCAAATCCGTCTGCTCCTCCACGGCTGCCGTCGCTGCGAACGAGAACGTGACGCTGCCGTCCTGCCAGGACACCCGGGTCCCGAGCAGGCACGCGCCAACGAAGAGCGCCGCCGCGACCGACGCCACGCGCCACCACGTCCGTCGCGAGTTGCGGGAGACTTCGTCGATTCGCGGGTCGGGTCGCCAACGATCCAACAGCTTGCGAACGTCTTGGTGGCCGGCCTGCTGATCGCGGCACTCGGCGCAGCTTTCAAGGTGGCGCTCGAGACGCGGCTGCTCCGCTCGGTCGAGTTCGCCGTAGAGCAGGTCCACGCTCAGGGCGCGGGCGTCCTCACATGAGATCGGGGCGCGGGGATCGATGGTCATGGCGCACACTCCTTCAACTCGACGCGCAGCTTTGCCAGCGCACGCCACATGCGA
This sequence comes from Planctomycetota bacterium, assembly GCA_002687715.1. GTDB lineage: Bacteria > Planctomycetota. The sequence goes on along the minus strand of NZBC01000069.1, from coordinate 9,104 downwards.
GACTTGGCGGTCGTCGCCGGGATATCGAGGATCTCGGCGACCCGGGCGAATGACAGGTCCGCGTATTGCTTCAGCACGACCACGTCGCGCTCCGCTTCGGGGAGCGAAGCCACGGCCTCGGCCACGCGACGGGCGACCTCGTCTCGGGCTGCCGCATCCGCCGCCGCCGGGTCCGCTGACGCGATCCGGACGTCGCCGCCGTCCGATCGGCCACGCAGACGCCGCGACCGCAACCGATCGCGACAGAGGTTCACGACGACCCGATGCAGCCAGGTCGTCCGGCGTCCGGTGGCGGCGCGAGGGGCCGTCCACAACCGCAGCAGTGCGGTCTGCCGGACGTCCCGGGCCTCCTCGACGTCACCGAGGAAGCGCCACGCCAGCGCGTCGAGGCGGGGCGCCCAGCTTCGGACCAGCGCCTGGAACGCATCCGGACTGCCGTTCTCGAAGCGGCGGAAGAGCTCGTGATCAGTCGTCATTCCCGCGCGAAAGACGGATGGGAACCGCGAATGGACGAGAGAAATCGACGCGCAAGGCCGCGCTACGCCGGAAACCGCTCCGGGGCGGGGGGTTAGAAACGGCTCTTTCCGTGACGATACGACTCACGGGAGAATCGAGATGCTCCGGTTCCTAAAGCGCTCGAAGCGCACCGTCGATGCTGAGGCAGTGAGCAGTCACGAGGTCATACGCAACCTGGACGCCCCCGACGCGTCGTCGGGGCCGCTGGAGGATCACGAGAAGGACGTCCTGGCCGGGGTGCGCCGTCGCCTGTCCAGCTCGGACTTCGACCTGCCCACGTCCGGGGATGACCCGGCGAAGACGATGGAATCGCATCTGCTCGGCGACGAGAACCTCGTCGGCGTCGGACGCGAGGTGTGGCGTCAGATCACGTCCACGGCCGCCACCGCCCGGGCCCTGGCCGGCTTCATGACCGACATCGACCCGGAACGCGGCGAAGCCATCGGCAGGTTCCAGGAGATCGGCAAGGTCTCGATGCTCGCCATGCTGCGCCGGGAGTCCGCGGGCATGCCGACCTGCGGAACGGCCCTCGTCGCGCGGGTCTTCGGCGAAGGCCACGAGCGCGCCGGGTTCGCGCTTGCGACAGCATGGAAGCTGCCGGAGGAGATCGCCGTGGTCGCCGGTCGTCACCACGACTGGGAGAACCACGACGAGTACCTCCAGTCGGCAGCGCTCGCCAGTCTCTCCAACCGCATCGATCTCCACCTGTCGCTCGGGCAACAGGAGCACTTCGAGAACCTCACCGACGCGAAGGAACTCGACGTGCTCGACATCCCGCCCGACCTGTTCTGGGACTCGCTCATGGCGGCCTCGTGCGCGTTCGCCGACGCCGTCCAGGGTTGGTAGGAAGCTGCGCGGCAGGAGACACCTCTGCTTCCGCCGCGCTGGCGCCTAGGTGGCCATGACGGCCTCGATCTCGTCGGCGGTTTTCGGGATGACGGGTCCGAGCACCCTCGACCCGGAATCCGTGCAGAGGACGTCATCCTCGATGCGGACGCCGCCGAAGTCCTTGTACGACTCGGCGGCGTCGTAGTCGATGAAGTCGGCGTGCTGGTCCTCCGCGCGCCAGCGGTCGATGAGCGCGGGGATGAAGTAGATCCCCGGCTCGACAGTTACGACGTTGCCGCTCTCCAACGGTCGGGCGAGCCGCAGGTAGCTCAGGCCGAACTGGTCGCTGCGGGCCTCCCCCGGTGCGTAGCCGACCACGTCCCCGAGGTCTTCCATGTCGTGCACGTCGAGCCCGAGCATGTGCCCCACCCCGTGCGGGAAAAACAGCGCGTGAGCGCCCGCGGCGACGGCCGCGTCCGGATCCCCTCTCATCACTCCGAGACTGATAAGACCTGCCGCGATGACATGGGCGGACACGAGGTGCACGTCACGGTAGAGCACGCCCGGCTTGATCGCCGCGATGGCATCGAGCTGCGACTTCAGTACGACGTCGTAGATCGCGCGCTGCCGTTCGTCGTACGTCCCATTCACCGGGCACGTCCGCGTGATGTCCGACGCGTAGAACATCGGCGACTCTGCGCCGGAGTCGTTCAGGAGGAGCTGCCCGGCCCCGAGCAGGTTGCCGTAGTGGTTGTTGTGCAGGACTTCGCCACGGACGGTGATGATCGGGTTGTAGGACTGTGCCCGGTCGTGCGCGAGCGCGACCTGCTGCACGACGGCGGCGACTTCGGACTCGCGAACGCCCGGCCGCGTCGCCCGCATCGACGCGACGTGCATGTCGTGGGTCACGGCAAGCGCGTCCTCGATCTCGGCAATCTCGTCGTCGGTCTTCCGAGAACGTTGATCGCAGATGGCACGCGCGAGCGGTTCGGAGCCACCGCCCGCCACGTCTGCCGGCGGCTTGCGCAGCAGGGTGGACAGCCAGTTCAGGACGTTGGTCTGATAGGGCGGGAGGTAACTGAGGTCGCCGCCGGCGCTGGTGAGCCAGTCGCCGAGATCGGCGATGTCACGCACGGTACCGATCCCCGCCTTCGCCGCCGCCTGGTCGAGCGTCTCATGAGGACCGTGCCACACGACGTCGTCGATATGCTCCGGTGGTCCGAAGAGGATCTCCTCTCCCGCCGTCAGCACGAGGGCCACATCAGCACGAGATACGCCGCAGTAGTACAGGACGTGCGAATTCTGCCGGAACGGGAACACGTTGGCCGGATAGTTCCGCGGGACGGCCTGGTGGCCGCAGAGAAGAACGGTGGCATTGCCCATGGCGGCGCGCAATCCGCGGCGCCGATCTTGATAGGTCGCGGTCGGGAACAACGGGAGTCTCCTCTGAGGGGAGCAGACGGAACGACATCGAGGGAACGACGAGGTCGTGATCATAGCGCAGCCCCGCCGCCTGCAGCGTACACTCCGCGGCATGGCAGCATCCGGCGCCGAACGAGACGCGGTCGCCCTCGCGTTCATGGAGCGGTATCTGCAGGACCGTGACACTGACGCGGTCCGCAGCCTCGAGGATTACCAGGCCCTCTTCCCCGGATTCGAGGACGTCATCTCCGCCGAGTGGGAGCGCGTGACCCACAGCGCGAGCGACGACGACGCAAGCAGCAAGGGCGACTGGACGTTCGACACCGACCCCGATGAGTTCACCCGCAAGTTCGCGTCGGAGCTCGACACGCTCGGACCGTACAAGGTCAAGAAGCTCCTCGGTCGCGGCGGCCAGGGCGCGGTCTACCTCGCACACGACCCGAGAGTCGGCCGCCAGGTCGCCATCAAGGTGCTCACGGGACTCGGCGCGGCGTCCGGCGACGTCCTCGCCCGCTTCCAGCGCGAGGCCGCCGTGGCGTCCCGACTCGACCACCCGGGCATCTGCACGGTCCACGACACGGGGACCGAGAACGGCGTGCCGTTCATCGTCATGCGCCATGTCGACGGCCGTCCGCTCGGCCAGCTCCTCGTCGATCAACGCGACCGTCGCACGGACAAGGACCGCAGCCACACCGCCGTCGAGCTTCCGGGGTCGGAAACCGACAGTGAAGGCACCTCGGCCAGCCGTCGCGCATACCTCGCGGCGGCGCTTCTCGTCGAGCGCGCCGCCGAGGCCCTCCACTACGCGCACGAGCAGGGCGTGATCCATCGCGACATCAAGCCCGCGAACATCATGGTCACCGAGAGCGGCGACCCGGTGATCCTCGACTTCGGCCTTGCCCGCCAGACCGACACCGATCTCCCGAGCCTCACCGAGTCCGGTGACCTCTTCGGCACCCCGCTCTACATGTCGCCGGAGCAGGTCACGGGAGCGAAAGGTATCGACCGCCGCACTGACGTCTACTCCCTCGGCGTCACGCTGTTCGAATGCCTCACCCTGGAGCGCCCGTACGTCTCCCCCACGCGCGAGGCGCTGTACCACCGCATCCTCGCCGGCGACATCCCCGACTGCCGCCGCCTCAACCCCACCCTTCCCCGGGACCTCCAGGTCGTCGTCGAGACGGCCATGGACAAGGACCCCGCACGCCGATACGCAACCTCCCTCGATCTGGCGGAAGACCTACGCTGTGTCCGCGAGCTACGGCCGATTCGGGCGCGACCGGCCGGACCGATGCTGCGTCTCACGCGTTGGGCGCAGCGGAAGCCGGCGCTCGCAGGGTCCCTGGTGGCCGCGTTCGGTGGCCTCATCACCGCACTCGTCATCTTCATCGCGAAGAACGCGGAGATCAGCGCACGCAACCAGGACATCAACACCCAGAACATCCAGATCACCCAGCAGCGTGACGACCTCCGAATCCAGGCACTCCTGCAACGGATGTCGTCGCTCCTCAACGAAGAAGAGAGGCTGTGGCCGCGGGTAGCCGCGATGCGCCCCGAGATGGTCGCCTGGATGAGAGAGTCCAGGGAGCTGCTCGACAAGCTCCGCTCCCCCCGCCTCGCGGACCCCTCACTCGCCCGGGTGATCGACGATATCGATGACCTGCACCGTCGCATCGCGCTGCTCCAAACCCAGGTCGACGAAACGAGCGGGCGCCGGCGGAGGCGTCATCTCGAGGACAAGGAGGAACTCGAGGATCTCCTGGTCGACTCGAGGCGGAGTCCTCTGTATGCCGAACCGTTGACTCGCGACTTCGCGGATTCCGACGATCAACGGCACCACCTCCGCCTGTCGCGAGCCGTCCGAGACCTCCTGCGCTTCGAACGCGCCGTGCAGAGCGTGGAGCAGCGGATCCGGAACACCGATCGCATCGCACACGTCAGCCTCGCCGAACACGCTGACGCATGGGCCGCGCTAGCCGCCCGGGAGCCCGACGGCATCAAGGGCTTCAAGCCGATCCCGGGACTCGTTCCTCTGGGCCTCAACGAGCAGGCCACGTGGCCGATCGAGGAGTTCTGGCACGTCGGATCGGGAGAGCGCCCGCAGCGCAAGCCCGGAGGTGGATACGACATCAGGCCGGAGTCCGGCCTGGTGTTCGTGCTCATCCGCGCCGACGTAGCGAGGATCGGATGCCAGGGCGACAACCCGCACCGACAATTCTACGATCCATACTCGCGGTGGAGGATCAACGATCACTCTCACACCACTGAACTCGCCGCGTATCTCATCTCCAAGTACGAGATGACCCAAGCCCAATGGGCCCGCATCACGAGCGAGCGGCCGAGCTTCTACGGTCTCGGCCAGTCCATCCGCGGGCACGAGCATGACGGCCGACACCCCGTCGAGATGGTGACCTGGCAGGAGACCCGACACGTGCTGGAGAAGCTGGGACTGGAGCTGCCGACCGAGTTCCAGTGGGAGCACGCCGCGCGGGGTGATTCCCACCATTCGATGTGGACCGGGGTCGAGTTCTGGCAGATGAGCGGCAAGGAGAACGTGGGCGACGAAGCGGCCTGGCACAACGTCACCTTCCGACACATCGAACGAGTCGGTATCCCGGAGCAGTGGGCCCGGTTCGTACGGTCGGGCTGGGACGCCGCGTGGGAAAAGGGCGCCAAGCGCGAGGCGTGCCGGTTGGCCGAGCGCCTGAACGACGGGTACGCGGTCCACGCCCCGGTCGGGAGTTTCCAACCCAATCCCTACGGGCTCTACGACACCCTCGGCAACGTCCGGGAGTGGTGTCTCGACCGGTACGGCCACTACCAGACCAACCCGGTCAGAACGCGCACCGGTGAACGCATCCGCCCGGAGGAGAAGCGGCGCGTCGTGCGGGGTGGCTGCTACAGATCCTGGCGGGAGGACTCCCGGGCGACGTGGCGCCAGCCTCGGCCACCCGACTATCGCGCACCCGACCTTGGCGTGCGTCCGGCCATCAACCTGAAGGTCGTCCAATGATCACCGTCGACGACCACCCGCTGCTCGACGTCGCCGTGTTCACGACCACGTTCGCATCGCCGCTGAGCGTCACGGAATCGCCAGCGTCGCTGACGGACCTGTTCACACTGGGTGACGACGCGCCGATGGCTTCGAACGATGAGGTGCGGGCGTCGGTGCGCAAGCTGCTTCGGTACGGAGGGTATCGGCCAACGGGTCGCGGCAAACCGGCGTCCGAGTATCTCCTGCGCGCGGCGGGTGATGGTTCGCTGGGATCGATCAACCTCGCCGTCGATGCGTGCAACGCCGTGTCGCTGCATTCGGGGCTGCCGATCAGCGTCGTGGACCAGGATCTCGCGAACGAACCGTTCCGGATCGGAATCGCCGACGAGGGCGCGGAGTACGTGTTCAACGCAACTGGACAGGTGATCCGGTTGACCGGGTTGCTGTGCCTCCACGACGTCGAGGGGCCGTGCGCCAACGGAGTGAAAGACGCACAGCGAACGAAGACCCACGACGGGACGACGCGAACCTTGAACGTCGTCTGGGGGACCAGCGCGCTCTCCGGACGCACCGCGGAGACCGTCGCGTGGTATCACGATCTCCTCTGCCGCGCGGGCGCCGAGGTCCACGGGTTGGACGTCTGAGCCGGTGGACCCCCTCCGCGACCCCGGCCGGCGGCGCGCGATCTACACGCTCCTGGAGACAGCATGGCCTCGGCTGCCCGCGATCATCGACGAGACCGCACGTCTGGGCGCGAAGTGGCACGAGGTCTCGACCCCGTTCGTGCACGAAGAGGACGGGCACCCGATCGCGCACGCGGGAGTGATGCTCGTCCCGATGATCATCGGCGGAGAGGCCGTCGAAGTCGGGTGCATCCACGCCGTGTGTACGCACCCAGATCACCGGCGTCGCGGACACAGCCGCACCGTGATGGAGGCGGCGCTCGCGTACTGCGACGAGCGGGTGGCCACGGTCATGCTCAACGCCGTGGACCCGGCGGTCTACGAACGCTACGGGTTTCGGTATCTGCCCCAGAGCGCATTCCGAGTGACCACGGACGACCTCGAGGTGGTGGAGTCCCGGCCGCTGCGCCCGCTGTCGGCCGACCATCCCGACGACGTGGCCGCGTTGCGGCGATTGCTACGACAGCGGACTCCGGTCTCCCGTCGCCTCGGCATCACCGAGCCCGGGTGGCTGTTCCTCATCGACGTCATGCTCGCACGCGAGCACTTCGCGCCACTGTGGATCGCGGAGGATCTCGACCTGATCATTGCGGGGAAGGTCGACAGGGAACAACTGCACGTCTTCGACGTGGTGGGCCCACGGCTCCCGCGGGTGGCCGAGATCGTCAGCCGGCTCGGCGAGCCCGTGGAGAGCGTCCTGCTTTACTTCACGCCCGATCTGCTGGAGGATGCGGCGCCCGTCGAACCCCTACTCGTCAAGACGCCTGACTCGCTGATGGTGCGCGGGTCGTTCCCCATCGAGGGGACGCCATTCTGCCTGCCACCGTTTGCACGCTGCTGACGGAGCCTCCGATGCGAAGCTGTCTCCCACCGATCGTTGCCCTTCTCGTTCTGTTCGCGCTCCTCCAGCCAGCCACCTCCCAGGTCGCCAGGTGGGAGGAGTTGAACGTCGGCGAGGGCCGTTCGTTGCGGTGCGCGATCGTGTTGCCGGACGACTACGACCCGGCGAAGACCTACCCCGTGTTGCTCGCGCTGCCGCCAGGTCCCCAGACGGAGGCCATGGTGAATGCCGGACTGACCCGGTACTGGGGCGAGCAGGCGAAGAAAGCGGGATGGATCGTGGTGTCCCCCGTCGCTCCGTCCGGCAAGACGTTCTTCGGGGGAGCCGAGAGCGACATCGACGGGCTTTGCGTCCGGATTCGCGAACGTTTCCGGGTCGGGGGGGGGCGGATGCACCTCGCCGGCGCGTCCAACGGCGGACGCAGCGCGTTCCGCGTCGCGACCCGCCTGCCCTACGAGTTCGCGAGCCTGGTCGTCCTACCCGGGTTCGCCGCAAGCGATGAGGACCGCGCGCGCCTGCCGCGACTGAAGCGCACCCGCGTCCGTATGTTCGTGGGCGGCGACGACGCCCGCTGGCTCGAACAGGGAAAGAAGACGCTCGCGCTTCTGAAGAAGCACGGCATCGACGCGTCCATGAAGGTGCTCCCGGGAGAGGGCCACGTCCCCCCCGGTCTCGACGGTGGCGTCGTGATGAAGCACCTGCGCGAGCTGCACGCAGCCGACGCCCGGTCAGGCGAGGAAGCCGCGGTGCACTTCGCCATCGACGACTTCAATGACGCGGCCGCCAAAGGAGACGAGGACCGTTACTTCGGCGCCTTCGCACCGGAAGGCGTGTTCCTCGGCACCGACGCCGGCGAGCGCTGGGACCTCGCCGCGTTCAAGGCGTTCGGGATGCGCTACTTCCAGCGTCCCTCCGCGTGGATCTACGTGCCCCAGGAACGGCACGTCACCCTCTCCCCCGAAGAGACGACCGCCTGGTTCGACGAGGTCGTCGGGAACCGCAGCTACGGGGTCTGCCGGGGCACCGGCGCGCTCCGCAAGATCGAGGGCAAGTGGAAGATCACCCACTACAACCTCACCATTCCGGTCCCCAACGACCTCGCGGCGAGCTTCGTCCGCCACATCGCTTCGTTCGAGGCCGGACGCCCGCCGAAGACCACCACGGTCTACCTGGTCCGTCACGCCGAGAAGGAGTCCGGTGACGACCCCGGGCTCACCGTCGTCGGGCAGGTCCGCGCGACCGCCCTGGTCCAGGTGCTCCGATCCGTGAAGGTCGACACCGTGTTCGTCACCGAGTTCAAACGTACCCGCGAGACCGTGGCCCCCCTGTGCAAAGCGAAGAAGCTCGAACCCACGCACATGGACGCCCGCAAGATGAAAGGCCTCGCCGAGGAGATCGCGAAGAACCACGTCGGCAAGACCGTGGTCATCGCCGGCCACTCCAACACCCTCCCCGTCATCATGAAGGCGCTCGGCATCGCGAACGCTCCGGCCCTCGCCGACAACGACTACGACGACCTCTTCGTAGTCACGCTGGACGGCGGCGGCGCGACGATGACGCGGCTGCACTATGGGCTTGAGAACCCACGTTGAGGAGCGAGAGGAGGAAGGAAGAGGCGTCTCTGAGGAGCCCGGGATCGAGCGCAGAGAAGAACCCTGGTCGTCCCGGGAGCGCGGAGGTCCAGAGGCTGTGAGTCAATCGGCTCCGAGGCGAGCGAAGCGCCCAGAGCGGCGCTGGTAAGGAAGGCGAAGCGAGCGGGGCAGTCCCCGTGAGCTGAGCCTGACGCAGTCCAGCGTCGCTCTGGGCCGAGCGCAGCCCG
>NZBC01000068.1 GCA_002687715.1 Planctomycetota bacterium | reverse complement strand
GCGCCCGCCTGCGTGGTGCGGGCCCCCGCCCCTGCCAGCACCGTGGCGCCGCCCAGCCGGGGACCGCCCGTCCCCCCTGTCGACGCCGCGGCGCGACCGCTTGGCCCGGGCATCCTCCTCGCGGTCGCCGCGGCGTCCGGGTTCTTCGCCCTCGCGCTCGAGGTGCTGTGGACGCGGATGTTCGCCCAGGTGCTACAGAACTCCGTGTATTCGTTCGCGGCCGTCCTCGTCGTGTTCCTGCTCGCGCTCGCCATCGGCGCGGGCGTGGCGGGCCGTCTCGGACGCCTCCGCGCGCCTGAGATCGTCCTGGCCTCGCTCCTGGTGATCAGCGGAGCACTCGTCGCGGTGACTCCACCTACACTCGACTCGGCGACCGACGGCCTGGTGTACGTCGGCGGAAGCAGCGGTTTCGTCGGATACGTGATCGACGTCGTACGGCTCGCGGGCATGGTCCTGCTGCCGGCCGGGATCGCACTCGGGGCGGTATTCCCGTTCCTGTTGCGGCTCGCGCAGGGTACGACACCCCACCATCGCATCGGCGCGACGGTCGGACGCCTCGCAGGCATCAGCATGTTCGGCGGGGTCGCGGGATCGCTCGCGGCAGGGTTCCTGCTGCTCCCGACGCTCGGCCTGTGGCCTGCGATCCGCGCGTTGGCGTTCGCGTACGTCGGACTCGGGATCACGATCGGAATGCGCACCGCGCGCCGACGCGCGGTAGTCGGGGGCGGACTCCTCGCTGCCACCGCGATCATCATCGCACTCCGCCCGGGTGCTCTGCCGTTGATCCATCTTGCCGACCAAGAACGCCTCGTCGAGACACGCTACGGCGCGCACGGGGTCGCGTCCGTCACCTTGTCCGGCGATCGCAACTACGCACTGCGACTCAACAACAGCTATCGGCTCGGTTCCGTATTCGGCACGCGATTCGAACGGCGACTGGGCCACATCCCACTTCTCTCCCACCCGGCACCGAAATCGGTGTACTGCATCGGACTCGCGACGGGCATCACCGCCGGCGCCGTCCTGGACCACGATCCGGAGCGGGTGGTCGTGGCAGAGCTCGTGCCCGAGGTCGAGATCCTCGCGCGCCGGTGGTTCGGTTCGCACGCGAACGGACTGTTCGACGACCCGCGCGTCGAGATCGTGGCTGAAGACGGCCGGCACCGCCTCGCGACCGACCCGACACGCTATGACGCCATCCTCTGCGACCTCGTCCTGCCGTGGCAGGCGCGAACCGGGTATCTCTACACTCGGGAGTTCTATGAGCTCGTGGACTCGCGCCTGGAGACCGGTGGCGTGTTCGCACAGTGGTTCGATCTCAAGGAGTGGACGGCGGAGACGTTTGCCGTCGCGGCCCGCACTCTCGCCGGTGTCTTCCCCCACGCGACGGTGTGGCGCAGCCGCTCGGATCCGGTGTTTCCCGTCGTCGGCATCGTCGCGTCGCGGTCGGGTGCACCGCTCGACCCGGCAGTCTTCGCAGCCCGTTCGCGGGGCCTCGCCGCCGACTTCCCCACGCTGGTCGACGTCGCGCCGGATGCTCGCACGCTGCTCGGATACGCTGGGTCCCTGCACGCGATGCTCGGCCACCTACCCGCCACGGCCAAGAACACGGACGATCGCCCGGTGCTGGAGTACCTCGCTCCGGTGGCGATCCGCCGCATCTCCTCCGGAGAGGAGTCCTACCTGGCCCATGGCGAGCTCGAGACGCTCTTCTCGCTGACCTTCCGGACGTTGCCGGTAGCCAGCGACCCGTACCTCGCACGGTTGAGCGAGAAGCAAAAGGACTACGTCCGTGCCGGGCTGAGTTGGTATCGATGGCGCGTATACGAGCACTATGGATTCACGGATGCCGCGGCTCAGGCCTACCTCGACGGATTGGCTCGTCTGGGACTCGCCAAGTAGCAACCAAGGAACGCACCATGACCGCCACGCTCCTGATCGCCCTTGCGCTCGCAGGGCCACCGCAGCCGATCCCCGCATCGCAGTCCTTCTCGCTCGAGAGCCTGCAGAAGCGGATGGAGGGATCGAACGGCGCCTCCCTGCCGTTCCTCGGCGCCGAGACCATGAGGGCGACGCTGCTGCGGGTCGCCGCGGAAGCGTCGGACCCCGTGACGCGCCCGGCGCGGGACATCCTGTACCAGGTCGTGTCCGGTGCCGGCGTCCTCGATGCGAACGGCCAGCGCCACTCCGTCGCCGCCGGTGGACTGGTCTTCGTGCGCGCTGGCACCCCGCGACGCTTCGTGGACGTCAAGACGGACCTCACCGTGCTCGTACTGCGCACCGAGGCCGTGCCGTCAACGGGTGGGATGGCGGCCGGGCCACTCCCCGTGAAGCAGACGCCCTTTCCCGAGTCGAGCCCGCGCGGTTCGGCGCGCGTGTTCTACTGGTTCGGTCCCGGTTCGTCCGGCCAGTTCGCGATCGACTACGGATGCCCGGCATGGAAGCCAGCGTACGGACGATTCATGACGACACCGTCCGGACGCCGGTGGCGTTTTGGTCAGAACTTCTGGACGCGTCTCGACACCAACATCCCGCTGACCATCGCCGGCGTGAAGGTCCCGGCGGGGTACTTCTATCTGGTGCTCGCCCACGATCAGAAGAAGGGGCTCACCCTGGTTGCCCTCGACCCCAAACCCGCGGCGGCCCGTTTGCTGGACGCCTACCAGGCGCCGCAGACGACGGGCGGCCTCGAGATCCCTCTGACCCACACGAAACCCGGTGGGCACGCCGCGCGGCTCACCATCCGCCTCGACGTCGATCGCACCAAGGAGGACCACGCGGACCTCGTGATCCTCTTCGGCCCGCATCGGCTCACGGCGCCGGTGACGATGCATCAACGGAAGTGAGGAACTCCCCGGGAGAGAGTCGGCCTCGCCGAGATCAGGGGAGGCTCAGGTTGAACACCAGATCCCCTGCAGCGATGCTCCCGTAGCCCGGGTACGGAAAGGGCAGCACTGCAACCGGAGACAGCGGGAGGATCAGGTTGTTCTGCAAGTCGAGCATGGTGCGGACGGGTGGCAGCATTTGCCCTGGCGCCGAGAACAGCTGACGCGGGAACTGTGTCTGCGTCGCGACGCCGGTCATGATGTGGAACGGCCCCCTACCCGTGCAGGGCTCGGTGTAGTTCATCACGCCGAAGTAGTGGTACAGGTGCATGCCCGGCTGCGGGAACGTCCCGGGTGGCGTAGTCCACGCACCGATGGTCAGGCAGAGCATTCCGCCGGCGGTGAGCCCCGGAATGGGGACGGACGAGAACGGATCGGCCGACAGTGAGTTGCAGAACACTGCACCGCTCAGGGACTGGTCGCTCCACAGGGCTGGAGGCCCCGGGGTCCCGATGGTGCATCCGAAGCACCGATCGTTCAGTGTCGTGAGGTTGCCGTTCACGACGCGTCCCTCGCCGAGGCACTGGTAGTTGAACGGGATCCAATCGAACACCGCGGGTCGTACGGACTCGGCGACCACCGGGCCGGCCGGTTCCGGCGGATCGCCGAACGCGAAGTCGCCAGGGCCGACCAGCACGTAGTCGTTGCGCAGGTGCGCCGCGAATCCGGTCTCTGCGTGCGAGCTCCACGGTGCGTGGGAGATGCAGCCCTTGTGGTGGGTCAGGCTGACGGAGACCCACCAGATCGGCCCGTTGGCAGTGAACTCTCGCGCATAGTCGACGTGGCCCTGCATGTGGACGGCATGGCCGGCGAACCAGCACGGAGGCACCGGACACGGGGAGAAGTTCCCCAATACCCCGGGGAAGGTCGCGTCGCCGTTGATCAGAAACCGCCACACCTGGCGGGTGTTCTGCCCCATGACGACTGCCGGCTCGAGCCACGTTCTCGCGTACTTGCCGAGCGTCGTCACGGAGAACGACGGCCCGGCTCCCCCGGCCGCCGGTACCACCGAGACGTCGATCAACGCCTGGTCGCAGAGGATCGGAGAGTGTCCGAGCGAGATGATCATGTCCTGAGTCGACGTCACCGAGCAGTCAGTGAAACACGCCCACTTCCCCGTGCACTGCAGGTTGGGGATCGGGGGGATGGTCGGGTTCGGCGTGGCGCAGCAGCCGATGTTGAACCCGTCGTCGAAGAAGAAGCCCTGTCCCGACACCGGGCCAACGAGGCAGCCCAGGACAGCGACCAACAGAAGGGGGGCCGTGCATTTCATGATGTGCTCCTTGAGTCGAGCCGCACGAGGGGGAACCCCATGAGGATCGGGATCGCAGCAGAGCCCAGACCCCAAAAGCCGAAGAAATCTCAGTTCTGTCCGCGGAGGTCGTAGCAGAGCAGGCGCGGAGGCTCGGTACCGAACCGCTCCTTCTTGTTCTGGCAGACGAAGAGCAGCCCGTGGCTCACCACCAGGGGGGTCCAGGTCTCGTTGGCCTTGAACAGCCACGACCGGGAGCGGATCTTCACCCCGGTCGGTGTGAGCTGGAGAGCCAGGAGGTGACCGTTGTCGCCGAGGCAGAGGAAGCCGTCCGGGATCTGGAGCAACGAGCCCTCGCCAACGCTGAACGAGACCTTGCGCTTCTTTCCGTTCAGCAGGACCGTCTCCTCCCAATCCAGGTCCGTGCGGAAGACCTCCTTGCCCGTCTTCGCATCGAGACACACCACGGCGCCCGCGCGGTCCGAGCTTCCGTCGACCACGAACATGCGGCCGTCGACGTGAATGCCGTTGGAGAACTGCAACCCGACGCTGCGCGAATGCCACCACCGTTCGAAACCGCCGTCCTTCTTCAGCGACAAGACCGCGCTCCCGACACCGTACGCCGATGAGAGAAAGACCCAGTCGCGACCGACGACGGGAACCGACGCGACCACGGATTCAAACGTCCGGCTGCGGAATGGGTAGTCGAAGTCGAGGGCGCCCGTCTTCGGATCGAGCACCATGAGTCCGCCCTTCGGGGGACGCGACTCCCCGCCCGCGAGCACGAACAGCTTGTCCTGCCCGTGCACCGATCCGATGACCGGAGACGAACAGCTCGCCCCCCACTTGGTGCCGGTGCCCCACACCAGCCGGCCCGACGTCTTGTCGAACGCCGCCACGCAGGGCCCGCGCCGAGCGCCGAGGTTCTGGATGAGGAGATTGCCGTAGATGATCGGCGAGCTGACCATGCCGAAGAAGTTGTCGGGCGCGTCGAACTCGAGCTTGAGGTTGCGCTTCCACGCAACCCGACCCGTCGTGAGCTCGAGGCAGTGCAACATGCCCTCCACGCCGTGCACGTAGACCAACCCGTCCGAGATGACGGGCGTCGCCCGGGAACCACTGTTGCGGATGTACCTGCCTTTGTACGTGCACGGATAGGAGAACCGCCAGTAGCGCTTGCCCGTCGTCGTCTGCAGGCATTCGACGTGCGCCTTGTCGCCGACACGGTGGATGTAGACGAGCCGGTCACCCTTCACGACCGGGCTGGCGTACGACACCCCGCGGCGCATCTCCCACAGCAGGGGCGGACCCGACGCGGGCCACACCGTCCGCAGCGGAGTCTCTGACGAGCGGAGATCGCGACGGGATCCGAGAAACGACGTCACGTCTTCGGTCACGGCTCCCTTCGCGAGCGGGCGGGGAGCAGCATGGGCGCGGAGCCCGCGGTACTCCTTCGGCGTGGCCGGCGCCATCTTCTGGAGCTGGTTCACTTTCGGTGGCCGCGGGTCCTTGAACGTCGTCGGCCGGGTTTGAGCCCCGACCGACCCTCCGATTCCGGCGACCAGTGCAACGGCACAGAGGACCCGCACTCCCAATCCACGAAGAGACGAGACGTGCCCCATGCGTCCTCCTTTCGTGCCTCCGAACCCAGCGTCCGTCTCTGCGCCTCCGCGCCTCTGGGTTTCCATGCCGGCTGCTGACCCCACACCGCTACTCGCCAAACACGTACAACGCCTTCTCGGTCCGGACGTAGATTCGGCCGTCGAGCAGCGCCGGCGTGGACATGATGCGCTCACCGAGGTCGTTGCGCGCGAGGACTTCGATCTTCTCGCCACCGGCCTTCAACACGGTGATGACTCCGCGGGCCGACGCGGTGTAGATCTTGCCGTCACCCGCGAGCGGAGACGCGTAGTACGGGCCGCGGGAGCCGATCCGACCCTGGTAGTGCTGGGTGCCGGTCTTCGCGTCGAGGCAGGTGAAGAGGCCGCCGTTCTTGATGAGGTAGATCCGACCGTCGCAGTAGAGCGGGGACGGGACCTCGGGAACGCCGCGACCGAACTGCCACGCGATCTCGGCCGGCTTGTCCTTGCCGTCACCGGGGCGGATGGCGACGCAGGCGTTCGCGTGCTTGAACGTCTCGAGCCAGGCGGCCATCTTCCCCCATTCCTTGGCGTCGAGCTCGCCGCTCCGGTCCTTGTCGAGCCAGCGGAAGAAGCCGCGCAGCGGGTGGTCGCCCTCGCCGTCGGCGTCGAGGCGCGAGAGGATGCTCTGGTTGGACTTCACTTCCTCGCGACTGAGCTTGCCATTGCCGTCCTTGTCGTAGTCCTCGAGGAGCTTGTCGTACGTCGGCAGCCCGATGACCTCGGGGTTCGTGCGCATGTTGTACGACGAGACGAAGACCAGTCCGTCGCCGGTGACTGGCGTGATGCACGGCTCGTCCGCGAGCCCCGGCACCGACCACCGCTCCGCGCCGTCTTTCACGTCGTACGCCGTCAGGCGAAACGCCCCGTAGACCAGCAGCTCATCGACGTCCACGTTCTTCCACACGGTCGGGGTCGACCAGCCGGAGGGGAACCCCGTGCGGTCCTTGCGCCACAGGACCTTGCCCGTCTTCGGATCGAGGGCCATGCACCACGACTCGTCGTTGGTGTCGCGGTTCAAGATGAGCCGGCCCCCCGCGAGGATCGGAGACGCAGCCGTGCCGAAGGTGTTCTTGCGGAGCGAGACCTCGTGCCGCCACAGGTCCTTGCCGTCGTGGGAGAAGCACCGGAGCCCGAACGAGCCGCAGTAGAAGTACACCCGCTCTTCATCCGCAACGGGCGTCGACGACGCGAGGCCGTTCAATCGATGCATCCGCTCCGTCTTCTCGATGGCTTCGGCGCGCTCCCAAAGCAACTTGCCCGTGCGACGGTCGAAGCACCGGGCTTCGAACGTGCCATCCCGCTCCCCCGCGATGAACACGCGGTCGTCCCGGATGCAGGGCGACGCATGCCCCCGCGAGACCGCTTGCTTCCAGACGAGGTTCTCCGTTGGGCCGAACGTCGTCGGTAGCGACTGGGCGCCGACGGCGAGGCCCCGGCCTCCGGGACCTCGAAACTGGCTCCAATGGCCCTGCGCGAAGAGCGGCGCGGCGACCAGGATCATCACCATCCCAACGAGAGTCCTCGAGAACATCGCTTCCTCCGGGTTTGCGTTCGTCAACGCTAACCCGGCGGGAACGCAACATCTTCCATCGTCGCGCTCAGTTCGTCAGCGGCCGGTCTGGGGAGTTGCGCCGCGCTTCACGAGTCCCTCCCACTCCGCGAGCGCTTCCGCG
>NZBC01000067.1 GCA_002687715.1 Planctomycetota bacterium | reverse complement strand
GCGGAACCTCGGACGACCGCATGCGCGATACCCTCGCGCATGCGGGCTTCGAGCTTCTTGCCCAGGCGGGAGAATCCGAAGATGCGCGCGAGCTCTTTCGCGAGCGCCTCGGTCGGGAGCGAGATCTGGTGCTGCAGGATGAAGAGGGTGGCGTTGGCCAGCTCCTCCATCGGGATCTCCTCGGCCTCACGTGGTTCGGGGTCAGCAGGATCCGAAGGACGGAAGTGGGCATGGTCCGCCGGATCCTGAGTGGGGAGCCAGAGGAAGTCGTCGATCCGGGTCGGGGCAGGGGCAGGGAGCGTCGCCAACACTTCCAGTACGCGGTCCCGGACCTTCGTGGTCAGGCGCGTGATGGAGAAGCTCCGGGCGATGCGGCGCGCGACGCGGTCCAGATGGATGGGGGCTTCCTCCGCGATGATCTCCGCGAGTCGCGCCGCGACCGTGGAGAGCTTGGCGGCGGCGTAGAAATCGTCGGCAGAGCCGAGATCGGGCGCAGGTCCCGCAGGTGGGAGCGGAGTCGGCTCCTCACGGGAGCGCGGATCTCCAGATCCGCTCTGATCCGGCTCCGAATCCGGTCCATCCTGCGGCGGCACCGGAGCGGGCTTCGCCCCCATCGCCGCCCTGATCGCATCCCCGAGCTTCTGGACCTCGGTGGCGCGGTCATGCCACCAGTCGGAGGACCAGATGCGGTGGAGGCGCCAGCCGAGGGACTGGAGGACGGACGGCCGAATGCGGTCGCGGTCGCGAGCGGCAGGAGCACCGTGGTAGCTCGGACCGTCACACTCGACGCCTAGGATCCACTCCCCCGGAACGTTCGGGTCGCGAACGGCGAGATCGATGCGGTACGCGGAACAACCCACGCGCAAGTCGACCTCGTAACCGTGGGCGCGCACCGCGTCAGCGACGTCGGCCTCCAACGAGGTCGCGGCGGTGTCCACATCGTGAGGCAGGATCGCCTCGGCGATCGCATCGGCGCCGCGGGCCGAATAATCGAGGAACGTGCGAAGGTGCTTGACCCCCACGGAACGGGTGCGCGAGAGGTCGATCTGCTCCGGACGCAGTGACGAGAACACGATGACCTGCCGGCGGGCGCGGGTAATCGCGACGTTGAGTCGACGCTCGCCGCCTTCACGATTGACGGGACCGAAGTTCATCGAGACGCGGCCCGTAGCATCCGGTCCGTAGCAAACGGAGAACAGGATCAAGTCGCGCTCGTCGCCCTGCACGTTCTCGAGGTTCTTGACGAAGAGCGGCTCGTCGCGAGCATCTGAGAAATAGGTCTCCATCTCCGGGTGCTTGCGGCGGCGCGCGTCCAGTAGATCCTCGATGAGGGTCTGCTGGGCCATCGAGAACGCGACCACACCGATGGTCGGTTTCGCATCCGGATCGCCCGGTGCGACGAGCCGTTCCGTGATCTCGTCGACCACCGCCTCGGCTTCGTGTCGGTTGGTGCGAGTCTGGCTGCGGTCGTACACGCCTTTGATGTAGCGGTGTGACACTCCGAGCCCTTCGACCTCGCGCGCCGCCGCGGGGAAGGTGAACAGCCCGTTGTCGTAGTAGTGCCAGTTCGAGAACGTGATCAGGCTCTCGTGGCGGCTGCGGTAGTGCCAGAGCAGGCGCGTGGCGCCCAGGCCGGACGCCTCGCACTCGTCGAGCACGCTCTCCACCTCTTCGAGGTCGTCCTCGTCCCACTCGTCGTCGTCCTGGCGGCGAAAGAAACTGGTCGGCGGGAGCTGCTTCGAGTCACCGACGACCACGACCTGCGCACCTCGCGCCATGGCGCCGATCGCGTCCCAAGGCGGGATCTGCGACGCCTCGTCGAACACGACGAGATCGAACGGCGGGTACGTGGGATCGAGGTACTGCGCGACGGACAGCGGGCTCGCGAGGAAACACGGTTTGAGCCGCGGCAGGAGGTTCGGGAGTCGACCTACGAGCTGGCGCACCGGCATGTGACGTCGCTTGAGCTTGAGCTGGCGTTGGAGGATACCGGTCTCGGACGTGGGCGACGCATCGCCCCGCGCCGCCGGGACGCGAGCAGCGAGACGCGCCGCCACCAACGCCTGGGTCAGCTTCATGTGCTGGCAGTCGAGTCGGCGGAAGGACTCGATTCGGCGTCCGTGTTCGGCGCTGTTGAACCGGCGTAACAACGCGTCCGCGTCGGTGATCTCGTTGAGCCAGTCTTCGAGGAAGGATCGCTCGAACGTCGTCTCCACGGCGTCGGGTGAGACCCGCCCGTGCTCGAGTGCGGTCGCGATTGCATCGAGCCCCGCCGTCGACGCCGCGTCGCGCACCCGACGCCAGTGGCACCAGCTTCGGAGGCCGTCCCGATGGTCGCGCAAGCTCGAGCACGCTTCCCGAACCTTGAGCAGCACGCCCTCCCGGTTCGTCGCGCCGTACGCCGCCGTCTCGTCGAGAGTAAGCAACTCCCGAAGGTGCCGACGACGGTCCTGATAATGATCCAGACACCGTCCGAACTCTCGGAGCCGTCGTCCGAACGGCGCAGCATCCGACACCTGATCGCGATGATCCGTCGCGAACCCGACGGCGCGCGTCGAGGTCGCAACGGCGACTCCCGGGTCGTCCGGAGACAACGCCAACAGGCTCGTCCGAAACCCGCCGGCCCACTCGAGGATCTCGTCGAGAGCCGCCCAATCCGCTTCGCCGCTGGCCCAGGCATGGCCGAAGACCCGCGCCGCTCCCGACGGCGGAGCGGCCAGGGCCCGGTTCTCTTCCCGCACCGCGAGCGCAGCTTCAAGATCGGCCAGGAGCGTCTCAGAGGTCGGAATGCGGCCGGTCGTGTGCGGTCGCACGGCACGCCTCACCTGCCACCGGGAGAACGCTCGCACCAGGATGAATGCTTCGTTCGCCCTTCGCAGTCGCTGGATGAGGTCCGGAAGATCCAGCCGCAGCAGGTCGCGGTCGTAGCGTTCGAGCAATTGGTTCCGCGCCGCGTCACGGGCGCGGCCGCGAACGGTGTCCTCGCTCAACGCAGATCGCAGCTCGTTCCAACCGGGTTCGGTGAGGAGATCACGGGTGACCCCGGGGACCCGGTGCAGAAGCGCAGCCAGGCGGCCGAGGGCGCGCAGGCGCTCCTCCGAGAGTGCGGCTGCATCCGAGATCTCGAAGCCCTCGCTCACGGGGGCCAGGCCACCCTCGAGCTGCACGACGGCCGCCTCCAACGCTTCGGTCTCGTGAACGACGTCGTCCGCGAGGCGCGTCGTCCATTCGTCGCAACCGACAGCCGCCAGCGGGTTCGCCGCGCCGGCATCGGGCATGGCGGCCTTCATCGCACCGACGTGCTCCCGCAGCTCGGCGCGGCGCGACGCGTCGGTTGCCCCGACGTGGGCCAGCCCCAGAGTGACCCGAGGCGCCTCCCGAAGCCCGATCAGCGCCGCCGTGACGTCGAACACGCTCATTCCCAACGGACGCTCACCGTGGATCGCCTTCACGTAGGCATTCAGCTCCGTTCGAGACTCCTGGAGGCGCTCCGACAAGTCGACCCAATCGGCCGGTTCGCGGGTCCCGACGTACTCCAGCGCGTCACCGCACTGGTCGAGAACATCGCGCTTGCTCGCCTTGTTGGAATGGACCTCGAGACAGAACGGGGCGAGCCCGATCCGTTCGAGCCGGCGGTGGACGACCTCGAGCGCCGCCATCTTCTCCGCGACGAACAGCACGCGCTTGCCGTGGCCCAACGTGTGCGAGATCAAGTTGGTAATCGTCTGGGACTTGCCGGTTCCGGGCGGACCTTGGAGAACGAAGCTCTGACCATCGGCCGCAGCGTAGACCGCCGCGAGCTGCGACGAGTCAGCGTCGAGCGGGCACAGGCAATCGACGAGCTGGCGGGTCGCGTCCAGCGTCGCCGGATCGGGAAACCCGGGTTCATCCACCGCCGCAGCGGGGTCGTCCTCATCTTCGGGACCCGCCTCCAGGATTCGGCGTACGAGGGGCTGTTGCAGCAGATGCTCCGACCGAGCTTGGAGATCCCGCCACATGAGGAATTTCGTGAACGAGAACAGGCCGATGGACGCCTCATCGCGCACGTCCCACCGGTCGAGGTCCTTCACGGCCTCGCGCCAGCGACGCATCACCAACTCCACATCGACCCCCGACTCGTCCTCCGGGATCTCAGCGAGGCGCGGATCGTCGATGCCGAGATCGGCGCGCAGCTTCTCGAGCAAGGTCACGTTGATGCGGGGATCATCGTCCGCAAGACAGACACGATAGCCGTCGCGCGCAGACTTGCGCACGAGCTGCAATGGCACGAGCAGGATCGGCGCCCACCGCTCCACCGGGCTGGCCGGCGACTCGAACCACGACAGGAACCCGAGCGCAAGATAGAGCGTGTTCGCACCCGATTCCTCCATCTCTCGCCGCGCTGTGCGCCAGACCTCGATGAGGCGGCGTTCGAGCTCGTCCGATGTGAGCTTCGCGTGCACCCGGCCAGCGGCACGCGCCGACTCGAGGAAGCTCTCCAGGGCGTCTTCGTGTTCGCGCTCGCGGTGGATATCGAGATCGCGTGGACCATCAACCGCGAGGTCCGGACGGGGCAGGATCCGGAAGCTCCTCCCCCCGGCCAGCGCATCCTCGAACGCACCGAGGTCGACGCGATGGAGCGGAATCGTCTTCTTCGTGTCCCGGTAGTTGATGAGCCGATTGCGGAGCGAGAGGTCCAGGAGCTTGCGTTTCCACCGGTCGAGGCGGGTGTTCTGGTCTTCGCGCTCAGAATCGGGCGACGGTTCGATTTCCGCCACCCTTGCTGGCACCGCGTGGTCCGGCGAGACGACCGCCGCGCCCTCTGGCCGCGCCGGCGCCGCCGTCACGAAACCGACCTCGCCAGACGCATCGATGACTCGGGACGGAAGTGGACGGATCTTCAACCGGCGCGCCGCCGCGACATCGATCGCGACGCAGAACGCCGCGGTGTCCTGCAGCGTACGCAGCGCGTCCTTCTGCGCGTGTTCGAAGTCCATTCCGGGGCCCACCGTGACGGCGGTCGCTTCGACTCCCGCGATCTCGTCCAATCGGATGCGCTTGCGCAGCCGCGCCGCGTCCTCGACGGCGGGCTCCGCGAACGTCTCATCTGCTAGCCAGCACCCGACGAATGCGTGCCCGGTCACGAGAATGATCAACGAATGCAGTCCACACTGCTCCAGACATGCGGCGAAGAGCAGCGCGAGGTCGAGGCACGTCCCGAGTCGGTGCTCCAGGATCTGATCCGCGAGCCGCACCTTCTGACCTTCGGACTCGTAGCTCGCAGGCGGGTTGACGTACCCGATGCCGAGATCCCGGATGGCTGCGAACACCGCAGCCACGTGCGCGCGCGCGCGTTCAGCGTCGCGCGACTGGTAGCCGCCGAGTGATGGATCCCCCGTGGCCGACTCCAGGTGACGTTGCGCACGGGCGAGGATGCCGTCGATCGCCGGGTGGTTGGGCTGCACGAACGCCGCGACGATCTCCGGGAGGACGGACACGCCGCCCCACTCGTTCCAGGCGAGGACTGCGATCGGCCGCTCGACCCGCGCCACGACCTCCTCGCCGATCGACACGGTGACGTCGAGTGTGGTCGACTCCCGCTCGACCTGACTCGCAAGGGCCTCCGGATCGAGCGCGAGGTCGACCGTGTCCAGGTTCCACGTCGCCCCCGGGGCGATACGCGCGACCCGCACCACGGCGGGGGTTGCGATCCCCGACGCGATGCCGATCCGAACCACCAGATCTTCTAGGGGTTCACGCCCGTCGTTCCGAACCCGCAGCAACTTGACGACCGGCACGTCATTCTGCTGCAGCGCCCAGTTGATCGACGCGTCGTGGACGACGTCGATCGCGACGCTCGGTTGGTCAACGTTCTCGGGCATGGGGCGCAGATTATAGTGCCTCCCCACCCGGATTCGTTCACAGAACGAACCTGAGTTCGACGGCGTCCGTCGCAGCCCAGGCACCATTCAGCGCCACGGGAGATCCGGCGAAGACCTGGAGCATCGCGGACGCTCCGACCAGACCGGCCGGGACGACGTGTGTCCAGGTCGCCCCCGGGGTCGTCAACGGAGAGCCGATGCCGATGACCTGAGCCGCCACGGGGTTCAGCCACACGCCTGGGATCATCCCCGTACTGGGCGGCTCCGCCGTTGGGAACAGCTCGAGCGCGACGATCGGAATCGTTCCGTTGTAGGTGCGGGCCCACGACCTGACGCTGAGGTTCACCGTCTCGCCGGCGGAAACCGCCCGAACGTCGAGCCCCGGCGCCGAGGTCGGCGTCGATCCCACGCCGATACCAACCGCGAGGTCGAGCGCCTCCCCGGTCCCTCCGCGCAGGGGGCCACCCTGCGGCGTCCCGTTCACCGCGTGACGGATCCGCCCGCCCGGCGACGCGGCGAGCACGTCGGGAACACCGTCCGCGTTGAAGTCCTGGGCATGAAGTGCGATAACCCCCGGCGCCGAGAGCAAGCGCGTCGGCGCCTCCAGCCAACCCCGGCCGGTGTTCGGGTACGTCCACAACCCACCCGCGCCGCCAGCCGGGTGATGCGCGACGAGAATCTCTGGCGCACCGTCGCCATCGAGGTCCTCGGCCGCGAGCCGATACGGGTAGGGGTCGATGGTGGTCTGCCGCAGGTAACCGGCAGAGACCAGCGCGTCGAACTTGCGGACGAGCGTCCCGACTCCGCCTGGGATTCGGAACGTCGCGACGACGTCGAGGATTTCGTCGC
>NZBC01000066.1 GCA_002687715.1 Planctomycetota bacterium | reverse complement strand
GGGCTGGTTCTCCTCGATCCGCTTCGGTAACGGACGCGGACGCGTGTCGAGGGCCTCGAGGCGCACGATGGGACCCTCACCATCGAGCTCGCAAAGCGATTTCAACGCGTCGTGAAGACGCTGCGCAGGCAGCTCCAGGTGGATCACGACGCGCGCCTCGGAGAACTTGCTCCCCTCGGACGGCGCAGTGAAACCCCTGCGGATCTCGATCGGGTTCCGCGGAAACGCACTGCCGCGGGCCGCCGCCCGAAGCAGCAGCCGCTCGATATTCGCCACCCGCTGCGCACTCCGCATCTCCGATTCGTCGTTCGGTTCGCGCTTTTGCACGAGGAACTCGGGTTGGTGGAGTGGAATCTCGATATCGCTGGCGCGGCCGCGGGTGCGCGCGATCCCCGCGAGCTCGCGGCGTAGCTCATCCTGGTAGAAGGTGTAGCGGTCGCGGAACTTGTCCCGCGCCGGCGTGCCGTTCTCGCCGATTGCCAGCCCGGAAAACCAGGCGTCGAGCAGAGCCGACTGGTTCTCGAGGTCCTCGGTCACGGACCTGAGCGCCTGGTCCGCTTCCCTGCGCGCGGTGGAGAGGTCGGTCACGTACATGGTGCCGACCCGACGCGCACGCTCGTCCGCGAACGCCTTCTCCTTCTCCCCCGCAGTCACGAGTTCCTGATCGAGGTTCGACGTCGCGGGTTGTAGCCAGAAGACCACGGCCCCGAGGATCAGGAGCAAGCCGACCAGCCCCCAGATCGCGGGCATCATGCTGGACATGCGCATCAGGAGCCTCCTCCGAGCGTCATGGTGTATCGCCGATGGGTGTAGCGGTAACGCAGGCGGCGCGTGTTCGTTCGGATGATGTTCTCGTGCGTGATGCGCCCGGACGTCCAGGAGGCGCCGCCCTTCGCAGCCGTCACGTTCTTCAGGTCGACGAGGGACGTCGCGAACCGGTCGATCTCCTTCGTCGGATCGAGCGGAGCATTGCCCGACCTCACGCCAACCGGGAAAGCGATGACGACCTTCGCCTCGGTCGGAATCGACGCGGCGTACTGGATCGAGACGATCTGCGGCCGAACCGACCCCTCCCACTGGTCGAGAACGTTGTAGACGTGCGCGATGAACGGCATCGGTCCCGTCCGGCCGACCGTAGGTTCACGGAGGGCGTCGAGCTGCTTCAACGGCCCCATCGGGTTGCTCTTCTGTTCGGCCCCGGCCCGCCATTTGCCCGACTCGGTGGTGGCTTGATAGGCGAGCCGCGCTTCCAAGACCTCGTCGGCAGCGAGCCCGCGGCGGAATCCGGCCACGAGCAACGTGATGAACACGCAGACGGCCGCGACGACGTAGCCGGTCTTGCGGCTGTCGAGATTGCGCTCGAGGCCATCCGGGAAGAGCCGCACCTCGACCTCGGCCTTTCCAACGCCCTGGAGCGCGAGCCCGGCCGCCTTCGCCAGCGGAGCGAAGTGCTCCTGAATACCCACCGTCACGGCGTCGGGGTCCACGGCGATGGAGCGGAAGCCCTTCGGCCGGAACACGGGCATGTCCATCGCGCGCTTGAGCGCAGCGTTCAGCGGCGGCACGCAGCCGTGGCTCTCGAAGAGCACGACGCCCGAGGGCCTCATGTCAGGACGCGCCGCCATGTAGTAGCGAACCGTTCGAACCGCCTCGTCGACGATGTCTGCCGCGACCTCGCGCCGGCAGGCCTCGAACAGCTCCTGGTCGGGAATGTTGGCCTGCCCCGTCGCCATGCGGACGGCGGTGCGGTGGTTGCAGTCGAACGTCTCGCGGAGCCGGGCGACGAGGTCGACTCCTCCGACCGGCAACACGCGGAACCACGTCTGGTCGCCGTGGTGAATGAGGACCTGCAGCCCGCCGTAGTCGACGTCGATGACCACGGTGCCCTCTTCCAAGAGCCGCTCATAGGCGCAGAAGTTCTGCAACCCCAGGGCACGCAGCTGGATCCCGTCGACGGGGAGCCGGGCCTTCTCGAACTTGCGCAGCCGGTCCTCGACGATGTTCTTGCGGACGGCAAACAGCGTCGCCAGCACCTCGCCGTCCTCGCGAATGGCGATCACGCGACGATCCCAGTAGATCTCCTCGAGCGCATGGGGGACCTGCTGCTGCGCCTCGTACTCGAGGATCTTGTCGAGGCCCTCGTCGTTCACGGGCGGGACTTGCACCGTCCGGTTGAACGCCGTCTCCGACCGGAGCGACACCCATACGCGGGAGCGGCGGGTCTGGTGTCGCGACATGAAGTGGTAGATGCCGCGGCCCATCGTCGCGAAGCGGGCGAGGGACGAGGTGTCCTCGACCTCCTCCGTATAGTCGACGATATCCCAACCGGTGATCCGCGGTTTGCCCTCCGCCCCGACGGCGATCTGGACCCCTCGGACCGCCACGCTGGTGACGTCCACTCCCCATGCGGGATGCTGCTTCATGTGCTCCTCGAGATCAGGCCGGGCGCGAAGGCGACGGTGCGACCCCCTCCCAGCCCCGTGCGTTCGGGGATGTTACGCCTCTCGTTCCCGCAGGGTCAAGCGGCGCAGTTACTGACGGCGTGGGGGTTTGAGCCCCACGGTTCGGAGCGCCAGCTTGAGGTCGTCCCAGGCCATGCGCTTCATGTCCGGGGACCGGAGGAGGTAGGCCGGGTGGTAGGTCACGACGAGCGGCGTCCCGTCGTAATCGTGCACGCGGCCGCGCATGCTGCCAACCGAGGCCTCCGTCTCCAGGAGGTTCTTCATGGCGATGCCGCCGAGCGCGACGAGGATCTCCGGCCGAATCCGTGCGATCTGCCGCTTCAGGAAGGGCAGGCAGCACGCGACCTCGTCGGGCCGCGGATTCCGATTGCTGGGGGGGCGGCACTTGAGGATGTTGGCGATGAACACCTGCTCACGATCGAAGCCCATGGCACCGATCATCTTCGTGAGCAGCTGGCCCGCGCGCCCGACGAAGGCGAGGCCTTGAGCATCCTCATCCGCGCCGGGCGCTTCGCCGACGAACATGATCCGCGCCTCGACCGACCCCTGACCGGGCACCACCCGGTTGCGGGTCTCCGCGAGCCCGCACCGCGTGCACGCGGCGATCTCGGCGGCGATCTTCTCCGGCGAATCGGTGGGAGCGGCCAGCGATTCGGCAGGCGCAGCCGCCCGGTCGACGAGCACGTCCTCGATGCCGAACGCAACGGCGTCCTCGGCCCATGCTCTCGCAGCCGCTTGCAACCGCTCGTCGCTCATGAGGCTTCCACCGTCGCCTCGCGCCTCACTCCGGTGACCGCACCATCGACCACCCGGGTCACGGTGGCGGGAACCAGCGTGCCGAAGAGCCGATCCGGGCCATCGACATGAACCCGCAGGTAGCGATCCGTAAGCCCCGTCAACCAACCCGAGTGTGCGTCGCGCCGTCCCTCGACGAGAACGGTCACGTCCTGTCCGACGAACCCGGCCCGCCATCGCGCGCCGAGGTCTCCCTCCAGCGCGAGCAACGCGTGTTTGCGGGCGTCGAGGACTTCCGGCGCGACATGATCGGGGAACTCCGCCGCCGCCGTTCCCTCCCGCACGCTGTAGGGAAACACGTGGATCTTCATGAACGCCATCTCGCGGCAGAACGACAGTGTCTCCGCGAAGTCCTCGTCCGTCTCACCCGGGAAGCCGACGATGACGTCGGTCGAGATGGCGGGGTCGGCGACGTGCTCCCGCAACGCGGCGACGCGTTCGCGGAAAGTGCGCGTGCTGTACTTGCGACGCATGCGAGCCAACGTGCGATCACTCCCGGCCTGCAGCGGCAGATGAAAGTGCGGCGCGAAGACCGGATCGCTCGCAAAGAGTGCGACCAGCTCGGGCGTGATCTCGTGTACCTCGATGCTGGAGAGTTTGAGACGCTCGAGACCGGGGATGCGCGCGAGGCGTCGCAACAGCCTGATCAACGCCGAGCCACGGGTGCCCTGCCCCTCGTCGAAGTACCCGATGTGCACGCCGGTGAGCACGATCTCGTGGTGACCTGACCGGACGAGATCGTTGACCTCCTCGACGATCTCGTCGGGATCGCGGCTCCGTGCCCCGCCGCGTAGCGTGGGGATGATGCAGAACGTGCAGTTGTCGTCGCAGCCATCCTCGATCTTGACGAACGCACGGGTCTGATCGCCCATGCGCGTGATCCGGTATGCGGGCAGCGGTGCGTCCGCGTCCAACCCAAGCAGCTCGTGGGCAACGAATGGGACGATCCCGTCCTTCTGTTCGTTGCCGAAGATACGGCGGATGCCGCCGATCCCCTCGATCCGCTCGGGATCGGATTCCGCGTAGCACCCCGTGACGAGGACCTGCGTATCCGGGTTGCCGCGCCGGGCGCGACGGATGCGGTTGCGCGATGTCGAGCCGGCATTCGCCGTCACCGAGCAGGTGTTGAGCACGTAGATGTCCGCCTGGCCATCGGTGGCCTCCGACAGCCCCAGATGCCGGAACCCCTCCCGCAACGCCTCGATCTCCCAGGCGTTGACCTTGCATCCGAGGAACTCGACGTTGAAGGTCTTCATCGCACGGTCGGCGGACAGATCGACATTGGCCCGTCCGCCGGATGGTAGCTACCCTCCTCACGCGACGCCATGCTGGTCAGTCTCCTCATCCCCCTCCACGACGAACACGACGCCGTCGGCCCCCTCTTCGAGGACCTCCGCCGGCTGCCGGACCTCCTCGCGCCCCGTACGCTCCAGGTCGTCTGCGCTGACGACGGTTCCACCGACGACACCGTCGCTCGGTTGCGGATTCTGGCCCGCGAGGCACCATTCGACGTCCGGGTCGCTGCGCTGACTCCGAATCGAGGTCTCGGCGCCGCGCTCCGAGACGCAGCACCGGAGACCTCCGGCGACGTCGTCATCACGTACGACGCCGACCGCCCGTACCCCTTGGAGGACATTCCCCGGCTCCTCGCTTGCCTCGATGCCGGTGCGGACATCGCGACCGCGTCCCCGTGGCACCCGGACGGCAAGAGCCTCGGCGTCCCCTGGCATCGCAGCTTCATCTCGCGGGCGATCTCCCGCCTGTACCGCCTCCGCCTCGGCCGCCGAGCCAGCAACCTCCACACGATCACCTGCGGGTTTCGCGCCTGGCGCCGCTCCACCCTCCTCGACTCCCTCCCCCGCCGCGACGGCTTCGTCGCCACGGCCGAAATGCTCATCCGCGCGCTGCGATCCGGCGCCCGGGTCGCCGAAGTCCCGTCCGTCCTCCGCCCCCGCACCGAAGGCCGCAGCAAGATGCGAATCATCCGGGTCGCGTGGAGCCACCTCGGCCTCCTGCTCCTCGGCCGCTGACGGGCATGGGAGCGCGGACCTCCAGGTCCGCGCTCCCATCCGGAGCAGACTTCACACGCTCTGGAGGTCCGCGCTCCCGGCCGTCTACGGATCGAACGTCAGCGTTCCCGTCGGGAACGTGCCGGCCCGGTTGGTGAAGGGGGCGCTCACGCCGCCCATGGTCGAGAGGGGGCCGTTCAGGATCACGAACGCCGAGGGGTCGAGGCTGGTGTCGGGGAACGGCTCGAGGGTGATGACCGCCATCCAGCCCGTGCCGAGGTCGACGCCGGCGGGGATGGTCGTGCCCGGGTCGGCCCGGACGAAGTCCTGCCCGGGGACGGAGAAACCGGTGTTGACCATCCCGCGGCCGGGCCAGGTCATGGCATCTTCGTCCGGTGATGCCAGGGGGCAGAACCGGCCCGTCGATCGACGCTCGCCGGTCACGGTGTTCTCGACCCACCCTTCGTAGCGCCAGGTCACGGGGAGCACGGGGAGGTCGAGAGCCGGCAGGCCGGTGAGAGTGCGGAACCAGATGCCCATCCCGTCATTTGCGGCCACTCCGACCGCGTTGTCAGTCGGGGTCGAGCAGATGAAAGAACCCGAGACTTGCGAGAAGTCGGCGATGCCGCGGGCTTGGGTGCCGAAGACGGTGAGCGCACCTTGCCCGGCCGTCATCTGACCGCTGAGCACGGCATGAGGCGACGGTCCACCCGGGCTGACGCCGGGCTGGGCTTGCAGCGTGATGAAGATCTCGACCGCGTTCTCCACGGCCGGGAACGGGAGTCCGGTGTTCGCAGGATCGAACGTGAACGCAGCCAGCGAGCCGAACAGGGTCATGCCGTCCAAGGAGGTGACGGTGCCGGCAGCCACGCTGACGATGAACCGCGCCACGAGATCCGGCGGGTTGACCCCGTCGTCTGACCACACGGCATAGAACCCGTCCCGGGGCCCTCCGATCTCACCCGGCGCGCTGCCGGTGAACGAGAGCATCCCGGGAGTTGCCGTAGCGGTGAGCTGGGGCAGAGCCAGGTTCAGCGGGTTCATCTCAACGGTCATCGCGCTGAAGCCGGTCATCGCGTTCACGGCATCGGTGGGGATGGGCTCGGCGAGGATGCGGAGCGGGGACGGGAGGTAGAGGAGGCAGATGGCCCGTTGTCGATGACAATGTCGGCGGCGGCGGCG
>NZBC01000065.1 GCA_002687715.1 Planctomycetota bacterium | reverse complement strand
TGCAAGCTCTGAACCATGTCGACAACGAGGAGGCCGTCGCATAGGGTGACGGCCCGCTACCCGGACCGCCGGAGTTTCAACGGAAACCGGGACATCCCCCTGTACCTTTGTGGAGCCGGTATGACGGGATCTTCTGTGCTGGCATCGTGCATGTCCTCTTGGCCTTCGGGCCCGGCGCTACCGGCGACTACCGGTTAACTACCGTTTCCTTGGCCTTGGAACCGCACTGCCCGCGAGGGACAGGTACGCCTAAATGAGGCGTCCGGCTGGGATTGAGAAATAGCGGTGGATGGACTCGAACCATCGACCTGAGGTTTATGAATCCTCCGCTCTAACCAGCTGAGCTACACCGCCAGGACCGTGTTGATAGCAGCGGGGGGCCGGCCGGGGCAAGAGGGGTCGGAAGCGTGGACGGGAGAAGGGGTTGGAGTGGGTGGGGGTGCGGGCGGACGTTGGGAGTCGGGGATCCCGGGGTCTGGAGGGGGGCGTGGGGGGGTCGGGGAGCGGACGGACCCGGCCAAACCCGCCGGCAAAAGCCGATAATGAACTCGGGGGTCCGGATCGATATACAAAAAGCAAGAGAGCGCTGCATCGGCCTCAGTGTCGAGCGCATGCGCGGGTCCGGTATCCCCCACCCGATCGTGAAAGACTTCCATTCCCTTCCCTACTACGCCTGAACCGGGATACTGGACCAAACTCCCCTGGGGGGGCTGCGGCGACGGTCGCAGCCCCCCCTTTTCTTTCTTGCTGAGAGGAGCCTCTGCCGTGGCGTGACGCCCCAACTGTGCTGGTACTTTGGGGATGGAGATCGGTAGACTTTGCCGGTTCCCTCGGTGCCATCTCCGGAGTCTCACCTCACATGTCACGCCTCACCGCTTGTTTTCTCTTCATCACCGTCGCCGCCATGGCGCAGGTCACGACGCCGACCGCGCTCTTCGGATCGCCCGGCACGCAGACGAATGCCGCGAGCGCCGAGCTCAACCTGAACGGGTCGTTCCGATCGCCTGGCGAGGTTGCCGGACCGTTCGTGACGATCACGGCACCGGGCAGCATCTCGTCGACGGTCTGCTACCAGTCCTTTGGCTCGACGACGTTCCCGACCCCCGGTCAGTGGACCCTGGGCGGCCAGGTCAACGGCGCGCCGAACCAGCCGTTCGCGCTCGCGATCGGGGTCCAGCTGGGAGCCACTTTCTGCGGCGGGTTCGCCGGATGGCCGTGCATGACGGGGCCGCTCCTCCTCGGGTCGGCGGCCACTCCGGCCGGCCAGTTCCACCTCGGTGGCAACTGGGTGATGATCCTCGACGGCATCGCAGGCACCGCGCCTCCTGGCGTGCTCAACGGCGTCGGGACGTTCCCGCTCGCGGGCTCCGGGACCATCGACACCGTCACCAACGGCGGGGTCGAGGTGAACTTCGCGGTCCAGGCGCTCGTCGCCGACCCGACCACGGCGGTCGGCCTGCGGTTCACCGCGGCCGCGACCATCAGCCAGTGGGTGTTCTACCTCTAGCGTCGTGAACCCTCTGCGATGACACACGCCCGTCTCGGCAGAGGCGGGTTTTTTTGTGGTCGAACGTCGATCAGGCGATCGTCACGTCGGGGCAGAGATACACGTCCTGGATGGCGTTGAGGAGCTTGATGCCCTCGGCCTGCGGCTTCTGGAACGCCTTGCGCCCGGAGATCAGGCCGGTGCCACCCGCACGCTTGTTGACGACCGCCGTCATGACCGCCTGCTGCAGGTCGTTGGCGCCGGACGCGCCGCCGGAGTTGATGAGGCCGACGCGGCCCATGTAGCAGTTGGCGACCTGGTAGCGGCAGAGGTCGATCGGGTTGTCCGTGCTGAGATCGTCGTACACCTTCTGGTGCGTCTTGCCGAAGTTCAGCGCGGTGTAGCCGCCGTTGTTCTCGGGCAGCTTCTGCTTGACGATGTCCGCACCGATGGTGGCGCCCAGGTGGTTCGCCTGGCCGGTGAGGTCGGCGGCCGCGTGGTAGTCGACGCCGTCCTTCTTGAACCCGGAGTTGCGCAGGTAGCACCACAGGACGGTGAACATCCCGAGATCGTGGGCTTCCGCGAACATCTCGCTGCACTCTTGAAGCTGGCGCCGCGCGCCGTCGGAGCCCCAGTAGATCGTCGCGCCGACGCCCACACAGCCCTGGTCGAACGCCTGACGGACCATCGCGAACGGCGTCTGGTCGTACTGGCTCGGGTAGGTGAGCAGCTCGTTGTGGTTGATCTTGAGGATGAACGGGATCTTGTGTGCGTACCGGCGCGCGACGGACGCAAGCACGCCGTACGTCGTCGCGACCGCGTTGCAGCCACCATCGACCGCGAGGTCGCAGATGCCCGACGGGTCAAAGAAGTCGGGGTTCGGGGCGAACGACGCGCCGGCGGCGTGCTCGATGCCCTGATCGACCGGCAGGATGCTGACGTACCCCGTGCCCGCGAGGCGGCCGGAGCTGTATAGGGTCCCGAGGTTGCGCATCACCGCGGCGTTGCGATCGGTGTCCCTGATCACACGGTCGATGAAATCCGGTCCGGGCAGGTGGAGCTTGTCCTTGCCGATCGTCTTGCACTCGTGGGTCAGGAGCCCCCGGTCGTCACCGAGCAGGTCCTCGATCTCGTTGATCATCTCTGCGTTTCTCCGTGCGCTGATTGATATCGGCGCCGCGCGCGCTGGCCGGGGTAGCCGGAGTCAGCGCGTCGTTTCGGCGTCGTTGATTTCCTGAATGATGCGATCCGGCCGACCCTCGGTCTTCTCGAGGATCTGGATCAGGGTGGCCCGGGCCTTCCTGGCGCCGGGTGCCGCCCGAACCTCGACGGTCGTCGGACCGCCGGGTGGCAAGGAGGGCCCGTCCGGAAAGGAGTAGCTCGTCACGCTGCTCGCGAGCTCCGAGCCATCGGCACCGTACTGAGTCACCTTCAAGACTACCTCGCGGTGAGTCGTGCAAGGCAGTTGGTGTCCGGTTTTCGTCGTGACGGAGGCCACGACCTTGTCGCCGTCGAAAGCAACCGCAACGTCCGCGCATCCCGCGACGATGTCGCCGCGACGCGCGCCCCTGAAGTCGTGCATCCGGACCGGCTGCACCCCGATCAGGAACTTCATCTTCAGGCTCTTCTCGGTGACCAGCTTTCGCTCGACGAGGGACATGTGGCAGGACTGGCATGACTTGCCGTCCTTTGTCCACGCGGTCCCCGCGAGGTAGCTCGTCATCTGATCGTGCTCCTTGCGAGCCTCGGGCTGACCGTGGCAGGAGAAGCACATCTTTGATTCGCGGAACGCCGCCTGCTCCGCCTCGACGCCGCCGTGGCCCTGGCTGTCGAACGGGCCGAAGTAGACGTTGCCGAGCATATGACAGGTGACGCAGTTCACCCCGAGGTCGCGATCGCTCTTGCGTCCGACCGGGATCTCGCCCATGTCCTTGTGCCACAGCGAACGCGGTGCGTGACAGCGCGCGCAGCTCGCGCCCTTGTCCGGGAGCTCCCTGATCTCGGCCTGGAAGACGGGGTCCGTCCAGCTCTTTGCGTGTTGGGTGACCGACCACTCCGCGTGGACGTCGGCATGGCACTTCTTGCAATTCGCGACCAACCGTTTGAGGTTCTTGCGCTCGGTCGGCAACTCCTCCTGCGGAACCTGCGCCATGCACGACGCATCCGTGAGGGCGTCGTCGGGCACTCCGGGCGTCTCCACCGAACCCATGAACATCAATGGGGCGAGGACGCTGGAGGTCACGAAGGCGACGAGAATGCGCATGGTCAACTCGGGGCGTTGGTGATGGTCAGAAGGCGCGACCGATCGCGCGCGCCACGGCGCCGCACGACGTCGCGAGCTCGGCGAGGTCCGAAGGAAGGAGCGCTTGCGGTCCGTCCGACAGCGCGTTCGCGGGATCGGGGTGGACTTCGATGAGAAGCCCGTCGGCGCCGGCGGCGACGGCGGCCCGCGCCGCCGGAAGAACGAGATCCGCTTGCCCCGTCGCGTGGCTGGGGTCAGCCACCACGGGGAGGTGAGAGAGACGCTTCAGCAGCGGCACGGAGACCACGTCGAAGGTGTTGCGGGTCTGCGGCTCGAACGTCCGGATTCCCCGCTCGCAGAGAATGACGTCCGGGTTGCCGGCGGAGAGGATGTACTCGGCCGATGCCAGCAGCTCATCGAGCGTCGACATCATGCCGCGTTTGAGCAACACCGGCCGGCCGGCCCGTCCGACCGCATCGAGGAGTGGGAAATTCTGGATGCTCCGCGACCCGATCTGGAGCATGTCGGCGTACTCGGCGACGAGCGGGACGAGCTCCGGAGTCATGACCTCGGTGACGACGGCGAGGTCGCGGGCTGCCGCAATGTCGTGCAGCCAGCGCAGCGCGGGCTCGCCGAGGCCCCGGAAGGAATAGGGAGAGGTGCGCGGCTTGAAGGCCCCCCCGCGCAGGATCCTGGCGCCGGCGGCAGCCGCTGCGTCCGCGGCCGCGGCGAGCTGGTCGAAGCTCTCGACCGCGCACGGTCCCGCCATGAGGACCACCTGGTCACCTCCGATTTCCGCCGATCCGACCCGGACGAGCGTGTCCTGGGGACGGGCCTCCCGCGACGCGAGCGGAGCGTCAGGGGCGGCGGGGGGCGTAGGCGCGACGGTGGGCCGTTCCGGCAAGGTCTTTCCCTTCCTGGGGTTTGGGAGCCTCGACGGAACTCTATCAGTGACGTGAGGACGATCAACGCAAGCCGGAAACCCTTGGCCCACAACCGGATGCGTGTCCGCCCATTCCTCTCGGGACAGGGCGATACGCGAGAACGCTCCCCACCCGCCGCCACAGATCGCTCCGAATCGGTCCCGGAGGAGGCCTCGTCCCGGAGCCGGGAGGAGCCTTCCGAAACGAACGGAAATCCCGTCGGGGTCACCAATTGGGGTGCGTTTTGACCTCCCGCATCCCGTAGGATCTTTCCAAGGAGTTGCCTGCGCCGGATCCACCCCCAAATGCGGTCCCTCACGGGCCTCCCACCTCGTTGCGTCCTCAACGCGGGCTGAGAAGGAACGGTGCGCCATGCATCCGGCTTTCCAACCCTGCGGGCGCTTCGTGGATCGTTACATCGTGTGTGCCATGAAGGGCTCCCCGTCTGCAAGCCCGAGATCGGTTCCCTGCCAGGTAGCCGTGAGCGCTTTGCTGCTCTCGTTGCTCTGGTGCGCGCCCCTCGTCCATGCACAGCCGACGGGCCTCTTCCCCGATCTGCAAAAGAACCTCGTTGGCTACGGCGAAGCTTCGGACGATGCCCGCGACGCACTCGTCCGCGCACACCGTGACGAGCTGGTCGATTGCTTCCGGCGTCTGCTGCGCGTCGCCGTCAGTGACCGCGCCGACCTCGAGGACACCGAGGTCGCCGGCGACGCCGCCGCCAACGTGCGTGACTTCGCGGACCGGATCGAGAAGCTGTTCCAAATCGACGCCTTCACCGTCGATGCACGCACGGTCTTGAACCTCTCCGACCGGGACCTCCGGGTCCGCGGTCGGCTGCACGCCGACGTCTTCCGGTTGATGCGCGTGATCACCGGGACGGAGGAAGCATCGCGCGCCGAGGTGGTTGCACGCACCGGACGGCTGGACGAGGTCCTCGGCCGCGTCGCCGCATTCGCCAAGCGGCACGACGATCGCGACTTCGCGCGATTCGGCAGCATCATCCGCACGCTCGCGAGCCGGTTCCGCGTTGATCGCGGTACCCCGGCCGGGCAAGCCCGCCACCGCGCAGACCTCGAGAGCCTCGGCAGCACCCTCGCTCAACAAGGACTCGACGGCGACAAGACCTACTTCGTAGCGGAACACAGCCTGGCGGCCGCCTATCTGAACGCGGGCGATCTCGGCAAGATGGGCGCGGCATTGCGCGCCGCCCGGCGCTGCGCCGCGCACGCCCGCATCCCGATCGACTTCCGCGCCAACCTCCTCGGGCTGGAGCTCGAGTACTTCAAGGGGCGCGCGTATGCCCACGCCGCGCTCGACTCGGCGCGCTCGCTGGAAGAGCTGCTCCCGAAGCTCCAAACGCTGGCCGAAACGCATCGGTCGCCGCAATACCGCCGCGCCCTGCTCCTGAACATCGGCGACTGGTACGTCCAGGTCGCCTTCGCCCGCTCCGCCAACGGCGACCACGATCGCGCATACGCACTGCTCCAGACCGCGCTCAGACGCCCGGGCCTGCGGAACGAACAGCACGCCAGGCTCAACGTCCTGCTCGCGCAGGAATGCGAAACCCTGGGTGACTACCGGGGCGGCGTCCGCGCTGCGCAGCGCGCGGTGAAGCTCGCTCGCAGCGCTGGCATCAAGTGGCAGGCCCGCCTTCACGAGGCGGCATGTCAGGCGCTGCGCGGTTGGGTCGGGGATGCGCGCAAGGCGCTCGAAGCGGCGGACAAGCTCTCGTTGCTCGCTGCTCCCATCCCCGACAAGACCCGCCTGGTCAGTCGGAGCTGTCTCGTCCGGGCG
Organism: Planctomycetota bacterium; assembly: GCA_002687715.1. GTDB lineage: Bacteria > Planctomycetota. The sequence continues at coordinate 8,805 of NZBC01000065.1, read as the reverse complement.
CTGGTCCGCAAGATGGACGGCGACCTGGAAGGCGCGCTCGCCTCCTGCGCCGCCGCGTTGAAGACGCTCGGCGACAACGCGACCAATTCCGACCGCGTGCGCGCTCTGTGGTTCCGCAGCGCCATCCAGCTCCAGATCGGAGAGAGCACGGAAGCGCTGGAGACCGCGCACCTCGCTCGCGAAGCCGCGGAAGACGCCGACGTGAACCGCGACTGGCAGATCTTCGTCTCGGACCTCGGGATCGCCGACATCCTGCTCTCCTCCGGCCGCTCCGACGAAGCCCAGGACCGGCTCGACGACGCACTGCGCGACGGCGATGCTTTCCTCCACTCGCAACCCGCGCTGCGCGGCGAAGCCCGTCGCATGCGCAGCGAAGCGAAGTGGAAGAAGCTGAGTACGCCCGAGCGCGGCGAGACGGAGGAGATCGGGAAGCTGATCGACGAGATCATGGACGCCGTCGCCGATCTGAAGCGGCAGGGGCGGCGCGGACCCTTCGGTCTCCCCCGCATCGCCGCTGAGACGCTGCGCGCGTACGAGCTCGTGCTGGAGATCCGGCTCGCCAGGTCGGAGCCCTTCGAGGCCGTCGCCGAGGAAGCGCAGGCCTACCTCGAAAGCCTCGATCGCCCCCCCGGCGGCCGCCATCTCGTCTGGACGGAAGTCGATGCAACGCTGAACATCATCCTCGCCCGCGTGTTCGAGGCGAAGGGGGAACGCGACCAGGCGCTCACGCACTACGAGAAGGCCGCCAAGCTCGAGAGTCGGCTGCGCGAAGGCCTGCGTTGGCGCGCGCCGGATGGGCTGTCGGCCCGCTTCGAGAGTGTCCACGACCGGATGGCCGGGCTGCATCTGGAGCTCGCCATGGGACACGGGCCGGCCCGCGCCCGCGAGGCGCTGCTCTTCCTCGAAGGCCTGCGGGCAAAGAGCTTGCGGACACTCATCGCCGCAGCGGAGGCCCGTCTCGCCCGCCGCGCCGCCAAGCCGGAAGGCATCAGGCTACGCGCGCCCCGCCGGGTCGACGCCCGAACGCTCAAGGGGTTGATGAAGGAGGACCGGGCCGTCCTCGTCTACGCGCTCACCGGACGCGGCGCATACGTCATCGGCCTGCGCGGATCACGCATCGACGTCCAGAAGATCGAGTCGGACCGCATCGGACTCGAGCGGTTGACGATGAGCTTGCTCAGCAGCCACCAGGGCGAGCCGGATGGTTACAAGGCGGATGCGGCGATCGACTTCGGACGCCTGCTGTACCAGCAGCTGATCGCGCCCGTGGCACACATCGTGTCCGGAGCCCGAGAGGTCGTGATCGTCCCCGACGGGATCATCCACGCCGTGCCGTTCGCGGCCCTCGTGACGTCGCCCACGGAGAAGGTGACGTCCATGGACTTCACCAAGGTCCCGTTCCTCCTCAAGCGAAAGGGCCTCGACGCGATCACCGTCGTCCCGAGTCTCGGCACGCTCGCGCTGCTGAACGAACGCTCCACGGCCCGGCCCGGGCGAAGCGCGCTGCTCATCGGCGACCCCGTGCTGGGTGATCCCTCCCTGCCGCGTCTCCCCCACGCCCTCAGAGAGATCGAGACGATCGGGAAGCTCCACCACAACCCGGTGACGCTGGCCGGTGCAGCCGCGACGCGCGCCCGCCTCGACGCCACGAAGCCGGGACGCTTCGGGACGCTCCACTTCGCAACCCACACCCACCGCGGTCGAATGCCGGCGATCCTGCTCGGCCCGGAGAGCGCGGGAGCGGGTCCGGTGGCGTTGACTCCGAACGACGTCATGGGACTCGATCTGGCGGACACGAACCTCGTCGTGCTGTCCGCCTGCGCGTCCGGTCGCGGCCGCGTCATGGGCACCGAAGGGCTCATCGGCCTGCCGCGCGCGTTCCTCATCGCAGGGGCCCGGCGCGTCGTCGCGTCCACGGTTTCGGTCGTGGACGAGAAGACCTCCGCGCTGATGGGGTCCTTCTACGGGCAGCTGAAGAACGGCCAGGCGCCCGCTGCCGCGCTGCTCGCCGCCCAGCGCGACCTGCTCGGCCGGGGAACGACGAGCTGGCCCGGCTACTGGGGTTCCTTCTTCGTCGTCGGAGCGCCGTAGAGTAGAACGGGTCGCCCTCCCGCACCCGTTCCGCACTCCTCCCATGCCCGTCGAAGAACCGGCCGCCTTCCCGCCCCAACTCGAGACGCTGCGTCGAGCGTCCGAGGGTGACCAGGCCGCGCTGGCCGAGGTGCGATTGGACCCCCCCCGCCACGTGGAGACGGTCCTGGCCGAGGGTCGTTCCGCGTACGGCGATCTGGGACTCGACGAGGTCGCGGCCACCGCCGGGCTCGCACGCATCATCACCGCCGTTGCCACTGCCGAGATCGCGTCGGTGCCGGACGCCCCCCCGACGGTCGATCAGATCTGCGGTGTCCTCGTGATGCGGGACGTCTACCTCTCGGAGGCGCTCCTGCGCGGAGTCTCCACGGCCTGGCTGCGTTTCGAGGAGGTGATCGAGGTGGCGTTCCGCAGCGTCCGTTCCCACTTCAGCGGGCAGACGCCCCAGGTCGTCCTCGACGAGATCCGCGAGTCGGTCCTGGGCACGTTCTTCATCGACGGCAAGATCGCGACCTTTCGGGCCACGGCGCCCCTCGGGGCGTGGGCCCGACAGGTAGTGTTCAACATCTTCCGGCAGCGTATGAACAAACGCCGCTCTGGACGGGAAGCGACGTCGCTCTCCCAGCTCGCTGACCAGGAGTCGGAGGATCATGCGCAGCTGCTCCCTCCGTCCCGGGAGCCCCCTCCCGACGAGGTCGCCCACCTCGCGGAATGGGGCGTGGCCTTGGAGCGGGCGGTCCCGGAGGCACTCGAAAGCCTGGATCGCGACGAACGGCGCATGCTCGAGATGCTCCCGACCAAGCGGATGACCCAGGTCGACCTGGCCCGCGAACTGGACGTCAGTCCCTTCAAGCTCAACCGCTGGTACAAGGAGGTCCGCCAGCGGTTCCTCCGCTCCGTGACCCACCGCCTGCGCATGCTCATTGGATTGGACGAGGACGAGTCCCACCGGCTGGTCGACTACCTGGTGGGACTCTGGTGCGAGGAGGTCCTGTCAGACCAGGATTTGCCGCAATCCCCGGACGAGGGGGCATCCTGATGAGTGACTCCCTCGCCTCTGGGAACTCCAATGGGGAACGGCAGCTCCTGAGGCAAGGCTAGACGAGCGTATGTAAGTCGCTTTGATGGCATCGGTTATGAAAAAGACCGGCAACAACGACGTTCAAGAGGCATTTGCGGACTTCCTGCTACGGAAGCTCGCGGCGGGGGAGTCTCCCGCGTCCTCGGACAAGGGATCCAACCTCGATGCGAACGACGTGGCGGGCTTCGTCCGGGGGGCACTCCTCCCCGGACGTCGCACCGCTTTCCAGCGAGCCCTGCTCACGAACCCGGACCTGCGTGAAGCCGTGGCCTTCGAGGAGAGCCTGGTGCGCCGCGAGCGCCGGAGCATCCGGTTCCGCCGCGCGGCCATCGCCGCGGCGGCCGCGGTCGTCGTGCTGGCAATCGTCCCTTTCCTGATCTCGTCCGACCCGGACCCGCTGCAGGAAGGCAAGAAGTTCCTCCGGGGGGGCGATCCGGCCCAAGCCGTCGCATCCCTCGAGGAGGCCTACGCCGACCGCCCCGCATTGCGCACGGCCGAACTCTTGGCCCTGGCCCGCTTTGGGGCCGGCCACCCGAACCCGCTCGCCGGGCTCAACGCTACCTCGGTCGACTTCCTCGACCTGACGGAGGCGGAATCCCGCGGGCACGTCGTGACCCGCAACCTGCCGGCGGACCGGACTCCGGCCCTTGGGAACCACGGCAGGATCCTCGACCTCCGTCCCGATCTCGTGGTGCGGCACGCCGGTGCGCCCCTCCGCCTCCTGCTGTATGGCTTCGAGGACCCGAAGCCGCTGGTCGAGCTCACGCTCGAGAAGAAGACCGCCGGCCAGATCGAACGGGTTCCGCTCCCGGCAGGAGTCCACCTCGTCCCCGGCAACCGCTACGGCATGGAGCTGTGGGTCGGCAATCGCCGCCGCCCCGACGTCTCCGAGATCGAGTTCACCGACTTCAAGATCGCCGCCTCCCACGCCAAGCGTGCGTGCGAATCCCGCGCGACCTTCTTTGCCGAGTTCATTCGTGATCCAGTTCGCCGCAGCCACGCGCTCGGGAACTTCTTCATGCGGAACGGCTTCTACCAACAAGCCGTCCTCGCCTGGTCATCGGTCCCCATGGACCGCCGCACCCAGGCGCTCATCCGAGATCTCGAGATAGCAGAGCAAAACCTCTGGGACTAGGAGACCTCTGTGGAGGGGTCTCTTGGGGAAGAGCTGCGGGACGCGGGGGATCGCGTCCCGCTTTTTTTTGGGCGGAACGGAACGAGCGGAAGAGGGTCGGAGGTGCAGGAGGACCGTCGTCCGCGCAGGCGACCGGTGGTGCGGGCTGGGGGTTCTCTGGCGAACCCATGGTAAGAAGCCACCGGCGCAGCGACGACGTCAACCCCAACCGACCGAGCGCCGCCCGCTACTTGCCGCCGCCGGTGCCCGCCGGCTTCTCCTCGCCGAACACGTCGTAGAGCACGCTCGACGGATAGCCGTCGGCGCCGGTGAGTCCCGCGCGTTCAGCGGAGAGCGCGACCTTGCGGGCTTCGGTGACCTTGGAGCCGCCGTGCAGCGCGAGGGCGAGCCATGCCTTCGGGTAGGGGTTGCTTGGGTCCTTGGCGATGTGGGCGCGCAGGCTCTTCACCAGACTATCGAGGCCGTTGCGACCGCCGAGGAGTTTGAGGAGCTCGCGGGAGCGCTCGCCCGGATCGTGGTGCGGGGCGACCTCGGAGATGAGGGAGATGGCGCGGGCGGAATCACCAGACTGGGTCCACGCGTCGGCGGCGGCGAGACGGATGGGAAGACTCGAGGGAAAGAGCGTCCGAGCGCGATCGAGGAGCGGCGCTGCGTCCTCGGGACGCCCGGCTTCGAGCAGGAGCTGGCCCGAACGGTAGAACGCCGGCCAGTAGCCCGGGTTGAGCTTGCGGACCTCCGCGTAGGTGGCGATGGCATCGTCGCCCCGGCCACCGAGGTCCAGCAACCGAGCGTGGCGCATCGCGAGGCCGGCGTGCTTGGTGTGGTTCGCACGATGGCGGGCAAGCGCTTCGGGATCGGCGCCGTCGAACGTCCCGGGCACCGACTCGAACTCGGGTGAGCGGGACGCGAGGATGCGGCAGAACGCGTGGCGCGATCCAGAGCGCGTCTCGCACAGGCCCAACGCCTCCGCCTCGTGCACTGCGCGCCACGCACTCTCGGTGCGCCCCGACTCGATGTAGAAGATCGCGAGGAAGAGACGCAGCGTGACGTCCTGCGGTGCCGCCTTCACCGCCGCCTCGAGCTTGGGACCGAGCGCATTGCGGAACGGTTTGTTGAGCAGAAGCGTGGACAGGAACCCCTGCACCGCACCGAACGACGGCGTGTGGCCCCCCTTCAGCCAGCTGACGCAGAGGGCCGCCGCATCCTCGATCTTGCGGAGGCGCAGCAACGCCTTGAGCACGGTGCGCGTGATCTCCGAGTCCGACGGAGCGACCGCGAGGAGCCGGTTCCCCATGACGATGGCCTCGTCGAGCTTGCGGCTGCGGTAGCTGTCCATCGTCATCACGCGCAGCGGGATCACCGACTTCGGGTTGAGGTCGAGAACCCTACGGAACTGCTCCCGGGCCTCGTCGAGCCGCGCCTTCGCCCGGTCGGGGTGCGCCGTCTCCTCGTCGTGGCGCAGGAGCGCCTGGCTCAGACGCAGGCGTAGCCCGGCGTTGTCGGGGTTCTTCTCAACCGCGCCCCGAAGACCACTGAGGTCGTTCTGCCGGTAGGTGCCGGCGATGACCTGGGCCGGGGCGGGCAGGGTGAGGACACAGGCGATGAGGCCGAGGAGGAAGCGCGCCATGGGGGGATTCTATGGGGCGGAATCCCCCCGGCGAAGGGGTGGAGGCGACTACTTGTCCGCCTTCTTGGTCTTGGGGGCCGGCTGCGCCTTCTTCAGCGTCCCCTCAGGGACGATCTGGATGATGACGTCGCCGTTGCGGAAGAGCAGACTGTGCCCGAGCGCCAGGATCTTCGCCATGCCAGGCTTCTTGATCAGCTCGAAGTACTGGGGCGAAAACGCCTCGACCCGGGTCAGCTTCTTGGTGATCTCGTCCGCGGCGAGGTCGAGGATGGCCGTTTCGACGGTGAGGCCCGAGCGGACCAGGAAGGTCCGGTTGCCGACCCGCCGCACGAGGCCGCCCCCCGTTTCGCCGTTGGCGACCCGGCGTTCGCGGAGCTTCTTGACCTCCTTGGACAGCGAGATGGCATCGGTGAAGAACCCCTTCCGCAGACGCTCCCGCGCCTCATTGCTCCTCTTCAACCGCCGAGCGTAGGCGTCGCGCGGCAGGCTCTTCGCCTCGTCGAACTCTTCCCCCCTTTGGGAGCGACCGGGGCGGGCTTCGCCGGCCTTGGCCCCGTCCTTCTTCTTGCCCTGCCGGGCGAGCCCTCCGAGGAGCTTCTCGACCTCCTTCTCCTTGGCCGAGCGCTCGGCCGCAGGCGGAGAGGCGGGCGGGTTCTTGCTCGGCTTCGGCACGCCACTGGTGCTCGTGCGAGGTCGGCCGGGCAGACCGGCACCTGGATTCCCGCCCGCCTGTCCACCGCCGCCAGGACCGCCGTAGCCGAATCCGCGGCCACCGCGATCATTGCGCGCATCACGATCGACTCCGCCCCCGCGACGTCCGCGACCACGGCCCTCGCCCGGGCGTGGCGTTGCCGCCACGTCGTCTTCGATCACGAGGTAGGACGTGTACGGCGTCACGATGCCGTACCTCTTGCCGAGCCGGACGATCTCCTTGCGAAGCTCGTCGTTCTTTCCGTTGAGACGGATCTGGTCCATCAGGTAGCCGCACTTGCGTACGGCCCACAACCGCGGCACGAACGCGGTCTTGGTGCCGCCCGGCTTGATCGTCCGTTCGAAGACGTGCTCGACCTCCTTGCCGTCCACCTTGCCCTTCAGGCGGATGGTCGCTGTGCCCTTGCCCTTGTAGCGGCCGGTGAGCATGAGCTGCGAGCCCTTGAACAGGTCCGACAGCTTCTTCGGATAGAGGTCGTGGGTGCGGACACCATCGATGGTGACGCTGACGTCCGCGAGAACGGGGCTCGACACCTTCTCGAAGAACGACGAGACCTTGACCTCGATGTTCTCCTTGGAACCGACATAGTCACGGGCGCCGTGGTTCTTCTCGGCGAGCAGGTCGAGCAGGTCGACCTTCAGATTCTCGCCGACCCCGAACACGAACAGGCGCGTCAGCGCCTTGTTCGCGGTCTTCACGTTGGACAGGATGCCCTGCGTCGACGTGACACCGATCGTGGGCTCGCCGTCGGTCATGAAGATGACCATGAACGGGCGATCCTTGTCCTTGCTCATGCCGAGGGACTGGACCAGGGCGTCGTTGATGTTCGTACCCCCACGGGCCACGAGACCCTTCACGTAGCCGACCGCCTCGGTCTTGTGGCCGCCGTTCGCGGCGACGAGACCGTCCTTCCATCCCCGCGCCTCGGTGGCGAACGGGACGATGTTGAAGCGGTCGCTCTCGCCGAGGCTGTTGATGCAGTAGGTCAGCGCCTTCTTGGTCTGCTCGATCTTCCCGCCGGCCATTGAACCCGAAGTATCGACGACGAAGACGACGTCCTTCGCGATGATGCGCTTGTCTTCGGACGACGGCGCGAGCAGGAGCATGAACGCTCCGTCGTTGCCCTCGTCATGGGAGAACAGCGTCGCGCCGACGGATGCGTTCTTGGAGAGGCCGTACACGACGACGAAGTCGCGATCACCGGGGTCGTTCGTCGTCTCGAAGGAAACGACGGCGTTATGGTCGCCCTTCTTGACGACATCGACCTCGTGCGACGGCGAGTACACCGTCAGCACGCTCTCGCTCGATTCGATCGTAACCGTCACGGACGATTGCCCGACCCGGGCGCGGCTCACCGTCTGCGTACGATAGGGATAGCGGAACTCGATCGTGCGCCCGTCGCGGTGCAGCGTCTGGTCGTAGGTAAGCTCGATCTCGGCGACGCCACGCGGAGGGATCGGGAACACTCGTGCCTTGAACAGGCGCTTGCCGATGTACTCGAGCAACGCAGGGTCCTTCTGACGTCGGACGATGCCCTCGTAGATCGAGGCGGCCTTGTCCTTCTCGATGACCTCACCCTGGACCATCTTCCCCCCCATCCGCATGGAGAAGTTGGCCACGGCCGCGCCGTCGGGCAGCGGAAACATGAACGTCCCCTCGAGGTTCATCCCGTTGGGGTTGTGAAACACCTCCCGGACCGTCGTCCGGGCGATCCCGTCATTCACGCCCACGGCCACCTTGTGGCTCTGGATCGTGATCGGCGCGAAACGAGGCCGATGAGGCCGCGGCCGGCGGATGCGACCGCCAGGCTCCCGAACGTCCGCGATGAACTGAGCAGGAAGGGCGCCACCGACCAGAATCAGCGCCAACAGACCGAGAACCAACGAGTTACGCATGTGGAATCCCTCTGCCACACCGGGTGGCACGGAGCTTTGGACGCAGCACCTGGCGGGTGGTTCCAGCCTTCCGGCAGCTCTCCGCCGGGAGCGCGGACCTCCAGAGCAGATCAGCTCACAGCCTTTGGAGGTCCGGGCCCCGCTTGGACGCTACCGGTCCCGGCGAACCCGGTACACCGGCGTCGACAGGCGTTGCTTCGATCGGGTCGGGACGGTCGTGAGCAGCTTGAAGCTGAACGAGGCGCCGCGGCCGTTCTGGTCGAC
>NZBC01000064.1 GCA_002687715.1 Planctomycetota bacterium | reverse complement strand
GCCGGTGCTCGTCGGCACGACGTCCATCGAGAAATCCGAGCTGCTCTCGGACGCCCTCAACCACCGCGGCATCACCCACGAGGTCCTGAACGCGAAGCAGCACGCCCGCGAGGCGGACATCATCACGAGTGCGGGTGAGAAGGGCCGCGTCACGATCGCGACGAACATGGCCGGTCGCGGAACGGACATCAAGCTTGCGGAGGGGGTCACGGTCGCCGGCGGACTCCACGTCATCGGCACCGAGCGGCACGAGGCCCGGCGCATCGACAACCAGCTTCGCGGCCGGTCCGGCCGTCAGGGCGATCCCGGTTCGTCCCGGTTCTACCTTTGCCTCGAAGACGAGTTGATGAAGCGATTCGCCGGCCCCCGGGTCGCGTCGATGCTCCAGAAGCTCGGCCTCAAGGACGGCCAACCCATCGAGCACAAGTGGGTGTCCCGGTCCGTGGAGCGCGCGCAGAAGAAGGTCGAGGAGCGGAACTTCGAGATCCGCAAACGTCTGCTCGAGTACGACGAGGTCATGAACGAGCAGCGGACCCTCATCTACGACTACCGCCAGCAGATCCTGCGCGGAGAGGGCCTCCGCGAGCTCGTGATGAAGATGGTCAGTGGCGCCGTCGATCGCATCGTCGACACCTACTGCGCGGAGGGCATCCCACCATCGGAGTGGGAGCTCGACGAGGTCAGGGAGTGGTACCAGCGCAAGACCGGCGTCGACAACCTCGAGGTTCCACCGCCGCCGGAGCCGCCCAACGACGTGATGGCCGACGGGATGGCCCAGCTCTACGACGATCGCGCGGAGACCCACGGACCGGAGTTCACCGAGGCGATCTCGCGGATGGTGCTGCTCAATGCGTTCGACACGAAGTGGAAGGAACACCTCCACAACATGGACGCCCTGAAGTCCGGCATCGGGCTGCGGGCCTACGCGAACGAAGACCCGAAGGTCGCCTACAAGCGCGAGGGCTACTCGCTCTACGAGGAGATGCTGCGCTCCATCGAGGAGGAGGTCTGCGACTACATCTTCCGCATCGAGCCTGCCGCTGCGGATGAGTTGGAGGCCCGCGATGTGTGGGGCGGGGGCGTCGCGCAGCACGAGGAGTTCCAATCCGGTCGCGACGACATGGAGCAGGCGGCGTTCGCAAGCCAATCCCAGGAGGCACCCAAGCCCTTCAAGCGCGAGGAACCGAAGGTCGGTCGCAACGACCCGTGCCCCTGCGGCTCGGGCCGCAAGTACAAGAAGTGCCACGGCCAGGGATGATCGAGTCCGGGGTGCGCTCGGCACGCGACGCATGACCGTCGTTCTCGACCTCGTCTACCTGCTCGGCGTTCTGCTCGTCGGGCCGTTCTATCTGCTGATCCGCATCGCTCGCGGCAAGCGACTCGCATCCCCACTGCAGCGCCTGGGCTTCGTCGACATGCCCGAGGACGACGGCCGCTGCACGGTGTGGTTACACGGGGTCTCGGTGGGGGAGGTGCTCGCCGCGCGAGCGCTCGTTGCAGCGCTGCGGGCCGAGTTCCCCGACGTCCGGCCGATCATCACGTCGACGACGGTCACGGGACTCGAAACGGCTCGCCGCACCTACCCGGATCTGCTCGTTCTCCCGTGTCCATACGACCTCTCCGGAGCGGTCCGCAGGTTTGTTCGCCGCACGCGTCCCAGGTTGCTCGTGCTGCTCGAGCTCGAGTTGTGGCCGAACACCCTGGCCACGTGCCGCGCCCGCGGCATCCCCGTCGTGTTGGCGAACGCGAAGATCTCCGAGCGCAGTCGGGACGGCTATGCTCGCTTTGCCCGCGTGCTGCCTCGCTTCCTGGACGGGGTCACGGTGTGTGCCCAATCGGAGGACCATGGGGCCCGATTCGCCGGGCTCGGCCTCGCGGAGCGCACGACGGTCACGGGGAACCTGAAGTACGACAATGTCCGGTTCGACCCCGGTTGTCCGCGACGCGAAGACCTGCGCCGCGAGCACGGTTTTCCCGACGCCGTGCGCATCCTCGTCGCCGGCAGCACGCACGCCGGCGAGGAGGCCATCCTCGTCGAGGCGGCGAAGCGGATTCGCGCTGACGAAGCCGACTTCCGGCTCGTTCTCGCGCCTCGACATCCGGAACGGATCGCCGAGGTGGCGGCGTTCTGCGAGGACGCAGGGCTCGTCCTCGGCCGGCGGAGTCGCCCCGCGGAGGTCCTCGATCCGGCGTGTCTGCTTATCGACACGATGGGGGAACTCGCTGATCTGTACGGACTTGCGGACGTGGCCTTCGTCGGAGGGACCCTCGTTCCCGTGGGTGGCCACAATCTGCTCGAGCCCGCGGCGTTCGGTTTGCCCCTTGTCGTGGGGCCTCATATTCACACAGTGCAGGACAGTGCCGCCGAACTCCGATCGGCGGGCGCACTTCACGACGTGCGAGAGCCGAAAGAAGTGAAGACGGTGGTCGAGAACCTCCTGGCCAGTCCCGTGGCGCGGTCGCGGGCAACGGAAGGGGCGCGCGCAGTCATCGCGCGGCATGGAGGCTCGGCCCGACGTACGATGTCCGTGGTGGCCGGGTTGCTACGGGACGAGCCCGACGCGGCCGCCGCGCAGGAGTCAGAACCAACATGACTGAACGAGTTCTCTTCACCTCGGAGTCGGTGTCCCAGGGGCACCCGGACAAGCTGTCCGACCACATCTCCGACGCCGTTTTGGATGCCATGCTGACGCAGGACCCCACGAGCCGCGTCGCGTGCGAGACCCTCGTCACGACCGGACTCGCGCTCATCGCGGGTGAGATCACCTCGAAGTCAGTGGTGGACTTCCAGAAGGTCGTGCGGGACACGATTCGCGAGGTCGGCTACACGGACGGCTCCATGGGGATGGACGCAGATTCCTGCTCCGTCCAGATCGCGCTCGACAAGCAGTCGCCGGACATCGCACAGGGCGTCGGCCGTTCGGACCCGAACGAGCAGGGCGCGGGTGACCAGGGCATCATGTTCGGCTACGCGTGCAACGAGACGCCCGAGCTCATGCCGATGCCCATCCAGCTTGCGCACGCGCTCGTCAACAACATCACCGCCGATCGCAAGAAGGGCAAGGTCGCCTGGCTGCGTCCCGACTCGAAGTCGCAGGTGACGATCGAATACGAAGACGGCCGGCCGATGCGCGTCCACACGGTGCTCCTCTCGACGCAGCACGCGGCCGACGTTTCTCACGAGGAGATCACGCGCTACGTCAAGGAAGACCTCGTCCCGCGCACGCTTCCCGCCGAGTTGCTCGACGGCGAGACGATCTACCACGTGAACCCGACCGGCAAGTTCGTCGTCGGCGGGCCTCATGGCGACTGCGGCCTCACCGGCCGCAAGATCATCGTCGACACCTACGGCGGCATGGGTCGCCACGGCGGCGGTGCCTTCTCGGGCAAGGACCCGTCGAAGGTCGACCGGTCGGCCGCGTACGCTGCGCGCTACGTGGCCAAGAACGTCGTGGCCGCCGGCCTCGCCGACCGCTGCGAACTCCAGCTCTCCTATGCCATCGGGGTTGCCCAGCCACTGTCCGTCCGCGTGATGGCTTTCGGCACCGAGAAGATCCCAGAGGTGCGCATCGAGGAGCTCGTTCGCGAGCACTTCGACCTCACCCCGCGGGGGATCATCGATGGCCTGAAGCTGCTCCGTCCGATCTACTCCCAGACCGCGTCCGGGGGCCATTTCGGCCGGACCGGCGAGGCCTTCACCTGGGAACGAACCGACAAGGCCGACGCGCTGCGTGAGGCGGCGGGGCTCGGTGCCACGGCCGGCGCCTAGGGCGTCCAGATTGTCTGAAACCGGGCGTGAGTCGGTCAGTCTTGCTCTCGGCCTCCGTCGCCTGCTAAATTATTAGCCTCACGGGCGCGACCCCTCCTGCCGCCCGCGAAGTCTCGAGGTAGCCCATGACGACACCTTCCCGATCCCGCAGCCAGGGTTTCACGCTCATCGAGCTCCTGGTGGTGATGGCGATCATCGCAACCCTCGCCGGCCTCGGCATGGTGGGAATCCCCGCCATCCTGCGTCAGAAGGACAAGATCGCCGCCAAGGACCGCCTGGCCAGCATCTACAAGATGCTCACGATCTACCACACCGACCACAAGAAATGGCCCAAGGCCAACGGCGCAGGCTTCTGCCTCGCCATCTGGGAGTCCAAGATCGTCGACCACACGATGAAGGACGCCGAGATCTTCTTCGACCCCAGTCTGGAAGGCGGACCGGACGCCGAGTTCACCAACATGAGCGAGGAGGGCATCGACTGGACCGGACCCGCCAACGCGAAGATCTACCGGCCTTCGATGCGCAACGCCAACGCGAAGGTCATCGTCTGCAACAAGATCCCGCTGGTGCAGGATGAGGAGGATCTCGACCTGTTCCCCCACGCCGCCAAGGGCCTGGTCTATCTGACGGCTGGCGGCGCGACCGAGTGGATGGATGCGGGCGAATGGTCCGAAGACTGGCCCGTCATCGGAGAGGAATCATCCGTGGAGATGTTCCGCCCGATGCAGGTGTACGAGATTCAGTGACGGGGCACCCACCCCCGTCGACGACGAAAACCCGCGGCTTCGCCCGCGGGTTTTTTGATGGCCTGACGGGGCCCCGAGAGCGGGCAAAAAGAAAGAGGGGAACTCCGAGGAGCTCCCCTCTTCCAGGAACTATCACCCAACACTTGCTCTGGCTAACACTAGCCAAACTGTTAGCGACCGGCGGTGCCCCGCGGGCCACGTTGTCTTGTTCACCCCCTCGGGAGGAGGCACCAGCCATAGAGCATCCGGTGTGCCAAACCGGGTTCGGACCCGGGTTCGGGGCCGGGAGCGCCCAGGGGGACGTGAACGAGGGCCCCAACTCCGCCAAAAAGCACCGGATCGGAGCGGGCCAGAAGGCGGCGGAGGATGATCCCGAGCTCCGGGCAACGAAGCGGGTGTAAAGCGACTCTTACGACCCCTGGTCCGATGTCATGGCTCCGCGGGAACGGGCCGCGGGGCGGCCGGCGGGTTCCTTGAGAGGCCCTCCTGCCGTACCTAACATCCCGTGTTTCTCACGTTGCTGGAGAGTTCACGCGTCGTGACCCAGGCCACCCAGGCAACTGCCGACCCGCCCTCGGTCTTCCTCGAGGACATGGGCTGTCAGATGAACCGGCTCGATTCCGAGCTGGTCCTAGGCAAGCTCAAGCGGGAGGGGTTCCGGCGGGTTCCGACCCCCTCCGAGGCTGACGTGGTCCTCTACTACACCTGCAGCGTGCGGGAGCGGGCCGAAGAGAAGGTGTATGGGCACCTGGGCGCGCTGAAGCACCTCAAGCGGGAGAAGCCCGGGATGGTGATCGGGGTGATGGGTTGCATGGCCCAGAACCTGAAGGAGCTCATCTTCGAGCGTGCGCCCCACGTGGACCTCGTCGTCGGAACGTCGCGCTTCGAGGACGTGGCCGAGTTGCTCGGCGAGGTGCGCCACGGCGAGCGCGTCATGGCCCTCGACCGCAAGGACCTCGGTTTCGACCGTGACATCAGCGTTCGTCCCCGGCAGCACACCGCTTTCATCAATGCCATGCGTGGGTGCAACAAGTTCTGCACCTTCTGCATCGTGCCGTACACGCAGGGTCGTGAGCGCAGCCGTTCCGTCGAGGACCTGATCGCTGAGGCGAAGCAGCTCTCCGACGACGGCGTGGTCGAGGTGACGTTGCTCGGCCAGCGCATCGATACCTATGGGCTCGACCTCAACGACGGCACGACTCTCAGCAAGCTGCTCACGCGGTTGCACGAGGAGGTGCCGGGGCTCGTCCGGATCGGGTACATCACATCCCACCCGAACCACATGACGGACGATCTCGCCCGTGCCGTCGCCGACCATCCGCGCATCTCTCGCTACCTGCACCTGCCGGTGCAGTCGGGGAGCGACCGCACCCTGAAGGCGATGAACCGCGGCTACACCGTGGACGAGTATCGCCGCGCGATCGACCTGATGCGTAACCGCATCGACGACCTGTCGATGGCAACCGACTGGATCGTCGGGTACCCGGGCGAGACCGAGGAGGACTTCACGGCGAGCGTGGCGTTGCTGCGCGAGATGGAGTTCCAGGGTTCGTTCGTATTCAAGTACTCACCGCGCCTCGGCACACGTGCGTTCGACGAGGGTGACCCCGTCCCGCGCGAGGAGAAGGCGCGTCGCAACCAAGTGCTCCTGGAGGAGCAGCGGGTGATCTCGCTTCGCCGAAATCAGGTCCGCCTCGGAACGGAGGTCGACGTGTTGGTAGAAGGGATCTCCAAACGTGACGCCGGGAAGTACACCGGTCGCACTGATCGAAACCTCATCGTTTGTTTCCCCGCCGGGCGTGATCTCACCGGCCGCCTCGCGCGTGTGAAGCTGACGGATTGCACATCGCTCACCCTCTTTGGGGAGCTGGTCTAACCGGGGCCTGACCCCGCTGGAGTCAACCGTGTCCGTCGACGTGAACTACGACGAGTTGCTGGAGCGCGCGCTGAAGCTCGCCCGCAAGGGGACCGGATTCGTCGAGCCCAACCCTCGCGTGGGGGCGCTCGTGATCAAGGACGGCGAGGTCGTCGGCGAAGGCTGGCATCCCGAGTACCGCGGACCTCACGCCGAGGTCGTGGCTCTGGAAGCCGCCGGGGAATCCGCTCGTGGCGCGGATCTGCTGATCCCCCTCGAGCCGTGCTCGATGGACGGCAAGACGCCGGCATGTACGGACGCGATCATCGCGTGCGGTATCCAGCGGGTGCTCTTTGCCGTTCCCGATCCGGGGCCGGACAACGGTGGTCGCGCGCGCGCCATCCTGCAAGACGCGGGCATCGAGGTGCAGCAGCTTCCGGCGTCGGACAACGTCACCGCGAGCGAGGTGATGATCGCCGACTTCGCGACCTACGTGAACGGATCGCTGCCGTGGGTCGTGCTCAAGTGGGCCATGTCCGCGGACGGCAAGGTCGCGACGGTCACGGGCGAGTCCCGGTGGATTTCCAGCGATTCGTCCCGCACCGAGGTCCATCAAGAGCGCGCCCGCGCCGACGTGGTCATGGTCGGCCGGGCGACGGTCCGGACGGATGATCCCGAGCTCACGGTTCGCCTCGCCGAGACCAACGGCCACGTGGCCGTGCGCGCGGTGCTCGACTCCGGACTCCACCTCGAACCGACGTCCAAGCTCGTGGAGTCCGCGCGCGAGGTCCCGACGTGGGTGTTCCACTGCGCCGGTTCCGACGCCGAGGATCGCAAGGCCGCGCTCGAGGCGCTCGGCGTGATCGTCGTGCGGGTCGCCAAGGGCGATGGGGGTCGGCTCGACCCCGCCGAGGCGCTGCGTCATCTGCGTGCGCATGGACTGCACCGCGTCCTCGTCGAGGGCGGTCCAACCGTACACGGCGCGCTGCTCTCGGGCGGCCTCGCCGACTGGGCGCGGGTCTACGTGTGTCCGCTCCTGCTCGGCGGCATTACCGCGCCCGGTCCCGTCGCGGGCTCCGGGTTCCCATCGCTTGGCGACGCGGTGTGGCTCACCGACCTGCACCTGCGCGTCGTCGGCGAGAACGGCAGCGACTTCGTCGTCGAAGGTCGGATCGGCAACCACCGCGAGTCCTGATTCGAAATCAGGGCGAGAAAAGCCCGGACGCCCAGCCATTCGTTGCGTCAGCTGAGTGCCTCCACTGCGGAGGCGTCCCGGGCGCTCCTGCTCGATTCTGAAACCTCATGTCAACACGCCAAGAAAGCGGCGTGCTGCAGCCGGTCTCCGGAATTGGTGGGCTGTTCAACGGTGGGAGGCCCGGGGCTTCTCTTCTTCGCGGTTCAGCGGTCCAGAGCGCCGCGGACGTGGACGATGCAGCCCGCGCCGTCGATGGTGACGAGGTCGATGCGAATGGCCACCGCCCGGTCGAGCCGATGATCGCGGCGCAAACGCCCCGCTGCGCGGCGCAGGCGGTGGATCTTGCCCGCCGAGATCGAGAGGTCCGCGGCTGCGTGCCCCGCCGTTCGCTGCCGGACCTCGACGATGACGGCGACGTCGCCTTCGCGTGCGAGGAGGTCGATCTCGTCCGGGCCGAGTCGCAGGTTGCGGGCCAGGATCTTCAAACCGCGGCGCCGCAGCCACCGCGCGGCGCGACGCTCATGGCGGTGTCCCCGAAGAAGCGACGCGAGCATCCGCCCAGGTTAGCGGGTGGGGGGGACAGGCCAGGCGGTGAAGGAGGTGCCTACGCCTTCTCGGCCTTTTCGCCCTTCTCGGTCGCCTCGCTCTTGGCCTTGTCGTCGGTCGAGGTGCCTTTGCCGTCGCGCTTGCCGTTGGAGAGCACGCGGATGACTGATTCCTTGACGATGCGCATGCGGGCGGAGCCTTCGAGGTCGATGATGACCTCGCCCTCCTTGACCTGCTGCACCTTCGCGACGATCCCGCCCTGGGTGAGGATCTTGTCGCCCTTCTTGAGGTCGTTGCGCATTTCCTGCTGCTGGCGGCGCTCCTTGCTCTGAGGCCGGATGAGCAGGAAGTAGAAGATCGCGAACATGATCGCGATCGGGACCAGCATGCTGGTGATGCCGCCGCCGTCCTGGAGGAGGTGGGTCGCGAAGTCGAGTGAGTGGGTCATTTGAGCGGGCTCCGAGGAGGGAAGTCACGGTAGCAGGGGCGTTGCGGGCGGCAAGGTG
Organism: Planctomycetota bacterium; assembly: GCA_002687715.1. Classification (GTDB taxonomy): domain Bacteria; phylum Planctomycetota. The sequence continues at coordinate 1,560 of NZBC01000064.1, read as the reverse complement.
GCCCGAGCACTCGCCGTTGGGCGCGCTATAAGGGGAGGGTGACGGTGAAGCAGCGCATCCTGGTCGCGATGAGCGGCGGCGTCGACTCCAGCGTGGCCGCGGCCCGGCTGCTGGAGGAGGGGTACGACGTCGTCGGGGCGTTCATGCGGAACGGCGTCCAGGCCGTCCCCGAGCGCGCCCATCGCCAGGGGTGCTGTGGTATCGACGATGCGCAGGATGCGCGTCGCGTGGCGGACCGGCTGGGCGTCCCCTTCTACGCTCTCAACTTCGAGGACGCGTTCGATGAGCTCATCGAGGAGTTCGTCGGAGCCTACGCCGAGGGCCGCACGCCCAACCCGTGCATCGAGTGCAATCGCCGCTTCAAGATGGGGGCGCTGACCGGGCTGGCCCGCCGCATCGGCGCCTCGGCGGTCGCGACGGGGCACTACGCGGCGGTCGCCGAGCGCGACGGACGCCATTGCATCACCCGTGGCCTCGATGCCGGCAAGGACCAGTCCTACGTCCTGTTCAGTCTCGGGCAGGACGCGCTCGCCACGACGCTGCTCCCACTTGGTGGCCTCACCAAGTCGCAAGTGCGTGACCAGGCCCGCAAGCTCGACCTCCCCGTCGCCGAGAAGCCCGAGAGCATGGAGATCTGCTTCGTGCCCACGGGTGACTACCGGGACGTCGTTCGCGAACGCGCGCCCGGCGCGCTCGTCCCCGGTCCGATCATCGGTCCCGGAGACGAGGTCCTCGGCCGTCACGATGGCACCGCGCTGTTCACCATCGGGCAGCGGCGCGGGCTCCCGGGCGGCCAGAAGGAACCGCTCTACGTCACCCATCTCGACCCTGGTACCGCGACGGTTCGGGTGGGTCATCGCGATGACGTCCTCACCTCGACGTTCTCGGCGACCGGCGTCGTCTTCTCCGGCGCCGCCCCCGCCCCCGCCGGCACCGAGCTGCGAGGCGAGGTGAAGATCCGGTCGCACCACGTCCCCGTGCCCGGCACGGTCACCGTCCGCGACGATGGCCGCATGGACGTCGTTCTCGACCGCCCCGAGTCCGCGGTCACGCCGGGCCAGGCCGTCGTCCTCTACGACGGCGATGCGATCCTCCTCGGCGGGTGGATCACCCGTCCGGCAGAGTCGGAAGTCTGACGAACGGGAGTGCGGACCTCCAGAGCGTGTGAAGCAATCTGCTCTGGATGGGAGCGCGGACCTCCAGGTCCGCTCCGGGTCCGGATCCGTCTGCACCGCCAGATCAGAGCGGACGTGGAGGTCCGCGCTCCCGGGGAATTGGCTCTGCCGCCGGACCTTCCAGGTCCGCGGCCCCGGCCGGGGCCGCTTGAACCCGGAGCTCCGCGGGTACGCTCCACACCTGTGATCCGTCTTCTGCAACGACGTCCGGTCGCCGTGGGCGCCGCCGTGGTGCTCTGCCTGGTCGGCGCGGTGGGGATTCCCCTGCCGGGAACCGAGGTGGCGGTGGACCATGTGTTCGTGCTCGATCTGTCGCGGAGCGCCGGTGGGGCGCCGGACGTTCTCGTGGAGGCGGCGGGGGCGATCGTACGCGGGACCCCGGTGG
>NZBC01000063.1 GCA_002687715.1 Planctomycetota bacterium | reverse complement strand
GATGAAGATCGCGGGGATCGGGGTCGCCAGGGAGATGGTCTGGACCGTCGGCGCGTAGGGGGAGCAGCCAGCAAGTGGCGTCGTACGCGGTTGGCCGTCCTCACCCGTGGTGAACGATGAGCCGCCTGCACCACCGAGGCCGCCGAGCTCGCCCATGACGCCACCCGCCGGAAAGCGGAAGCCGCCCTGGCCACCCGGTCCGCCGCCGAACGAGTCGTTGGCACCGAACGGTCCCGGGTTGGGCTGACCGGAGATCGTCGGGCCGAAGCCGCTCTCGCTCTGAGATGTTCGAAGGGTGAAGCCGTCCTGCGACGCGCGGCCGCCGCCACCCGCTCCGGGGCCGCCGACGCCGCCGCGGACGGTCGACGCCGCGGGGCTGCCACCGTTGTTGAACGCACCCGCTCCAGGACCCTGCTCGGGGCTGCCGGTCGGCGCGACGGGGCTCGTGCCAGCGCTGGCGTTGACGCCGCCGCTGATGCTGATGGAGCCCAGCGATCGGACGTGGGCGCGGTAGGGACCGATCACGCGCACCGTGGCGCCCGCGGAGATGGTTGCGGAGCTGGTGTCCCAGACCCCTTCGGCGAAACCGGGGCCGGGCGCAGCACCGGTGTCGAGCGTGCCCGGTCCGGGACCGAAACTCAAGGCGCCGAACGCGCCGCTGCCCGTCACCTCGTTCGAGAACGTGGCGGCTGCGCCGCCGCCACCGCCGCCCCAGGTGACCGGGCCGACCAGTGCACCCTGTCCGGACGCGTTGGTGAAGCTCTCGACGATCGGGGTCTGCGGGACCACGGGGGCGCTCGTGGTCTGAAGGAACAGGACGGCGCCCGGCATGCCCTGAACGAGCTCGAGGGGATTGCCGCCGACGTCGGTAACGGTGGGGTCGAGTTCGAGCCGGAAGGTGGCGTTGTTCGGGAGCTGCACCGCTGCGACGTAGTCGATCTGACCTGGCGTGGTCGGGGTCGCTTGCGTGAACGCGACCGTACCCGGCACCTGCGCGCCGATGGCCTCGTTGATGAGGCGGACGTTGTCGATCGTGACCGATTCGGGGATCAGGAACTCGCTCACGGAGAGGCTGATCGTGTTGTTGGCGATCGTCACCGGATCGATTGGGGCGGGCGCCGGGTTGGCGAGCGCCGGCGTCGTGCTGATGACGAACGGTGCGCCCGGAGTCGGGTCGGTCAGCGTTGCGACCACGTTCTGCGGATCACAGGTCGGCGTGTCGAAGCAGGTGAACAATGCGCGCGCGTTCGGCTGGCCGTTGACCATGACCACCGAGGGTCCGGCGGACGGGACGCTCAGCGTGTAGGTCTCGGACGGCTGGAAGCCCGCGGCGCCGCACGTGAGCGACGGGCCCGACGGCAGGGACGCCCGGAACGCGACGACGCGTTGGTTGCCCGGAGCGAGCCGGGGGTCGTCACGAACGACGAAAACGCCGTCCGCCGGGACTCCCTGGCTGTCGCGAATCTCGATGGAGCCGACCGCCGGACCTGGGCCCGGGATGCTCATCGGATCGACCGGGCCGCCGAAACCAATCACGATCTCGTCGTTGAGGAACAGCGCGGGCTGACAGCTTCCCGGGAGGCTCACCGCGCCGCCGTTGTTCTGCCAGATGGCGACGCCGGTGCTGCCGATGTTGACGACGAGTGCCTCGGGGGTGGGCGGCGCGAAGTCCACCGCGGCCGCAAGCCGGATGAACAGGGGGTGCGTCGGATCGGCGACCGCGACCTGGGCCCCCGCTGGCACGGCGGAGGTGTGGGGATAGAAGAAGCTGAGCGTCGATTGGCTCGCGGGCCCCAGTTGCGCCAGTGGAGCGGTGGGCGACAAGGGGTCGAAGCCGTTCAACAGGAAAGCGAACCGCGGGCTCGTGAAGTCCAGATCCGAGAGACCGTGGGGCGTCATCGCGAACCCGGGTACGACCGGACCGTGCGCCAGGATGAATGGCAGGCCGGCGGCCGGAGGCCCTCCCGAGATATTCAGCGCGACGGTGGTGCCCTGCAGTCCCCCGGCCGGGATCGGATAAGGGGGGCCGCCCAGGAGTCCATTGACGACGAGGGTCGCCGTCGGGCTATTGGGCTGCTGTGCTGGGGTGACGGTGACACAGAGCTGGAGCAGAAGGAGGCCGGACAGAAGACGAGTCAATGAGGGGTGACCCATTGGTGGGGGACTCCCGGGTGAGTGGCGAACGCGATGCCGAACCCCGCCGGATCCTACACACCGGCAGCCGGGAAACCCAAAAGGAAACCCGGCTGCCGAGCTACTGGCCACACTCGCCGAGCACCGGTCAGGACACCGGTGTTCTCACCGAGGCTCAGCCCTTCTTGCCCTTGCCCTCTCCGATCTTGAGGCCGCCCTTCTTCTCCGTCTTCTGGTCTTCGGACTCGTTGTGATCCTTGCCCTTGCCCTTCTTCTCGGTCGGCTCGTCCTTGAAGACGATCTTGCAGCCCTGCGGGATCTGGAACGTGGCCGAGACGCCATCCTTCAGGCCGAAGAGGCTCCTGACCCCGTCGATGTTGAGGTCGCCGCCCTTGAGGGCGAACTTCAGGCCGTTCTCGCCGACCTTCTTGCAACCCTTGGTCTTGACGACCTTGCCGGGCAGGGTGAGGGCCACCTCCAGCTTCAGCTGATCGAGAGAGAGCATCAGCTTCATGGCCTCGATCTGAGCTTCGATCTGCTCGAGCTCATCGTCAGCCAGGTCTTCGAGCTGCTCGAGGTCGAAGGACGCGTCGTTGAGCAGATCGCCGATCGCGGGGATGAGCACGACCTTGCCGACGCCCTGCGTCGAGGTCTTGTAGAACGCGGGGACCATCGAGCCGATGTCGCCGAACGGCAGGTCGATGGGGAGATCCTCCACCTCCTCCTTCTGGTCCTTCTCCGCCTTCTTCAGGAAGGCGTTCAGGTCCTTGACGGCCGCCTTGACCTCCATCGTCTTCCAGCCGTCCCGCGAGCCCGCCTTGGCGCTCGTCACGTCCAGGCCGGCTTCCTTGAGTTTCTCGCCGATCTTCTTCTCGTTGAAGAGCTCGTCGATCTGGTCGAAGGCCTCCAGGGCCTGCTCCATCTCTTCGCCGCCCCCCCCGACTCCGTCCACGAGCTCCTTGATGGCTTCGATGGCAGCGGTGTTGACCTGGAAGCTGAAGGCGACCGTGGCGGACGCGTCGTTCTTGACTTCGGTGGTCGCGCCCATCTTGAGGCACGACTGCAACCCGAACGAACACGCAAGTACCAGAGAGAGGAAAACGATGCGTTTCATGGATGGCTCCCAGTGAATCGGAGGACCGAACAGGAACGGTCCCCCGGAGTCTGTTTCCGCGCCGCGGCTCCGTGGGAAGAGCTCGGCGGTGGCAACGCGCTCGTGGGTCTCTTCCCTCGATCCATCGCGCCGCACGTCTTCAACCGGCATGGTGGCCGTCGGTTACACCCCACGGCGACAAACCGGCGGCGCGTCCAAGTCCTTGATTGTCATCGGTTTGGGCTTGGGAGCAGGAGGCGGTCGGCCGCTTCGGGGCCACAGGCTATGGTGACGACCGACGAGCCCATGTCAGCGGACCCCTCTCGACCCCAACTCTGCCCGTATTGTTCCCAGGTCCAACCGCCGCCAGCGACGGAGCACTGGAGGTGCGTCGCGTGCAACCTCTACATTCGTGAGCAGGATCTGGGGGGCGTCGACGGCGACTGCGACCTCGACTCCGTCAGCCGCGACTACTGTCCGTGGTGCGCGTTTCCGGTCGCACGCGAACACTCGCTCCCGGAAGCGGAGGGGTTCGTGTGCCCGGGGTGCTCCGGCTCGCTCACGGTAGACATGCTGGAAACCCAGGCGACCGTCGACGCCTACCGGCACCATCAACTCGGCGGCGCGGGTTACCTGGTGTTCGTCGCGGTGCTGCTGGCGGTCATCGTGACCACGTTCTTGATGATCCTGTAGAGACCGTCGATGGCTACAGGTCTTCCTCGTCTTCCCGCGGCCGGATGAGTTGCGGACCGCCCTCGCCGATCAGCACCTCGGCGGGCCGCGCGCGGAGGTTGTAGGTCGACGCCATCGACCAACCATATGCGCCGGTGTCGCGGATCGCGAGCACGTCGCCATCACGGCAGCGCGGCAGCGATCGTTCGCGTGCGAAGACGTCGCCCGCCTCGCAGACGTTGCCTGCGACGTTGACGGTCTCGAGCGGGCCGTCGGGCGACGTGACGTTCTCGATTGCGTGATAGCTCCCGTAGAGCGCGGGACGCAGCAGGTGGTTGAAACCCGAATCAGTGCCGACCCATACCTGTTGCTGATGACGCTTCACGGCGGTGACGGTGACGTACAGCGTGCCGCAGGTCGCGACGACGAGCCGGCCAGGCTCGAATCGGAAGCCGACATCGCGGCCCGTCGCCTCACGGTGTGCGATCATCAACTCCGCGGCGCGCGCGCCGAACCCCATCAAGTCGAGCGTCGCGTCGCCCGGTGCGTACGGCACGCCGAACCCGCCTCCGAAATCCACGAACCGATGATCCGGCACCCGCGCCGCGACGCTGAGCAGGACATCCATCGCCTTGAGAAACACCTCGGCGTCGAGCACACCGGAGCCGATGTGATGTTGTACGCCATCGATCACCAGCCCGGCCCGGGTAGCGACGTCGAGCGCCTCGCCGACGCGGCGGTGCTCGATGCCGAACTTGGATGCCGGGCCACCCGTGATGACGTGGTCGTGGTGACCGTCACCGATGTCCGGGTTGATGCGGATGGCGACCCGCGCTCCCGGGGCCAGGCGGCCGAAACGCGCGAGCTGCGACAACGAGTCGACCGTGACGTGGACGCCCGCTTTCCGGACGGCGCTCATCTCTGAATCGCCGACGTTGTTCCCGTTGAACGAGATACGGTCCGCCGAGAAACCGCACCTCAGCGCGCGCCGGACCTCACCGAGGCTCACGGCGTCGATTCCCAGCCCTTCCTCGCGCACGATTTGGAGCAGTGCGGGGTTCGCATTCGCCTTCATGGCGTAGAGGACGTCGACGTCGGACAGCGGGACCGCGTCGCGGATGGCGCGGCACCGGTGTCGCAGCTCGGCCTCGTCGTAGACGTAAAGCGGGCTGCCGAACTGCGCGAGGAGGTCGCCAGGTACCAAGGTCATCGGGGCATCGTACGCCCCGCGGCTCGGGTTCGGAGAAGTCGGGCGACCTCATCCGTACAATGGCCCGATGAGAAACCGCGCGATCCTGATCCCCGGCGCCTGGGCCGTGCTGGCCGCGGTCCTCTCCGCCCAGGACGTCCCGACGGTTCGCCCGTCCCACGTCACCTTCGAGTACGCGATCATCTGGGGGGCGGAGCCCAAGCGGGCGCCGCTGCCTGTGCTCGCGACCGTGGCGAAGAAGAAGCACCCGGAAATGCGGATCGTCGCAAGACTCGAAGCCGCGCCGGACGACCTCGTCCTGCGCGCACAGATGGTGCCCGCCTACTCGGCGCCCGACGCCGATCGCCTCGCGCGGTGGGGGCGTGGGCTCACGACCAAGCAGAAGAAGATCCTGCCGAAGAGTCCGACGGCGCTCGTGATGACGTTCCGCTGTCCGCTCCGAGAGGCGCGGTCCGGGCTGCAGATCGCGGCGACCCTGGTCGAGTACATGGCGCGACGGTCGAAGGGCGCGATCTGGGACACGACGACGGGGGAGGTGTTTGGATCGGCGACGTGGCGCAGGACCCGGCTGACCGGCTGGCTCGAAGACGTCCCCTACATCTCGAAGGAGATCGCGGTGGACGTGCAGGCGAGCGACGGGATCTGGCGGGCGGTGTCACGCGGGATGAGCAAGTTCGGACAACCGGACGTCGCCGTCGGAGCGTTCGCCCGGATTCACGAGGGAGTGGCGAAGCGGCTCGTCATCCTCGCGTGCCAGTCGCTCGCCGAATCGTCGGCGAAGTGGCCGACGTCGTCGATCAAGCTCGACATCGATCGCATCGAGCACTTCGAGGTCCGAAAGGAGATCCTCGAGGCGCTCGGAAAGAACGCGAGTCGCAAGGCGATCGTCCAAGTCCAGCCGGCGCAGCGCTGCCCCGGCGACCCGCCGAACGGACTGATAGAGTTGATGTTCGCGGGCGCTCCGTCCGTCCCGCTGCACCAGCGGCAGGAGAGTCTGTTCCTGCACGTGTTCGGCGAGCCGAAGGAAACCCGCGGCAAGCCGACTCCACGCGAGGCCGAGAAACTCGCGAGCCGCGCCGCGCGCTCGCGTCTCTTTCGGGAGATCAAGCCCAAGTTCCGCAACGGCGTTCCGCCCGGCGAGACCCTCCTCGTCAAAGCGCCGTTCAAGAACCGCAAGGGCCTGAAGGAGTACCTCTGGGTCGAGGTCGCGAGCTGGGACATCTCCCGGGTGAAGGGTCGCCTCATGAACACCCCCCGAGACATCCCGGGCATGCGTGAGGGGCAGGAGGTCGAGGTCAAGGACGCAGAGATCTTCGACTACAAGTGGTACCGCGCGGACGGCCGGATCGAGGGAAACGAGACCGAAAAGGCCCGGGACAACAAGAAGAAGTAGGGCTCCGATCTCCGCGACCTCTCCGCCCCTTTGCGGCGAAGGACCCGATCCAAGACTCTCCTTGACACCACATTCTAATTCTTTAGAATTCGCGCCATGCCCAGACCCCGAAGTGACCAGCCGACCGAAGGCGAGCTCGAGATCCTGCGTGTCTTGTGGCAGACCGGGCCGTCCGAACTCGGGACCATCCGTGCCGCGATCCTGGAGCAGCGCCCCGTCGCGACGACGACGGTGGCGACCATGTTGAAGGTCATGCTCGAGAAGGGGCTCGTGCGGCGGAAGCGGGGCGACAAGGGTTGGGTGTGGACGTCGCGTGTCACCCGGAAGGTCGCGACGCGTGGGTTGGTCGGGCGATTGCTCGACGGGGCGTTCGACGGGTCGGCGAGAGGGCTGATCTCCCATCTCATCGAGGATGGGCGACTCGATGATGCGGATCGGGAGGAGATCCTGCGTCTGCTTGGCGAGGAGGAGCCCGAGGCATGAGCGGCCATTCAGTATGGATGGCCATCGGCTGGACGATGGTCCACTTTCTGTGGATCGGGGCGCTGGTCGCGCTCGGTGCGTCGCTGGTGGCGCGGAGCGTGCGTCGGGCCCGACCCGAGGTGCGCTACGTCGCTGCGCTGGCGGGGTTCGTCGCGTTCGCGATCTCGCCCGTGTTCATCTTCGCGTGGGTGCTGAGCGACGACATGCACCCGACGGCCGGCGTCGTGCACGCGCCGATTCCGTTCGCCCCAGGGGAGAGTGCGGTCCGGCCGGGACCCGCCGGGACGGCCGCATCGTTCCCGGCGGCTTCGGCGGAAGCGGGTGGTGCCGCGTCCGACGGTGTCGCGCAGGTCGTCGGGTGGCTGCCGTGGTTCTGGATGGTCGGCGCCGGCCTCGCCTTCGCACTCGTGGCGACCGGCGTCCTGGGGTCGCGGCGGCTGTCAGGCGGCGGGACCCTGGTCGAGAAGGGGCCGCTTGCCCGCGCCCTGGCGAGTGCGCGCAAGCTCCTCGGTGTCACGCGAACGGTGCGCGTCGCGACGTCTGACGGGGTCGGAGGGCCGGTCGTCGTTGGGATCTTCAAGCCGATCGTCCTCCTCCCTGCGTCCGCCCTGTCGGGGCTGACGCCGGAGGCCGTGGAGATGATCCTCCTTCACGAGCTGGCCCACGTGCGCCGGCTCGACAACCTCGTGAATCTCCTTCAGCGGATCGTGGAGTCCGCGCTGTTCTTCCATCCGGCCGTGTGGGTGTTGTCGCGACGCGTCCGGCGCGAGCGCGAGCACTGCTGCGACGCCGTCGTTCTGCGTCATCGCCGCGAGCCGCATGCCTACGTCCGCACCCTGCTGACTCTGTGCGATGTGACGTCGGATCGTCGTGCGGCGTCGATGGCGGCGGCCATGGCCGGCCACGACGTCGTCGAACGTGTCCGTCGCATCCTGAACCAGGAGCCCTCCAACATGCCCTTGTCTCCACGCTGGTTTGGCGTCTTCGGTGTCGCCACCTGTCTCGCGGCCCTGACCTTGTCGTTGAGCGGCGGCCACACCGATTCCGCCGCGCTCGCTCAGATGTCGATCCCCGAAAGCCGGTTCGTCTCGACGCAAGCTCCTGCGTCGCTCGACCCGCCTGACTGTTGGCGCACACCGGACGGTGGGCCGACTGACTGCAAGAGCTGCCACATGCCGAGTGTGCATCAGCATCGGGCCGACCCCCGGCTCGAGAAGCTCGGGATGTCGATCACGGATTGCGCGGCCTGCCACCAGCCGGCCAAGAACCGCAAACCGCTGGGCGTGCACAAGGCCCTCGGCATCGTCGATCCGCTACCGGTACCCAACTGGGCACCAGCGCAGGCGACGGGCGCCCCTGACACGCCGAAGGCGGGCGATCACCCGACCGCGTGGGCATCGCTGACGCCAGACGGTCAGGATGAGTGGCTCGAGCTCACGTGGAAGAAGGCCGTCGAGCCCATCTCCATCAACGTCTACAACACCTACAACCCGGGCGCACTGATTCGCGTGTGGGCCTGGGACGCGCACGGTCAGAAGAAGCTGATCTGGGAAGGTCGCGACGACGGTCGTGGCCAGAGCTGGATCACCGTGGTCAAGGTGAAGCGCAAGATCCTCACGCGGCGGGTCTGCATCGAGCTCGCGAGCAAGCGGGTGAAGGGTTGGAACGAGATCGACGCGGTCGGCCTCGTCGATGGAAAGAGCAAGGTGCATTGGGCCTCGGGTGCGAAGGCGAGCAGCACCTTTGCGTCCGTCAACGCGAACGGTTTCCGCACCATCCGCTTCGACACTGAGGTTGCCAGGCTCAGTCCGCACCGGGCGCCGCGGTTCAGGTCGACCGAGCGAGTGATCAAGCTGCAGAAGCAGCTCGAGGAAACGAAGAAGCAGCTCGAGAAGGCGCAGAAGAGGCTGTCCGAACTCGAGCGGGCCATGAAGAAGCGCGGCCGCGTTTCTCGCTGACCACCCTCGGCGATATCCCTTGGCGAGGTGGTGTGGTTCAATCCACGCCAAGGGAGGTTGCCCCATGGAGAGTATCGTCGCCGGACGCCAGCGCGTCCTCGTCTCGCAGCAGACGGAGCTGGCGGAGGCCTTGCTCGGTTTCGAGACACGAAACAAGTACAAGCTGCAGGACGAGAACGGGGTCCCAATCGGATTCGCAGCCGAGGAGGGCGGCGGCGTCGGCGCCATGATCGGGCGGAACTTCCTCGGCAAGTGTCGCGCCTGCACCGTTCACATCTACGATCAGGCCAACCAGCCGGTCGGTCGGGCGAAGAAGCCGTTCACCTGGTTCTTCCACCGCATGGACGTCTTCGATGGCGACAAACGGATCGGGGCGATCCAGCGCAAGTTCGCGATCCTCAACCGCAAGTTCGTGGTCGAGGACACGCAGGGTCGTGAGGTGCTGGAGATCGTCAGCCCGCTGTTCCGCATCTGGACGTTCAAGGTCCTGCGCGACGGCGCGGAGGTGGCGCGCATCTCCAAGAAGTGGAGCGGAATGCTGAAGGAGGCGTTTACCGACGCCGACAACTTCGGCATCGAGTTCCTCAGCGATGTCGACGTCACCGTGCGCAAGCTGTTGTTGGCAGCGGTGTTCCTCGTCGACTTCACCTGCTTCGAGAACAACAACTGACGCGATCGGGGGCCCTCGCTGGCCCCCGGGTTTCCGCGGTTTTGTTGCAACTCCACGCCTCCCTTCCCGTTGGCGGATCTGCTCCGGGGAAGTTGGCCGGTCCGCCGATCGTCAGCTCTGCGAGCCAACGTATACCCATGCCCTCTTGTGGGTAAATGACTTTGTCTTGTAGAGTATAGTCGGTGCGTTGCCCACGTGCGCTGCCGGGATCCGAAATGAAAGAGCTCATCCGAGACATCGACGTCCTTCTTCGAGGTGGATTCACCCGCCGCGAGGATCTGCTGGAGGGGCGAGTTTGCGTCCCGTCCTCGACCCTGGTCCGAGGCGGCATCGTTCTGGGGTGCCTGGCGGGTGCGTGCAGCGGACTCTATGGCGGGCTGCGGCCGGGCGTGCACGCGTCGTTCTGGCAGTTGATCGCCACGTCGGCAAAGGTGCCGTTGCTGTTCTTGCTGACACTGATGGTGACGGTACCGTCGCTATACGTGTTCTCAGCGCTTTCGGGGTCGCGTCTCGCGTTCAAGGAGACGCTGCGATTGCTGCTGGGGGCCATCGCCGTGAACCTCGCGCTGCTGGCGAGCTTCGGGCCCGTGATCGCTTTCTTCACGGTCAGCACGAACAGCTATCCCTTCATGGTGTTGCTGAACGTGTTGTTCTTCGCGGTAGCGGGACTCGGGGGGTTGGTCTTCTTGCGTCGCGCGTTGGATCTCGTCTTCGAGGGGTATGCGGGTGAGCCGGCCGTGGAGTCCGGGACGATAGCCAAGGAGGACGAGCCGGAACCCGCGGACCCGCCGCCGCTGCCGGTACCAGGCGCCACGGAGGATGGGCAGCCGCTCGAATCCACCCGGGAGGTCTCGCCCGAAATCCCGGTATGGGCGCAGCGCTTGCGCCCGCGCCCCGTCGAGCGTAGCGAGGTCGTGTTTCGCGCGTGGATCGTGATCTACGGCGTCGTGGGCGCGCAGATGGGGTGGATTCTGCGCCCGTTCATCGGGTCCCCGGATCAACCCTTCGAACTGTTCCGAGAACGCGAGCACAGCTTCTTCTGGGGCGTGTTCAAGGCGCTGGGTGAACTCTTCGCCGGGTGAGCACGTGATGCGCGACGCGGATTCGCTGTTGCGGGTCCGTGGTGCCTTTGCCGTGGACACCGCCGCCGTTCCGTGGCGCCGCCTGCTCACGGTTCTGGTCGTGTCGGGCTTCTTCTACGGTGCGGTCATGGGCTCGTCGAACCTGCGCCTGCTCCAGATGCTCTTCTCCGGACTCAAGGTGCCGGTGCTGCTCCTGGGCGCGGCCGTCTGTTGTCTGCCGAGCTTCTTCGTGGTGAACACGTTGCTCGGCCTGCGCGACGACTTCGCCGCGGCGTGCCGTGGCATCCTCGCTGCGCAGGCGACGGTGGGCGTCGTTCTCCTCGGGCTCGCGCCGATTACGGCGGTCGTGTATGCCAGCACCGGGGACTACGCGTTCGCGGTCACGTGGAACGGCGGCATGTTCCTCGTCGCGGCACTCGGGGGGCAGCTCACGTTGATCCGCCACTATCGTCCGCTCGTTACCCGCGACCCCAAGCACAAGATCGGGCGCGCCAGCTGGCTGGTGCTCTACGTCTTCGTCACCATCCAGCTCGCGTGGGTCCTGCGCCCGTTCATCGGCTACGCCAACTTGCCGACTCGCTTCTTCCGCGCGGACACGTGGGACAACGCGTACGTCGTCGTCGTGCAGACCGTTCTGAGGGCATTGGGGATCTGACGGTTCGAGGTCCGGCCCCGCGTGAAGTCTGGGTGCAAAACACTCCTGCGTGGTAGATTCGCGGCCTTCATCCGGGGCAGCTTCGGAGTGTCCCACCTTCCAGGAGTCTGCCATGTCGAGCGCCGACAAGGTTCGGATGGCCATCATCGGACTGGGATTCGGGTCCGAGTTCATCCCGATCTACCAAAAACACCCTGCCGCGGAGATGGTTGCGATCTGTCAGCGCGACGCCGAAGCGCTGAACCGGATCGGGGACGCGTTCGGGATCGAGAAGCGGTACACGGACTACGGAGAGCTCCTCGCCGATCCCGACATCGACGCGGTGCACATCAACACACCGATTCCGGACCACGGTCCGATGAGTGTCGCCGGGCTCGAGGCCAACAAGCACGTGGCGTGCACGGTCCCCATGGCCACGAGCGCCGACGACTGCCGCCGCATCGTCGAAGCACAGCGGGCGAGTGGCCGCAAGTACATGATGATGGAGACCGTGGTCTACAGCCGCGAGTTCCTGTTCGTGAAGCAGCTCCATGACTCCGGAGAGCTGGGTCGGCTCCAGTTCCTGCGGGGGTCGCACATGCAGGAGATGGGGGGGTGGCCGGGGTACTGGGAGGGGCTGCCGCCGATGTGGTATGCCACCCACTGCGTGAGCCCGTGTCTCTGCCTACCCGGCAAGCTCGCCGAGTCCGTCGTGTGCCACGGTTCGGGGCGCATCTCCGACGATCTCATCCCGAAGTATGGCTCGCCGTTCGCGATCGAGACCGCGACCATCAAGCTCGCCGATTCCGACCTCTGCGTCGAGGTCACGAGGAGCCTCTTCAACACGGCGCGCCAGTACATCGAGAGCTTTGACGCGTACGCGGAGAAGGTGAGCTACGAGTGGACGCGCGTCGAGCACGAGCCCGCGGTCCTCCACCGCGGCGAGGAGCCGGAACGGGTCGAGGTTCCCGACTTCGCGCACCTGCTCCCGGAGCCCGTCCAGCGGTTCACGACCAAGGGCGTCTACGACTCCGACGAGAACGTCCACCTCTCGTTCAAGCAAGGGAGCGGGCACGGTGGGTCGCATCCCCATCTCGCGCACGAGTTCCTCAGTGCCGTCATCGAGGACCGGGCTCCCTTGCCTGATGCCGTCACCTCAGCCAACTGGACCTTGACCGGGATCTGCGCGCACGAGTCCGCCATGCAGGGTGGCGCTCGCGTGGACCTCCCTCGCTTCTGACCGCACGGACGCTGCTCGCCGGATCCCGACCATGGACAAGACTCCCGCTGCCCCCATGACCGGGCAGAAGCGGCTCTTCTGGGCCTGCTTCATCGCCCTCACTGCCACGTCGTTCGCGTTCATCATCCGCATCATGATCCTGGATGATCTGGCGGCGAAGTTCGAACTGACCGAGACCCAGAAGGGGGAGATTCTCGGCGTCGGCATCTGGCCGTTCGCGGTCAGCATCGTGCTGTTCAGCCTGGTCATCGACCGGATCGGGTACGGCACGGCGATCGCGTTCGCGTTCGTTGGCCACGCCGCCTTCGCCTTCCTCACGATCTTCGCCGAGGGCTACTGGTCGCTCTACCTCGGGAGTCTGCTTGGCGGTCTGGCTGCGGGGTCGATCGAGGCCGCCATCAACCCGATCGTCGCCACGATGTTCCACAAGGAGAAGACGAAGTGGCTGAACATCCTGCACGCGGGTTGGCCCGCGGGCATGGTGATCGCGGGCCTCATCTCCATCGCGATGGGCGACCGCCTCGACTGGCAGGGCCAGGTCGGTCTCATCTTCATCCCTGTCGTCCTCTACGGGTCGCTGATGGCGATGTGCCGCGGCAGCTTCCCCGTCAACGAGCGCGTGGCCGCCGGCGTCTCCCACAAGGACATGCTCAAGGAGGTCGGCTTCCTCAGCGCGTTCGTCGCGAGCGCACTCATCCTGCTCGAGGTCGGGCGGGTGTTCGAGCTCCCGACGTGGCTCACGTGGGGCCTCATCGGGGCCGGCAGCGTTGGCTTCGGTACCTACTCCGGATCGTTCGGCCGTCCCCTGTTCTTCATCCTCGTCCTGATCATGGTGCCGCTCGCCATCACCGAGCTCGGAACCGACAACTGGATCACCGACCTCCTGAAGTCGGAGATGGTCGCGCTCGACGCCAACCCGCTGTGGGTGCTCGTCTACACCACGTTCATCATGATGGTGCTGCGGTTCATGGCGGGACCGATCGTGCACCGGCTGTCACCGCTGGGCCTCCTCGCCGTCAGCTCAGGCCTCGGTCTCTGCGGGCTCCTCTTCCTGTCCCAGGCCGCCGGCACGGTGATCTTCGTCGCCGCTACCGTCTACGGGGTCGGCAAGACGTTCTTCTGGCCGACGATGCTCGGCATCGTCTCCGAGCAGTTCCCCAAGGGCGGCGCCCTGACCCTCAACCTGATCAGCGGCGTCGGCATGCTGGGCGCGGGCGTCATCGGAAGCCAGCTCCTCGGCAACATCCAGGACCGCGAGGTCAACCGCGAACTCCTCGACGCCAAGTCCGAACTCCACGCGCAGGTCGTGGCCGAGGAAGAGAAGCGCAGCGTCTTCGGCGACTACTATCCGCTGGACGACAAGAAGCTCGAAGATGCGTCCCCGGAGGACAAGAAGCTCGTGGCGGAGATCCGGCTGAGGGCGAAGAAGACCACGCTGACCACGAACGCGGTCTTCCCCGGGATCATGCTGGTCGCGTACGTGCTGCTGATCCTCTGGTTCCGGTCCCGGGGCGGCTATCGCCCCGTCGAGCTGAAGGGCAGCGGGGACACCTAGGCTTCGCTTCTGCCGGGAGCGCGGACCTCCAGATTGCCTTGCTTGCCTTGAAGGCCCGCGCTCTCGTCAGCGATCCACCGTATTCAGCTTCGCTGCGGGCTTGAGTTCCAGCTTCAGCTTCCGGAATCGGACCTCGGTCGGACCGCCGGAGTGCAACTGGAACGCGATGAGCCCGCGGCGCGGCCCCTTGGGGTCGTCGAGGTTGACGCAGGGCTGCCCGTTGATCGCGGTCCAGACGCGGCCGCCGACGGCGAGGATCTCGTAGGTGTTCCACTCACCGGCTCGAACGTGGGCGTCCCCGGGCTTGTCCCAGAGGAGGCCCCGGCCGTGCTCGTCGTAGAGCTTGCCCCACCAGCCGGCCCCCATGTCGGCCTGCAGGCCCTTCATACCTCCGGCGACTCGCTGACTTCGGATCTGGATCCCGCTGTTGCCGGCGTTGGGGAGGAGCTTCGCCTCGAGAGTCAGGCGGAAGTCGCCGACGAGGAGGTGACTGCTCAGGAATTCATTGCGTTTCAGGCCGGTCGCCGTTCGTCCGACGATCTCCCCGTCCTGGACGGACCAGAGCTTCTGGTCACCGTCCCAGCCCGTGAGGTCCTTGCCGTTGAAGAAGAGGAGGACGTTCGTGTCGTCCACCTCCATCGGGACCTGGACCGGGCTCGCGAGGTACGCGATGAGATCGCGCACGTCCGTCTGGCTCATGGCTTGGAGCTGATCGCCGGGCATCATGGACGTATTGGGCCTCCACCGCTGCGGTTTGCCGTTGTCGTCGAGGTCGATGTCCGACTTGGCGATGACGAGTGTCTCGTTCTCGGTCTTGATGGTGAGGGTCTGGTCGTTCTCCTCCGCGACGATCCCGACGATGATGCGGCCGTCCTCCACCATGAGATTGGTGACCAGGTAGTCGTTCGGCACCTCGGCGTTCGGGTCGAGGATGTTGCGGAGGATGTAGTCGAGGTCCGCGCGGTTCGATCCCGTCATGTCGGGGCCGACCGTTCGGCCGATGCCGAAGAGCGTGTGGCACTTCATGCACGTCTTGGCAAACACGGCACGGCCGTGGGAGAGATCGGCCTTGGCCAGGACCGCCGGCGGGAGCTTCTTCCGCCAGGCGGCGATCTCCGCGTTCTTGTCCTTGCTCGTCGGTGCCGCGTGGCCCCACGCGTGCTTCATGAGGCGGTCCACCTCCGCGTCGCGCAGGCTCGTGATCAGCCGGCGGGTCGTGGCCGACGCGAGGATCGTCCCGGGGAGCTGCTTGTCGATGATCCCGCGCAGCATGGCCTTCGCGTAGAGGGGTCGGCTCGCGAGGGTCTTCTCCGCGGCGGTCCGCGCGTCGGCGTCCCACTTCGCGTAGTAGCGGAGGAGGAGCGGCGCGGTCTTCGCGTGGTCGAACGACGCGAGGCTCTTGATCGCGTCGTTGCGAACTGCTGCATCGTCGAGCAGGCGGTGGAGCAACGGTGCGAGTTCCTGGTCCTTCACTCGCATGAGACTCGCGAGCGCAGTCCGCCGCCGTTCAGCGGGCGCGGATCCGTCCCCGAGCGTGCGCCGGAGATGAGGGAGGACACTCCGGTCACCGAAGATGACGGCCAGCGCGATCGCGCGATCGACGAGGGACCGCTCCTTCGCAGCCAGAAGTCGCTTCGCGACCGCCGGCCAGGCCTTCGGCATCGGCACGTTGGATCGCTTGCGGAACGCGGCGAGCATCTCGTCCATGACCAGGCGCCGTCGCTCGCCGGAGACCTTCGCAAGTACGTCGCAGAGCGGATCGAGCATTGGACGCCGGTCCGCGGCGAGCCGCCGGTAGATGAAACGCGTGACCGTCGGGACGCGCGATATTGCTGCCAGGCCCATTGCGCGGGCCGGGTTCGCAGTGACGAGCGGCTCGACGCCGTACCAGATCATGAGCGGCAGGTTCTGATCCCGTGCGTCCTCACTGCGCGCGGCGAGACCGCTGGCAATCTCCCACCGGCTCGCGACCGGGAGGCGCTGCAGCCCCGAGGCGAGGTACAGCCGCACGACGGCGGAAGGATCCGAACGCGCGAGGGCGGCGAGGCGCCCCATGATGCTCGATGGGACCTTCCCGTCCTCGAGCAGGAGCTGGATCGTCCACGCCCGGATGTACTCCTCGTCGCTCGCGAGCAAACGCAGACCGTCGGCGTCGGACAGCCCACCCGTGGCACCGAGGGTCCACAGGGCCCGGAGCTTCCGCGTCACGTCCGGGTTGCCGTCGACGATGTTCAGCAGCGCGCGGTGCACCGCGGGCCCGGCCCGGCGCTCCTGCAGGAGCTTGCGGGCGTGGCGCACGTACCAGTCGTTCCGGTGCAGGTGCAGGCTCACGAGCTCGGCGTCGGTCTTCTTCGTCAGGTCGACGGCGGCCGGCGTGGTCTCGCCGTACGAGACCTTGTACATCCTGCCGTTGGTCCGGTTCCAGATGCCCGGGTTCTTGTGGTGGCAGGCCTGCTTGTCGTACCAGTCGATGAGGAAGACGTTCCCATCGGGGCCATAGCGCAGGTTGATCCCCCGGAACCAGAAGTCGTTGGCGATGAGGAAGTCCTTGCCGTGGCGGCCCACGAAGCCGGACCCCAGGCGCTCAGGGACGTCCATGTTGATGCGGTTGCCGTGGACGTTCGCGAAGAAGATCTTGTTCCGGTACTTGTCGGGGAACCGGCCGCCGAGGTAGATCATCGCCCCGCAGTGGGCGTGTCCGCCGCCGATCGAGTTCGAGATGCCGTTGCCCAGGTGCGGCTTGGCACCGAGGTAGTGGCGGTGATCGGCGATGGTCTTGATGTCGTCGAAGACGTACGGGTTGAAGTGGCTGCCGGCCTGCCGCTGGTAGCGTCCTCCCTGGGCCACGTGGTAGAGGTGCGGGATCACGCACGCGGTGATGAACGCCTGGCCGTGGTCGTCGAAGTCGACGCCCCACTGGTTGCTGGCGCCCCACGCGAAGATCTCGAACGTGTGGCGGATGGGGTGGTAACGCCATACCCCCGCGTTCATGGGAGTTCGGTTCTCCCGCGGCGTGCCCGGTTTGCCGACGCGGGAGTGGGTGAAGACGCCGTGACACCCGTAGAGCCAACCATCGGGTCCCCAGTTGAACGCGTTCAGCGTCTCGTGGGTGTCCTGCCAGGCCCACCCGTCCAGGAGGATCTCCTTCGGACCGTCCGGGACGAGATCGTCGTTCTTGTCGGGGATGAACATGAGGTAGGGAGCGGCGCCGACCCACACGCCGCCGAAGCCGACCTCGAGCCCGCTGACCAGGTTCAGGTTGTCCGCGAAGACCGTTCGCTTGTCGTGGGTACCGTCGCCATTGGTGTCTTCGAAGACGACGATCTTGTCCTTCGCCTCGCTGTCCTTGCGTCGGATCGGATAGGCGTACGCTTCCGCGACCCAGATGCGGCCCTTCGCGTCGAGCGCGAGCGCGATGGGCTGGTGGAGGTCCGGCTCCCCAGCGACGAGGTCGACGCGGAATCCCTCCGGTACCGTCATGATCGAGGCGGCGACCTTCGGGGGCTTGCCGGTCTTCTGGGTCGCAGGATCGACGCGCTTCGGCTTCGGTTTGATGGCCGGCTTCGCGGTGTGGAACCGGAAGTGGTCGAAGTTGATGTGGCCCCAGCCGCCGGACGCATCGTCGACGAGACGGATGAAGGCGACGGCATTGTGATGACGCCGGAGGTCGATGAGGTCGGGACTCATGTTCTCCCGGGCCTCGCCCATCGTGAGGTGGATCACGGCCTTGGTGTCGGCGAGGACGAGCTCGAACCGGGTGTTCTTCCTGCGCCCGCCGCCGATGAGGAAGCTCGCGTACGGGTGGGTGAGTTTGAACGGCGCTGATGTCAGCGTCCCTTTCGCGCGGTCCGTCTGCTTCGGCTCGTAGGTCCCGATCCACCAGCTTCCCCGATGCTCGCTCTTCGAATCGGGCCGCCTCGGACGCACGGTGTCACCCTTGATGGGCTGGCCCTCGAACGCGGTGCCGGTCGCCGTCCAGTCGCGAAGGTCGCCGGTCTCGAAGTCCAGGTTGAGCGGCTTCCCGTCGAGTCCCACCGGTGCGACGCCGGTGGAGCTGCGCGCGGCTGCGTACATGGCCGAGCCATCATCGATGTAGTCCTTGGACGGCTTGGGTTGCGCCTTCTGCCACTCCGCTTGCGTCACCTTGCGCGCGCGGTGGAGGTGGACGAACGTGCCCGCCTTGTTCCCGACCACGACCTCTGGCAGACCGTCGCCGTTCATGTCCCCCGCCACGACTTGGGTGCCGACGCCCGAATCGCCGTCGATCACGTGGGGAACGAATCGCGGAGGTCCCTTCCCATCGGTGCCCCGGGTGAGGCGGAACCAGGCCACCGGAGGCGGGTCGCGATCCGCTTTGTCGCCCCCGCCGTGTGCCCAGTAGCGATTCCCCGTCACCAGGTCACGCAGCCCGTCGCCGTCCATGTCGATGAGAGCCATGGCGTGCAGATTGCCGATCACGGTGCCGTATCGGTTCTGCTCCGGCCGGTCGCCCATGATGCGGTGCTTCTTGAAGCCGATTCCGTTGCCGTCCTTCACCTGCTCGAACCAGTACAGCCCGTAGCCGTGGGCATGGTGGGCGGACACCACGTCGTTGTCGCCGTCGCCGTCCACGTCGTACGCGAACATCTGCGCCCCGCCTCGGCCGGCGAAGCGGTAGGTGTGGTGCTTCCAGCCGGGGTCGCCGTCCAGCGACGCGGGTTGCTCCCACCAGCCGCCCTTCCAGAGCACGTCTTGACGTCCGTCGCCGTTGACGTCGCCGACCCCGAGACCGTGGGTGAAACGTCCACCGATCCCGACGGGCGAGATCGGGTGGAACGTCCACGGGCGGCGGGCGTCGTTCGGATCGGGCGCCGCCCAACCCAGGCGGCTCTTGTGCTGGCAGACGAGCTCCGGCGTCCCGTCGCCGCATAGGTCGGTGAGGGTGGGCGACTCGTTGTCGACGACGTCAAAGACCTGATGTCGCTTCCAGTGTCCGTCCTTGCCCCGTGGGTTCTCGAACCACGACGCGTCCTTGCCCGGGAAGCCCACCACGAACACGTCGGTCCACCCGTCGCCGTCGCAGTCGCGCGCCCAGGCAAAGAAGTTGTTCGAGTAGCCCTTGGTGTCGTACCGCTTCGGCGGATAGATCTCGTGCCGCTTCTCGAAGCGGGGCCCGGCGTACCAGTAGGGTCCGGACACGACGTCCATCACGCCGTCTTTGTCGAAGTCGCCGAACGTCGCCCCTTCGCTATAGAACACGTCCGTCAACCGGACCTTCTCGAACGTGTGAACCAGATGGTCCTGGGCCACGGTCCGAACGGACAGCGCGATCAGGAGGAGAGCGAGGTAGCGGCTGGAGAGCATCAGGGGGCTCCGGGGGGCATTCACTTCGTCGGGGGAGAGGGCCACGATACGCTACTGCATCGCCACCGTGTTGGGCAGGAATCCGGGCGTGGCTGGTCTGGTACGCTCGGGACGTGGATGAACCCCGGAGTGTTCATGTAGCTCGTCGGGCCGCCCAGGTCGTTCGCATGGCCGACAATGCAGTCATCGCCGCGGCGCTGATCGTTCTCGCGCTGGTCGCTGTCTTCTTTGGCCTCGTCACCTTCTTGCTCTGCCTCGGTGTGCCTCTTGCGCCGTAAGAGCCGAACTGCGAGGTGGGCGGCGTGCCTCGTTGGTCTTGCGGCCGTCGCCTGCGGTCTGGTCCTCCCGGACCGACCCGACCATGACGCCATCGATGAGCCTGGTGTGCGGCCGGCTCGAGACGGCCCGCCCTCATCCGAATCTCGTGGGTCGCAGCCTCCGGCGATAGCTGTTTCGCCGTTCAAGCCAGACCCCGCGGTACGGATCCGAGAAACGGTCACGGTGGAATCGGAGTCGCCGGAGGCGCTCGAGTTCGTCGGGAGGGCCGTAACGGAGGAGGGCGAGCCTCTGTCCGACTTGGACATCGCGCTGACCGTCGCCAGGGGATCAAGACCGGCTCCACACCAAGCCTGATGCAATCTGCTCTGGACGGGAGCGCGGACCTTCCAGGTCCGCTCTGGGTCCGGATTCGGCTTCGCCGTCAGAGCGGACCTGGAGGTCCGCGCTCCCGACAGACCGGTGCGGACCTCGAGTCGGGTACGGTTCGGGGGTGATCGATCACCTGGTGTTCGCCACGTCGGACCTTGGGCGCGCGGTCGACGACGTCGCGGCGCGATGCGGGGTGCGGCCCACGATCGGGGGTAACCACGTCGGGTGGGGGACGCGCAACGCGCTGCTCTCCCTCGGGCCATCGGTCTACTTCGAGGTCATCGGTCCGGATGAGGACGCACTCCCAACGGTCGGACGCGGGCGACCGTTCGGCATCGACGAGCAGCACCCCGATCGGCTCGCGGCGTGGGCGTGGCGCGTGGACGACGTGGACCGGGCCCGGGCGCGGCTCCTGGAGGCAGGCCATGATCCCGGCCCGGTGATGGCGATGGATCGCGAGCGGCCGGACGGGTCGCGAATCGGCTGGCGCTTGACGGTGCCACCGATGGACGGGGTCGCCGTCGTTCCATTCCTCATCCAGTGGGAGCCCGGCGTCCATCCGGCGGAGGCGTCGCCGGCGGGGTGTCGGCTCGAGTCGTTACGCGTGGAGCACCCGCGTCCCTCCGACGTCGCGGCGGCGTTTCCCGCGCTCGACATCGACGTGCCGGTCGAGCGCGGGATCACGCCCCGCCTCCTGGCCACGCTGGCGACTCCGAACGGCGATCAGGAATTCTGCTGATTCGTCGTCATCCGGCTGGCGGGATGTGCGCTCTAGCGTCGTTGCCCTTCTGGGCGCGCTTGTCGGACGGCCGGAGCACGGATGCTCGGGGCGGTGCCATCTTGCCTCGGTGTCCGTTCCCCTTTTGGGGGGGGTATCCGGCGGTCGCAAGCTCGTGGAAGGAGGGGAGGTGCACCCCCTGGGTACATCTTTCCGGGCCGCGAGTTCGTCATCCGGTGGTGACGCGCTTCGCGGCCCTTCTTTCTCGGGAGCCCGGCCCTCCAGGTCCACTCTGGGTCTGTCGGGAGCGCGGCCCTCCAGGTCCGCTCTGAGTCTGCCGGGAGCGCGGCCCTCCAGGTCCGCTCTGAGTCTGTCGGGAGCGCGGCCCTCCAGGTCCGCTCTGGGTCTGTCGGGAGCGCGGCCCTCCAGGTCCACTCTGGGTCTGTCGGGAGCGCGGCCCTCCAGGTCCGCTCTGGGTCTGTCGGGAGCGCGGCCCTCCAGGTCCGCTCTGGGTCTGTCGGG
>NZBC01000062.1 GCA_002687715.1 Planctomycetota bacterium | reverse complement strand
CGGAGCCGCAACCCGACCCGGAGCCGCAACCCGACCCGGAGCCGCAACCCGACCCGGAGCCGCGACCCGACCCGGCGCCGCAACCCGCTCCGCCTCCCCTGCCGATGCAGTCCGCCTGGAAGCCCGACGTCCATGTCCCGTCACCGTTGCCCGACCCACCGTCGGGAGCGGCGGAGTACACCGTCGGCCTGCTCGAAGCGGAGGCGGATGACGGGCTGCGCCATCGTCTCGCGGGGATGATCGAGGACTACGCCGGGCACGGGTGGAGCTTCCACGGGCTCTCGGCGGATTACGGGGGCGTGGGGGGTTGCCTGGTCGTGTTCTCGCGCGCGCGGTCCTCAGTCCCCTCATCCACGCCCTGAACAAAGAGTGGGCCCGCGCATCCACCACGGTGCGCGGGCCCGGCGTTCCCGAGCGCGTCCTTCTTCTCTACCGACTCAGGGAGCCGAGAGGTCGAGCTGAAGCGCGTCGGAGAGCACCCACTGCGGACCGCAGGGGAACGCCCACTGCGCGTAGGCCGTCGTGCAGACGACCGCCGTCGTGAGCGGAATGTTGAACGGCGGTGCGACCGGGAAGACCCAGTAGGTCGATGCAAGATCGACGTACAGGGTGCCGATCAACCCGGCCACGGTCAGGCCGCCCGGCACATGCCCGAGCGAGATCACGAGGAGACCGGGGCCCATTCCCGGAACCGTGAGCTGGAAGCCCGCGTTGCCGATCGACATCGGGCTGTTGTACAGCGCGAGCGGAGGCGGCGCACCGCCGCACGACCCCGCGCCGGGCAAACGGACCGGAGCGGCGTGATAGGTCAGGCCGTTCGGGAACGCGTGGATGAGGGGAACGGCAACGCCCGTGAAGATCTCGAACGCCGCGCCGGGGGCGGGAGGGCCGGCGCCGCCGGGACCGGGGTACGACACGAAGACCTGCAGCGGATTCGGGCAGCTCTTGTCCAGAGCGATACCGGTCGCCGGCACCGGCGGCGGTGCGTATGTCGTTGGCGGGAACGTGTTGACGACGACTCCCGTTGCGCCGCCCACGTTGATCTCGTAGACGACGGAGTTGGCGCCGACGGCCCAGACATGCCCGGTGAACGGATCGGTGTCGAGGCCCCGGAGCTGCGCGATGGGCCCGACGGCGAACGGACCGTAGGTGATCACGCCCCCGGGGTCGGCCTGCACGATCTGGTTGTTGTCACACCACCAGAAGCGCACCGGACCACCGAACCCGTGCGAGATGGCCATGCCGGTGATCGGACCCAGTCCACCGGGAATCGCGGGGGGCGGGGGCGGAGGCGGCGTGGCGGGCCAGTAGTAGGGGTTGTTGCGGCTGTACACATTCGCGCCGTCGCACGAGTACAGGACGCCGTCGGTGTTGTCGCAGGTGACCCCACCGAGATCGGGCGGGCCCGGGACGTGCGCCGGTCCGGGAAGCCAGAACAGCGGGCCGCCGGCCGGCGACGCGGGGCTGATACTCCACACCTCGGCGTACTCGTCGTTGGGTGGCGCCGTGGTGTCGACGGTGACGAGGCGTTGTGCGAAGACGCCGCCGGCGAGAAGCAGGCAGGCGAGACAGGCGATGATGATGTTTCTATCGATCATGGGACTACTCCATGGCGTCGTGCGCCGTGGCCGACCGCGGGGTGCGCCGGATCACGGGGAACGCGTGATCCGCCACGACCCCACGGTGTGCCCGCACTCCGCGGGGTGACGCCAGGCGCACGGTTTTCTTGGCGTGGTCGGTCACCGTCACGCGCCTCGTCACACCGGGATCGCGGTGGAATTCCGCCCACTCCGTCGTCCGCCGCTAATCTGGAGGAGGTCATGCCGTCGCCATCTCGAGAGTCCCCCGCCATCGTGGCGGCCTTCCTCGCCCGCGTCCTCGACGATCGCGAGGCCGACGGTCTTCGGCCGTTGGCGGCGTACCAGGCACAATTCCCGGGACACGAGGACACGATCGCGCGTCGATACCGACAGATCGAAGAGCGCACGATGGGACCGGAGGCCAGCCTCGAGTCGACGGGGCCCGGCGGGCTCGGACCGGGGGGACGGGTCGCGCACTACGAGCTGCTGCGTGAGCTCGGTCGCGGCGGCCAGGGCACGGTGTATCTCGCCGAGGATGCGCGACTCGGGCGTCGGGTCGCGCTGAAGGTCCTCGCCGGCATGGGCGTCGGACTTGAGGCGCGATTGCAGCGGTTCCGCCGGGAGGCGGAGGTCGCGTCGCGTCTCGACCACGCGGGCATCTGCGCGGTGTACGACAGCGGTATCGCGGACGGCGTGCCGTAC
Organism: Planctomycetota bacterium; assembly: GCA_002687715.1. GTDB lineage: Bacteria > Planctomycetota. The sequence goes on along the minus strand of NZBC01000062.1, from coordinate 27,243 downwards.
ATCGCGATGCGCTTCGTCGAGGGCGAGCCCCTCACGGCGCGGCTGGCGGCCGCGCGCGAAACGTCGGACGATGAGCGGCGATCCGTAGTCACCGTCACCGACCCGACGTCCGATCTCGGAGACGCGCGGGCAGTACTTGCGCCATTCGATGATCTCCTGGGTTTCTTCGAACGCGCAGCACGCGCTCTCCACGCCGCCCACGAATGCGGCGTCATCCACCGCGACATCAAGCCCGGGAACATCATGGTCGGCCCCGGCGGCGAACCCGTGCTCCTCGACTTCGGACTCGCCCGCGACACTGACGAGGATCATGAATCCCTCACGCTCACGGGGGACGTCTTCGGGACACCGGCGTATATGGCGCCCGAGCAGATTGCGCCCGAGGTGGGTGCCGTCGATCGGCGGGCCGACGTGTGGGCGCTGGGGGTCACGCTGTACGAGAGTGTCTGCGGCCGGCGTCCGTTCGAGTCGCCGACCCGGGCCGGGTTGTGCCGGGTCATCCTGGAGCGGGATCCCGTTCCGCCGTCGATACTCCAGCCGCTGGTTCCACGGGATCTCTCCGTCGTCATCCAGGCGGCGTTGACCAAGGACCGGCAGCGTCGCTACGCCACGGCGCTCGCGTTCGCAGAAGACCTCCGGTGCGTTCGCGCGCGCCTGCCCATCGCCGCGCGACCTGCGGGGTGGGGGCTGCGGTTGCGGCTGTGGGCACGGCGCCAACCGGCGCTCGCTGCGAGCCTTTTGGCGTTGCTGCTTTCTCTCGTCTCCGGGCTGATCCTGTCACTGGTCCTGCTCGGCGAATCTGATCTCAAGGGGAGGCGGCTGGAGCGGTCGCTGAAGTCGGAAGCCGACGAGCGCATCCGTGCGAACGGGCTGCGGCTGCTCGCGCAAGCGACTGCGCTGACGGAGGACGATCCCACGCTCGCGCTCCTGCTTGCGCTCCACGGCGCGGATCAGGCGCCAGGCGAGGGCGGGCAGGAGACGTTGGAGGCGCTGGGTCGCTTGCGCGAGGTCGTGACCGTTCCGTCCATCGGCCCCGTCAATCACACCGACCGGATGGTCGTCGCGGATGACGGCGCGGCGCTCGCGATCTCGTGGCGTGGCGGAGGGGTCGGGTGGTGGGATCTGGCCAACGGGCGCGAGCGCTTCCGGACTGGCAACCCCGGTGCATCCATCGATCCCGGGCCGTCGCGTCGCTGGCTCACGCCCGATGCCCGCGCCCTGCTCGTCGACAATGATGACCTGGGGGCGTGTCTGCTCGACGCGAGAACCGGAGATGAGATCATGTCTCTCGACAACGATGATCGTGTCGACACGGCTTCATTCGCGACTCGGGCCAGGCGCGTCGCGGTATGCGCGCCGCGGCGGCCCGTGCGCGTGTTCGATCTCGAGACCGGCGCGGAAGTCGATCACACCGGCTATCGCGGCATGGGGAGGCGCGGACCCTTCGGCTCGCCGTTCGGCCTCTCACCCGACGGCAAGATGCTCGTGATCCCGCACCGCGCCGAAGACGGGGACTACGGCGTGCGATTGCGCGACGTCGATGCCGGCAAGGACTTGCGCCTGTGCCTCGGCCAGCTAGGACCGGTCTACATTGCCCGCTTCGACCCCACGGGTCGGCGCATCTTCACCGCGTGTGCGACCGGCATCGCCACCTTGTGGGACGTGTCGACGGGACGGCGCCTGAGAAGCCTCTCCGTCGGTCCGCGCCAGCTCGCGCATCCCTGCTTCAGCCCGGATGGCCGCCGGTTCGCCAGTCCCGTTGACGGCTCGCCGCTCGCCGTGGCCGTGGTCGATGCGCGGTCTGGCGTGAGGCTCGGGAGGCTCCCCGTGCCGTCGCAAGAGCTCATCTCGCTCTCGTTCTCACCTGACGGTTCGCGCCTCGTTGGCGCGACGCCCGATCGTCGGATCATCGTGTGGAACATCGCGCAGATGCGAGTTCAGTCGACGTTCGTCGTCGGCACCGCTCCACTGCAGGGAATCGGGTTCGGGCTCGGGGGGGAGCGTCTGTGGGCCGTCGACGCGTCGGGCCAGATCTTCATCATGCACGGCCGGATGGGCGCCGACCGGTTCCAGACCGGTTCCCGGCGTCCGATCGTTGCCGTCGGGAACGGGCGTGACGGCGTGCGCGTCCTGCGGCGCAACCGCGGCGAGCTGGAGCTCGTCGATCCTTCCGATCCGGGCGCACCGCGTCACCGGATTCCCGGGTCGAACGTCATCGCCGCGAACTTCGACCGGACCGCGACTCGCGTAGCCGTGACCGAACCCGGAGGTCGCGTGCGGGTCATGATCGTCGCCGACGGCGGCGAGTTCGCCACGCTCGACGAGGAACACGACACCCACTGGATGCTGTGGGGACCGGACGGCTTGCTGCTCTGTGCGCTGGTGGATGGTGGGGCCGTTCTGTGGGATGTCGGGGCGAAGCGGCGGCTCGCGTACGTCGAGAGAACGGACGGCGTCGAGACGTTCGCGGCCCGGTTCACGAAGGACGGCAACCGGGTTCTGCTCGCGCGGCGGGGGCATCGCCGGGCCCGGCAGATCGAGCGCTCCGATCCGGTCGTGTTCGTCTTGGACACGCGAACCGGCAAGATCGTGGCGCGGGTGGACGGGATGATCGCGTCGCGGGGCAAGGGTGAGTTGGGGGCGCGGTTCGCGGTCGTCGATCGAGGAGTCGTTCGCGTGCACGCCGTGGCTGATGGAGCGAAGGTCGCTCAATTCGACGTCGGGCGGGGTGCGCTGCGGTCGGCACGGCTGTCACCGGACGGGTCGCGGTGCGTCGTGTGGTCGCAAGACGGTAGTAGGCTCGATTTCTTCGACGTCGCCATTGGTCAGCGGGTCGGCCCGCGAGTGCCGGCCCGGGTCGGACCGATCGCGGACGTCGTGTTCACACCGGATGGCGGGCTGGCGCTCGTCGTGGCCGAGCCGGGGGGCCTGCGGGTGCACGACGGGAGGACGGGCGAGGACGTGGCGCTACTGGCCGGTCACCGTGCACCGATTACGGGGGTCGCCGTGTCGAAGGACGGCCGACGAGCGCTGACGACGTCGCACGACGGCAGCGCGCGGCTGTGGAACCTCGAGACGCTTCGGTGTGTTCTCGTGTACGGCCGGCGTGAAACCGTGCTCGAGGCTCCTGCGTTCGACGATTCCGGACGCTTCGCTATCGCACGCGGTGAGGATCGCAGTCTGTGGGTCTGGCCTCTGGATCCGGTCGCCGTGGCCCGACGCCTGCGGCCGCGGGACATGCGGATCATCGAACTGGAGCGTTTCGAACTCGGCGATCAGCGGTCATTGGACGAGGCCAAGAAGATGCTCGCGAGTCATCACGACCGTGCAGCGCTGGAGCGGACCCTGTCCGTGTCCGGCCTGTCGCCGCTCATGGTGCGGGGGGCGCTCGCGTCGTGGGACGTGCGGCCGGCGGCCCGATCGCAGCCGGCCGTCGAGCCAGACGCGCGCGATGTGCTCGACCCGGGTCCCCCGCCTGACCGCGGCCGACCAGGCGCCGGCCGGCGTCCGGGGATGGGGAGCCCGCGTCCGCCCGGGCCGGGCCGCGGCGGGGCGGCGATCCGGCAGATGATCGTCGAGCTGCTCGATCCGGAACTCGAAGGCGAGGGGTTGCGCCGGGCCATCGACGACGCCCTGCGCGACGCGGGCCGGATGCGCCGGGCCCGCGTGGGCTGGCTCCTGACGGCCGCGGCCCGGTGGCGCGACGATGAGTCGGCGCGGGCGGCCGAGATCGTGGGTATCCTCGACGAGGTCGGCATGAAGGGGCCGGCGCGGTCCTTCGCGCTGGCGGTGTTGGGGTGCATCCGTTCAGGAACGGGAGACGCAGAAGGCGCGCGCAATGCGCTGGACCGCCTCGACGAGCTGATGCAGGATCCCCAATGGGGTCGCGACCCGCTGGCACGGCAGGCGCTGGAGCATCTGCGGAGCTGGCGGGCGAAGTGACCTCGAGGACGAGACTCGACGAGGCCATGTCAGAACCACGGGAGCTGACCCCGCACGGAGCGCAGGACCCCCCGACGACGCTGCACGTCCGCCGCGCGATGGATGGCGACGTGAAGAGCCTGACCTGGGTGGTGGCGCGTTTCTCGCCGTTGCTCCTCGCGCAGGCGCACTACCGGCTCGGTGAGCGGCTCCGCCGACTCTACGATCCCGAGGACCTCGTCAACGACGTGTGGGCAGTCGCGCTGCCTCGGTTCGCCGGACTCTCCGACCGCGACGGCCGTCATACGCCGGTGCTGCTGCGCTTTCTGAGCACGACCCTGCTCTACCGGTTCAACAACCTCGTGCAGAAGCACATCACCGGCAAACCGGCGCATGCGAACGAGGACGAAGGTGGGCCGGACGCCGTCCGAGGAATGCCGCAGGACACGACGGGCGTGGTGAGCCGGGTCCTGAAGGACGAGGTTCGCGGAACGGTGTTGCGTGCGATCGACGAGCTGGACCCGAACGACCGCGAGGTCATCGTGCTGCGTGCGATCGAGCAGAATCCGAACCACGAGGTCGCAACCCTCCTCGGCGAGGCGCCCAACACCGTCGCGGTGCGCTACAAACGCGCCCTGAAGAAGCTCCAGAAACGGTTGCCGGACTCGGTGTTCGCGGAGCTGTGACCTGACCGCGCCGAGATGGGAGAAGCGCTGGCACCCTCTACGCGAGGAGTGGGTGATCGTCGCTGCGCATCGCCAGGACCGCCCGTGGATCGGCGATCTTGCGGCGCTGCCGCGACCCGCAGCGATCCCCCGCCACGATCCCGGGTGCACGTTCTGTCCTGGCAACCTGAGGGTTTCCGGCGTCCGCAACCCGGACTACCCCGGTGTCTTCGTCTTCGACAACGATCATCCTTGTGTGGGCAAAGCGGCTCCGTCGCCGTCGGAAGCGGACGTACCGTTCCGCACGGCGCCGGCCCGTGGGATCGCGCGGGTGATCTGCTTCGACCCACGACACGACCTGAGCCTCGCCGGCATGGCGCCCGAGGCGGTGCGGAACGTCGTGCTCGCGTGGCGAGAGGAAGAGCGACGCTGCGTCGCCGATCCGGATCTAGAGCACGTCCTGATCTTCGAGAATCGCGGCGAGGTCACTGGGGTGAGCAATCCCCACCCGCACGGCCAGCTCTACGCAACGGACTTCGTGATGAAGACCATGGCTGACGAGGCGCAGGCCGTGGCGCGGCATCATCGGGAGGCCGGCCGCACGTTGCTCGAGGACGTGGTCCGCGCCGAGGAGGTGGACGGCCGTCGCATCGTCTACGCGAACGAGGGCGCGGTCGCGTTCGTCCCGCACTTCGCCCGCTGGGCGTACGAGGTCTACGTGGTGCCCCGCCGGCCGCGGTCCGGGGTCCACGACCTCACGGACGATGAGGCGGCGGACCTGGCTGACTGTCTTCACCGGGTCTTGGGGAGCTACGACGGTCTGTGGGATCGTCCGTTTCCGTACGTGCTGGCGTGGCACAACGCGCCTCTGCGCACTGCGGCGCCGGGCTGGCACGCCCATCTGGAGATCCATCCGCCGCTGCGCAAGCCGGACCTGCTCAAGTACCTGGCGGGACCGGAGATAGGAGGGGGTACGTTCCTCGCCGACACGGTCCCGGAGGAGAAGGCCGCAGAGCTGCGCGCGGCCCTCTGACCGACCCCGGCCCCGCTGCATCCCCCGAAATCCGCAAACCTGATAATTCCGTTCAACAACGACAGGTCCGTCCATGCCGGGCTAGAATGAGGAAATCGGACTGTTCTTGCGTCCGTATGCTCCTGGAACGATCACTCCCGACACCTGCATGCCCGACACTTCTACGAACGCCCCATCCGTGATCCACCGGTTCCGGGAGCGGTACCGTTCCGATCGCGATCTCGGCCTGAGCCGGAGCCTCGGCGACTACCTCGAGGAGTTTCCGGGGGACGACCTGGCCGTCGCACGGGCCTACGTGGACCTGCAGCAGGGGGTCCGTGAGCCGAGCGCGGCGGACCGCATCGGGTCGTACCGGATCATCCATGAGCTCGGGCGCGGCGGGCAGGGCGTCGTCTACCTCGCCGAGGACGTCCGCCTCCATCGCAAGGTCGCGTTGAAGCTCATGACCGGGATGTGGGCCACGTCGGACGACATGATCCGCCGATTCCGCCGCGAGGCTGAGGTCGCGTCTCGGCTCGACCATCCTGGGATCTGCGCGATCTTCGACACCGGCTGCGATCGCGACGTTCCGTACATCGCGATGCGGTTCGTGCCCGGCGACACCCTCGCGGTGATGATTCGCAATGGGCGGGAGCAGCTCCACGCGACGTTGCCCCCAGAAGACCGTTCGGGTTCGGGCTCCGCCCAGACCTCGTCCGCGGCGTCGTCGCCGACGGTCGCCGCGCCGCGGTCGGCGACGTCGTTCACGCATCTCGCGACGCGCAACGAGCTCATGGACGTCGTCCGTGTGTTCGAGTGCGTCGCGCGCGCGTTGCATCATGCGCACGAGAGCGGAGTCATCCACCGCGACATCAAGCCCGGCAACATCGTCGTTACTCCCGATGGCGACCCCGTGGTTCTCGACTTTGGTTTGGCGCGGGACCTCTTGGCCGAAGGCGCGTCATTGACGCAGACGGGCGCGTGCTTCGGGACGCCCGCGTTCATGTCGCCGGAGCAGTTCACCGTCGGGTCGATGATCGATCGGCGCACCGACGTGTGGTCGCTGGGGGTCAGTCTCTACGAGGTACTCACGCTTCGACGCCCGTTTTCCGCGCCGACCCGTGACGCGATGGCCGATGCCATTCGTCGTCGGGCCCCCGTAGATCCGGCGGCCTTCAATCCGTCGATCCCCCGTGACCTGCGCATCGTCCTCGAGACGGCGTTGCAGAAGGACCGCAACTTGCGGTATCAGACCGCGCTCGATCTAGCTGATGACCTTTGCGCCGTGCGCGAGCACCGCCCGATCGCGGCCCGGCGGCCGGGGCCCCTGCGCCGGCTCGTCTCCTGGGTCGAGCGCGAGCCAGCCAAGGCACTGTTGACGGCGTTGCTCTGTATCGCGTTGTTGGCCGTGGCGGCGATCGGTGGTTGGGCCATCGCGCGCATGCCGCAGATCCGTACCGCGCGCGAGCTGGCCCATCAGAACGCGCTTGAACGCGAGCTGGAGGAGGGCTTCCTCGCTCTCGCGGACGAGAGATACCTCATGGCGCGCCGAGCGTTCGGCCGCGCCTTGATCCGGCAGCCGGATCACCTCGAGACCGTCGCGGCGCTCGCGATCGTCCACGTCTACGAAGGGAACCCGCGCGAGGCGCTGGCCCTCCTCGACGACCACGCGAGTCTGGTGCGCCGCGAGCCCGCGTTGCTCTGGGTGCGCCAGACCGCTCTCTGGGACGCTGGCGAACGCGCGGCGGCCCGCGCGCTCGGCCCGCGGCTTCCCAAGCCGGAGACAGCGTTCGCGCTCTTCCTCCGCGGCGAGCTCCGTGCGTCGCAGTGGCGGCGCAAGGGTCCGAAGGCGTGGAAGCCTGCCCTCGAGGATTTCACCGCGGCGGTCATGATGTCGCCACGCGCCCGTGCGCTGTATCACATTGCTCGCGCCAAGGCGGCGGCTCATCTCCGCGACCACGCGGTCGCTCGCGAGAGCGTACGCGCGCTGCGGCGCCTGTGGCCGGATTCGGTGAAGGCACGGATCGCCACGGGATTCCTGTTGGCGTTCTTCGCAGCGGATGAAGCGCGTCAGGTGCTCGAACGGGTGCTAGCCGAAGATCCACAGAATGTGGCGGCGCTCTTTCGTCTCGGGAACGTTCATCTCAGAGAGCGTCGCTTCGAAGACGCGATCTTGTGCTACCGGCGGGTGCTCGCCGAGGGCGCCGAGGGGCGCAGCCAGTCCACGCGCAACAACCTGGGCATCGCGTTGCGAAAGCTCGGCGAGCTGGAAGAGTCCGCGTTCGTCCTGGAGACGCTTCACCAAGACCACCCCCGCTATCACGACGCGCTCTACAACCTGGGTATCACGCTCGGGATGCTCGGCCAACGTCGCGATGCAATCACGGCCTATCGCAAGGCGCTCAGACTCTATGCTCGCGACCCGGAAGCGCTCGTGAACCTGGGTCGGCAGTACGCGGCGCTCAAGCGAACCGATCGAGCCCGCAAGTGCTACGAGGAAGCCATCGCGATCAATCCCAACCTCCCGGAGGCCCACAACAACCTCGGCAACCTCTTTCGTCGCGCCGGTGACCACGTCGCGGCTGAGCGGCACCTCCGGCGGTCGGTGGAGGTCGAGCCCGGGTACGCCAACGCATGGTGCAACCTGGCGGGGACGCTCATGCAGCTGAAGAAGTGGCAGGAGTGTGCCGATGCCTACTCGAAGTCGTGGTCGCTGGGACAGCGCAAGAGCATTTGCAACGGGTTGGGCACCGCCCTGTGGCGACTAGGTCGGGTGCGGGAGGCACGAAACGTGTTCGTCCGCGCGGTGGAGATCGAACCCGGGAGAAGCCGCAGCTGGTTGAACCTTGGCCTCGTGCTTCGGGAACTCGACGACCCGAGCGCCGCGATCCAGTCGTTGCGGGAATCGCTCGCGCGCAAGAACGCGAAGCGGGGCGCCCACAGAGTCCTCGTGACCCTCCTCCACCACCAGGATCGGTGCGACGAGGCGGTCGCCGAGCTACGTCGATGGGCCGCCCTTGCTCCCGACGACGAGGACCGGAAGCGCCGCCTCCGCGTGTTCGAGACCCGGCACGCTCGCGGCGAGCTCCCCTGCGTCCATCGCCACCAATGATCTGCGCCCGCAGCGGAGCGGATTCTGCGCGGCGCTACTGCGTCACGACGATCATCGGGGTCGAGATGGCCTGCGCGATGAGGTCGTAGCCCTGGAACGTGATGCCGACGCCGGGCGGGACTGCGGGGACGCTCCAGGAGCGGCTGCCATGACCGTCCGAGTCGATGAGGATCGGCGGGAAGGCAGCCGTGAAGGTGAAGAAGCCGTCGAGGAAGTCGTCGACGTAGAGTTCCGTGAAGCCGCCGGGAACTCCGAGCGCGACGACCGGGGTCCGGCCCGTGAAGCTGCCCACGGGGATGGTCGTGGCCGCGTTGGCAAGCAGGACGAACGTTGCACCGGGGGTCGCGCCACCGACGTCGACCTTCAGGACGCCAGGTGTGGTCAGCGCGGGGTCGCCGACGTCGAGGACCCGGGGACGGGTGGCGAGGTCGGCGGCGGCCCACGCGAGGGCGGTGACGGTGCTGTTGGCGGTTCCCGAGAAGTCGACGGCGCCGATGCCGAGCGCCGGCCCGTTGGCGAACGTCGCCCCCGCGTGGGTCGCGACCGAGCCGGTCGAAAGCGAACTGACCAGCGCCGGGCCGCTGGTCGGGGAATCCGCCGCGAACCAGAAGTGGGGGAGCGGGATGCCGAGCGGACCGATGAACGTGCCGCCGGCGGGATCGAGCGCGATGCCATCGAGGTCGCCGACCGTGCCCTGACCAGCGTTGGCGTAGAAGATATCGAGGTGGGCTTCGAAGAGCGCGACTTGGGCTCCGCCGGGCGTGACCGACGCGACGGTGCCGTCTCCGTTCGCGACGTATGACGCCGCGGGCAGCCGCACGAGACCGCCGTCCTGCAGCATGATGCCGTTCACGAAATGCGTCGTCGTGAGCGACCAGTACAGATCGCCAGTGGCGTCGTCGACCGTGAATGCGTTGACGTCCACATCGGCCGCCGGTCCCATCGCCTGGGTGATCTGCGCCTCCGTGATGAACGGGACGATCCCGCCACCGGGCGTGATCCTGAACACGTCGCCGTCGGACACGGTCTGACCGAACAGGATGCCTCCCGGACCAGCGTCGTTGGAGAACGAGACGAAGAAACCGAACACCGTGGGTGGGTTCGACGCTCCGGACCGCAGGTGCAGCGCATCCAGATTGCCCACGACGCCCTCGGTGAAGTTGCCGTCTCCGTCTTCGTCCCCGAAGAACGCGGCCCAGGTCGTCCGGAGCGCAACGGCGGACCCGGACGAGCCGGGCGTCATCGCCAGCACTGCCTCGTCGCGGAACACGGCCGTATAGTTACCCGGACTGGCGGAAGAACCGCCTGCTCCACTCGCCGCGACCTCGGTCCCGTCAGTGGAAAAGAACAGACTGAACCCCTGGCCGGCGGCGAGGCTGCACGAGAAGATGATGGCAACGACGATACGGATCACGACGGACTCCGGAGGCGCAAAGCAGGAGGGGGCGTGGCGAGTGAAGGGCTTCTCATCGTAACGTCTGACCCCCCTCCAAGTGGACGCTGAAGCTGGGGTTTCCTAAGCTCCGCCTTCGACAACCGGTTGAACGACCCCTGGAGAGCCGACCCATGAAGACGCTCCTGACCCTGAGCATCTGTGCTGGACTGATGTTGATTCCCGGGTGTGGGGACGACGAAGACGGGAATGGCGATGGAGCATCGAAAGCCCCCGCAGGCCCCGTCGGTGCGTGGGTCCTCGACAAGGGGAAGCTGCAGGCGCACCCGGACATCGATGTCAACACGAAGAGGATGATCGGAGTGTTGGAGATGTCGGCGACGTTCGGTGCGGACGGGAAGTTCACGGGCACGGTCAAGACGACGCTAGCGGGCGAGCAGTCGCTGACCGGCAACTGGAAGATGGACGGCGACAAGCTCACGATCACCGGCACGGACGGCACGGTCATTCCCTTCCTTCACTTTGACGACGACAAGCTGACGTTCCGGGACGAGAGGATGGTCCCGATACCGCTCCCCATGAAGAGGAAGTAGGGCGCGTTCCGGTGTGGGTAGCGCGAGCGCCGGGCCGGCTCGACGTGCTCGGTGGCGTCGCCGATTACTCAGGTGGACGCGTCGTGGAGATGACGCTCGCGTGCGGTACGAGGGTCGGAGCCGCGGCGACGGATGACGACGTGATTCGCGTCCGAACCACCGAAGGGCCGGACGGTGCCTCCGCCGAGGTGACGCTGCCCGCCGCCGAGGTCTTTGCCCCGCCGGAGGTGCTGGGCGCGCGGCTACGGGACGACCCGGCGACGACGTGGGTTGGGTACGCTGCCGGCCCCGTGGCGATTCTCGCGGAGCACGCAGGTCTCGCGCCGCGCGGACTGTGCATCGAGATCGAGAGTGATGTCCCCATGGGCGCGGGAGTGTCGTCGTCCGCGGCACTGGAGGTCGCGGCGTTGATGGCCGTCATGCGCGCGCTCGAGGTCGAGGTCGTGGACGACGACGTCCCGCTGCTCGCGCAGGCCGCCGAGCACCGGGTCGTCGGAGCACCGTGTGGCCTCATGGATCAGGTGGCGGTGTACCACGGTGACGCAGGCCGATTGCTGCCGCTCGTCTGCCGACCCATGACGGTCGAGCCAGCGGTTCCGATTCCGCCGGACCTGCGCTTGGTGGGGATCGTGTCGGGAGTCCGACATCGCGTCGGGGGGGCGGCGTACGCACGCGCTCGCACGGCAGCATTCATGGGTCGCACACTGCTCGGAGCGAATGCCGCTCCGTGGCTCGCGGCCTACGATGCTCCCGATGCCGACGGGTGTCTCGCGGCCTTGCCGGAGTCCCTGCGTGGCGATGAGTTCCTCGCGGTCCACGATGACCACGGGGATCCGCGGACGCGGGTCGACCCCGCCTTGGAGTACCCCGTGCGGGCCGCGACGGCGTACCCGATCACGCAGTCCGCGAACACGAGTACGTTCCTCGCCGCGCTCGCCCGGAACGATGTCATCACCGCGGGCGCGATGCTCGGTGAGGCCCACGCTACGTACGGAGACCTCGGCCTCGGCTGCGGGGAGACCGATCTCCTGGCGGCGGAGGTCGCGCGCCTCGGCCCGGAGCGGGGCCTGTTCGGCGCGCGGATCAGCGGCGGCGGTTCCGGAGGAACGGTGGTCGTGTTGGCGGCGACCGGAGCGTCGGTCGACGCTGCCCTTGCCGAAGTGGGTGCGCGCTACCGGGCAGCCACCGGGATCACGCCGATGCTCCTCGAGGGTTCGTCGCGTGGAGCCCGTCACGCTGGCGTGCACCACACCTGACCCGGGGAGCTTGCGCGGTAGGAGATCAAGAGAGCCGAGGAGAACCCGGGAACCCGGGATCCAGATCAGATCGGTTTCCTCTCGCCGGTTCCTGGGATCCTCCCCAGCACCTCTGATCTCCTGAGACCTGCTCTGGGCTACTTGCCTGCCTGCCGCGTCCTCTCCTAGCCCGGGCTATCGCAACGGCGGTGGCTTCGGGAACTTCTCCGGGTTGGCCTCGTGCGCCTTGGTGAACGCGGCGTGTGCGCCCGGAAGATCACCGAGCTGTTGCTTCGCCTGCCCGACCAGTGACCAGGGCAGTCCGTCCGTCGGCCAGCGTTGCGTCATTGCGGTCGCGACGTTGCAGGCGTCCGTGAACTCCTTCGCCGCCGCTAACGTCTGGAAGAGCACGATCGGCAATCGCCAGTTGTCCGGGTGACGCGCGACGGCTTGCTCCAGCGGCCTACGAGCGGCCTTGGGGTCCTCCTGTGCGCACGCGACGAGCTGGGCGACGAGCTGCGGAAGGTCATCGTGTGGAGGAGGGTCCTGGAGCATCGGTTCGAGCGCGACCCAGGCGTCCGCGGACTTCCCTTGCGCGAGGCGGAGCTGAGCGAGCAGCAAGCGGAGCGCGTGGTCGTCCGGGCGTTGTTCCAGCACTGCGGCGGCGAGCCCCTCCGAGAGATCGGCCTGCCCGAGTAGCCGAAGTTCGGAGAAGATCTTCTCGAGTGGCGTGTGGAACTTGCCCCCCTCTCGTGCACGGTCCTTGGCGGCTTCGAACGCACGCGCAGCGTCGGTGAAGTCGTGACGCAGGAGCAGGATGCGACCGCGGTCGTAGCGGAGGTTGGCCCAGTCGGGCTTCGAAGCGATGGCGGCGTCGATGTGACGGGTGGCGGCATCGAGATCCTCCGCGCACAGCGCGAACCACGCGTGTCCGTACGCGATGCGCCAGTCGGGGAAAAGCCCGATCGCGTCCGCCATCGCGAGCCGGTCGTCGGCGTCCTCGATTTTCTGACGGAATTGGTCGGGCAGGGCGCCGAGGCGGGCGGCGTCCTGTCGCCACACGTCCGCGCTGATGACATCCGTCGCCAGCCAGGTGTGGCGGCTGCTCCACATGAGCATCTGCGTCGCCGCCGAATGCAGGACGAACACCAGCCACAGGCTTGCGAACACTGCGAACATGCGTCCAGCCTTCGTGTACTTGCCGTCCTTGCGGAACACCCACTTCTGGAACGCCACCTCCGGCCGCCGCAGCGTTCTCCACAGGAACACCAGGACGAACGCCGTGCACGCGGACAGCCCGAGCGCGAACAGCAACGGCACTTCGCCGTAGAGGTGTCCGGCCCACGGCAGGATCGCCTCGGGGGCACCGCGCCACACCATCAGGGACAGCGCGAAGCTCGAGGCGAGCGCGAACTCCTCATAGTGCGAGAACATCCGCGGCCGCGACTTGCGGTGTTTCACGCGCGGTGCTGTCCCCGCCGCGGGGCGACCGAACCCGAAGTAGAGTGCGTTCTCCGGGCACACGCTCACGCAGTCGAGGCACTTCATGCAGCCCGGGTCGACGATCGCGCCGAATTCATGCACTTCCTGGTGGACGAGAACATTCGAGGTGCACACGGCAGAGCAATGGCCGCAGCCCTTGCAGGCGTCGGTGACGCGGATGCGCGCCGGCGCGAAGCGGTCGACGACGCCGAAGAACCCTCCGTACGGACACGCATAGGTGCAGAAGCCCTTCGCGCCCAGCAGATAGACCGTGAAGAACCCGGAGACGAGCAATGTGAGCAGCGCGATCCAGAACCCGGGAAACGTCTCCCAGAACTCGCTCTTCAGCAGTCCGTTTCTCATCTCGGGAGAGGGGGTGTCCTGCCACCACCGGATGAAGGCCGGGAACAGGAACAGGTGGAGCCCGGCCAGCAATGGAACGACCATCAGCCAACGCGACCGCACCGGCCGGGGCCGGATTCCCATGCGTTTCAGGAGCCACGCTGACAGGTCCTGCATGGCGACCATGTGGCACGCCCAGCCGCAGAACCACCGTCCGAGCACGAGCGTCGACAGGATGGAGATCCCGAGCAGGATCGTGCCCGCGTTCATGACGCCGTTCGCGACGGTGTACATGGCCTCGCTGGGCTCGACCGGGGATACGGTCTTTCCCGCGATCTGCCAGTGCGCGATGTGGGCAAACACCGCCAGGTGGATCAAGAGCAGGACCATTGCGCGGCGCCGGCCCATCTTCGACTGCCGGACCTCGCCGCGCTTCACGGGCGTGGGGTCGAAGCTGCCGGGGGGACGCAGTGGTGCGTCGGTCCCGGTACAAAGGGATGACGCCTTCTTGCTCATGCGGCCGGCTCCTCTGCAAGTGCGGATAGCAGTTGCCGTCGCTCGTCGTCGGAGCACGCTCCCCATCCTGACTCGTAGCCGAAGACGTCGCGGGGCGAGCGTCCACCGAAGTGCCCGTCCATGATCTCGAAGTGGTCAGGCGTGATCAGCGCCGGATGTTCGACGCGGCATGCATGGCAGAGCTCGAGGATCTCCTTGCGCAGGGTGGTCAAGTAGTTGGCCAGCCGCGATGCCTTGTGAGTCGGGTCGAGCCCGCGCATGAGCCACTTGCTCTGGGTCGCGACGCCGGTCGGGCAGTGGCCTGAGTGGCACCGCTGGGCCTGGATGCACCCGATCGCCATCATGGGCTCGCGGGCCAGCGCAATCATGTCGCATCCGAGTCCGAACGCGAGCAACGACTCGACGGGAAACCCGAGTCGGCCAGAGCCGACCCACACGACACGGTCCTCGATGCCCGCGCTCTTGAAGATCCGCCACACCCGCGTGAAGCCGATCTTGAACGGCAACGCGACGTGATCGGAGAACGCGAGCGGCGCCGCGCCGGTGCCGCCCTCTCCGCCGTCGACCTGGATGTAGTCCGGTCCGCGGCCGGTCTCCTTCATGAGCCCGGCGAGCTCGTGCCAGAACCGCTCGTCGCCCACGGCGGACTTGATCCCGACCGGGAGGCCCGTCTCGTCTGCGAGCGTTTCGATGAAGTCGATCATCCCCTCCGGGCTGTCGAAGGCGGAGTGGGAGGACGGGCTCAAACAGTCCTGCCCGATGGGAATGCCGCGGACGCTCGCGATCTCCTTCGTCACCTTCGCGCCGGGGAGAACGCCGCCTTTTCCTGGCTTCGCGCCCTGAGAGAGCTTGATCTCTATCGCCTTCACGTCGGCGGAGGCCACCGTGTTCAGGAACAACTCCATCGAGAACGTGCCGTCCTTCGCCCGGGCACCGTAGTACCCGGTGCCGAGCTGGTAGATCAGCCCGCCTCCGTGTCGGTGGTGATGCGCGATGCCACCCTCGCCCGTGTTGTGCAGGCAATCGGACATCGCGCACCCGCGGTTGATGGCCTGCACCGCGTTCGCCGACAGGCTGCCGAAGCTCATCGCGGAGACGGTCAGGATGCTCGGCGGCCGGAACGCGAGCTTGCGGCCGCGCGAGCCGCCCATGACTTTCGCGCCGGGGATGGCGTAGCCCGGGTGGTGATGATCGTGGGCGTTGATCGGGAAGGCGGAGTGCTTGACGATCACATGGTTCGTCCCGAGTTCCAGGTCGTCGTCGGTCCCGAAACCGAAGTAGTTGTTCTGCTTCTTGGACGACGCGTAGACCCAACGGCGCTGATCGCGGTCGAAGGGCCTCTCCTCGTCGTTTCGGGCCACGATGTACTGGCGCAGCTCTGGTCCCACGAGTTCAACCAGGTAGCGCAGGTGCCCTAGGATCGGGAAATTGCGGAGGATCGCGTGCTTGTGCTGAACCAGGTCCCACACCACGACGAGTCCGAGGAACGCTCCGATTCCGATGAGCCACCACATGGACGACATGGTATGCCGCGGAGCATCCCGTCGCAGCGAGGACTTCGAGGACCTCCCTCGCCGAAGGCGGTCGAGGGAGGTGATACGCTCTCGCGATGCTGAATGCTGGTCCCGTCCTGTTCATCGTGCGGTGGTTGCCGCGCGGGTTCCTGGTCATCGGACTGGCCTGCTACGTCGTTTCCGCGGTCATCGTGTTCGACACGGTCAAGTTCCTGCTGGACACCGAAACGACGAAGGGTGTGGTCTTGGAGATCACGCCCGGCGAGGGCCGCGATGCGCCGCCGGGCACCGAGGTTGCGTACGACTTCGAGGGCCAGCGGGTCGTCTTCGAGTGGCCGCTGGCGCCGTTCGGGCCGGAGGCCGGTGACTTCGTCGACGTCCTCTATGATCCGGGCGACCCGGAGAACGCACGGGTCGACGGGTTCATGTCGCTGTGGTTCATACCGGCACTGCTGGGCGTGTTCGGCGGGGGGTTCCTGGCGTTTGCGCGAATGGGGCTCCGGCTCCCGAAGTCTCTCGACGACTCGGATCAAGAGGAGTAGCGGTCGATGTTGCACCTGTTCCTGACCGTGCTGCTTCTGGCGTTGGTGCTGTCGACGGTCAGTGTTGCGCAGTCTGGTGGGGACCGTCCATTCGGACGTCCCTGGGCCGGTCGCAGCCCGGTCCTCGCGCAGCGCGGCATGGCCTGCACGAGCCAGCCGCTGGCGACGCAGGTCGCGCTCGACGTCCTCAAGCGGGGTGGGTCGGCGGTGGACGCGGCCATCGCGGCGAATGCCTGCCTGGCCCTGATGGAGCCGACGGGATGCGGCCTCGGCGGCGATCTGTTCGCCATCGTCTGGGACCCCAAGACCCGGAAGGTCGTCGGTCTCAATGCGAGCGGACGCTCGCCCAAGGGAATGACGCTCGACGCGTTGAAGGAGCGGCTCGGCGACCGGACGACGATTCCGCTCTGGGGCCCGTTGCCGGTCAGCGTCCCGGGCTGCGTCAGCGGATGGAAGGCGTTGCACGACCGCTTTGGCCGGCTCGAGCGCAAGGACGTCCTGGGGCCCGCGATCGGCTATGCCAAGGAGGGGTTCCCGGTCAGCGAGATCATCGCGGGGTACTGGGCCATGAACCTGACCCGCTTCGCGGCGGAGTCGAAGGACATCACGGAGTTCGACAACTTCCGCAAGACGTTCGTTCGGGAGGGTCGTGCGCCGAGAGCAGGGGAGGTCTTCGCCAACGCCGATCTGGCCAAGACGCTGCAACGACTCGCGGACGACGGGTTCGGTTCGTTCTACACGGGCAAGATCGCGGACGTGATCGATGCGTACTGCAAACGGGTCGACTGCCCCCTGCGCAAGAACGACCTCGCCGCTCACGCCGCGACCTGGGTCGAGCCTGCGTCGACGACGTATCGCGGGGTGGTCGTGTTCGAGCTCCCCCCCAACGGGCAAGGGGTCGCTGCGTTGCAGATGCTGAACGTCCTGGAGGGCTACGACCTCGCCGCGCAGGGCCACAACTCGGCGGAGTACCTCCACCACCACATTGAGGCGAAGAAGCTGGCCTTCGCTGACCGTGCCCGGTTCTACGCCGACCCCGCGTTCTCCGACGTCCCGCTGCGCGGCCTCATCTCGAAGCCCTACGCGAAGGACCGCCGCAAGCTCATCGATCCCGCGCGCGCCAGGCGTCGCGTCGACGCCGGCAACCCGCGCCTTCACCAGGGCGACACGATCTACCTCACGGTCGCTGACCGCGACGGCATGATGGTCTCCCTCATCCAGAGCAACTACGTCGGCATGGGATCGGGACTCGTTCCGGACGGATTAGGCTTCGCGCTGCAGGATCGCGGAGGGCTGTTCACGCTGGAGAAGGACCACGCGAACGTCTACGCGCCCGGCAAGCGTCCATTCCACACCATCATCCCCGCCTTCGCGACGAAGGACGACGCGCCGTGGTTGTCGTTCGGGGTCATGGGCGGCGCGATGCAGCCACAGGGGCACGTCCAGATCATCTGCAACCTCGTGGACTTCGGCATGAACGTCCAGGAGGCCGGCGACGCCGCGCGGTACAACCACACCGGCAGCAGCCAGCCAACGGGCACGCTGATGGAGGACGGTGGCGTCGTTCACCTCGAAGGCGGGATTCCGCTTGCGGTGAGGCGTGCGCTGGAGAAACGCGGCCACCGTCTGGCCCTCCGCGGGAGCTTCGGCGGCTACCAGGCGATCCTGCGTGACCCGGTGACCGGCGTCTATCACGGTGCGTCCGAGATGCGGAAGGACGGGCAGGCGGCGGGATACTGAGTCGCGCGCACGGTCCCTCGGTTCAAATCGAAAACCCCTCGAAGGAGCAACCCCGACCATGAGTCTCTTCGATTTCTTCTTCCCTGAGCAAGCGCAAGCCCAGCCCCTCCGCCGCCTCGCCGATGCCCAGACCCGCCCCGTGCGCCCACGCCGCAGCCCGCCCCCCTTCCAGGACGCGGAGCAGAAGCAGGAGGTGGCGAAGCTCCAGTCCCAGATCGACGGCTTGGAAGACGACCTCGGCTACGTCGCACTCATCCTCGGCGCCGTCATGGCCAAGCTCGACGAGAAAGGCGCCCTCACTCGCACCGACGTTCGCGCCGCCCTCTCGGAGATCGACGCCATCGACGGCGTCCAGGACGGCAAGCTCGACATCAACATCCTGCGCGGCATGAATCGGTAGGAGGAAGCGCGTGTGATCCCTGGCGCGGGCGCCGGTAGTGCGCGGAAGTCTGGCCTCGCCGTCGACTCAGTTTCGTGACGGCAGCAGCGCCTTCAGGCAGATCATGCCCATCGCGGTGCCGTAGGTCTTGCCGATCTCGTGGGAGTCGATGAAACCACCGTCGATCTCGGGGAGGTCGAGGACGAGCTGCAGCATCTGCTGGGTGAAGACCTTGCGCTTGGCGGTGTCCTCGACGGCAGCGATGGCTTCGAGGCGACCGTACATGTCGTACCAGAAGAAGAAACCGCCATTGTGGTAGCGGTCAGCGTGGTCGTCGTACTTGCGGACGGTGTCGAGCAGGTCGTGGTGCTTGAACGACGTCTCGACGGCGTGAGCCAGCTTCTGCTGATCAGACTTGCCCGTGAGAAGGAGGGCGAGCTCGCAGAGCGGCATGCGGCCGGCGGCGGCTTGGGGGGCGCTGCCGGCACGCCCACGCTGGCCGTAGGAGAAGGTGCCGTCCTGACCGCGGCGCTGGAGGAGCGATTTGCCGGCCTGCTCGAGCGTGTCCTGCCCCGTGGGGACGCGGGCGCGCTTGGCGCGGGCGAGCGCATGGATGATCGTAGCGGTCACAAACGGGTTCGCGTATTCGTGTCGCCAGGCGCCGCTGCTGAGCTGGCTGTCGACGAGCTCCTTCACCAGCGCTCTCGCCTTCGTGCGCGCGGCGGCCTTCTTCTTGGCGGCGGGGTTGCGGAGGTAGTGCTCGAAGAAGATGAGGCGGTACGCATGGGCCCACGCGATCTCGTTTCGGTCCTTCGGCGCGAGGTTCTGCTCGTTGAGGAGGAAGTCGGCCGCGCGTTCGACGGCGGGATCGACGCCCGCCGGATGGACGTCGCGCCACTCCATCAACGCCACGCCCGCGAGGGCTGTGATCGCGAGGTAGACGTTCGGAAGGCTGGCCGTGCCGCCGAAGTCATAGGTGGAGTCGTCCCACGAGCCGTTCGCGCGTTGGTTGACGAGCAGCAGCTCGATGCCGCGCTTGCCGAGCCAGATCCCTTGCTTGAGCTTGCGGCCGACCCGGGTGCCGTCCGGGTCCCTCACGAAGGCGTCGAGCGGGAGGAAGTCGAAGCGCTCGAACGCACGGCAGAACGGGCCCAGGCGTTGCAACTCAGCCGACGCCTTGCGGGTCCAGCGATCGTTCTCGCCGGTGGCGACGAGCTTCTTCCAGATCTCCTGGGCCTCACCTTCACGGTTCTGCAGGTGCAGCGCCACGGAGTGGAGGAACCGCGTCTCGTTCGTCGCGTACTCTGTGCCGCGGATGAACGCGGCTTCCGCGTCCTTCGGGAGATTGCGGGCGAGCGCCAGGCGCATGGTCTCGACGAGGACGTCCGCGGTCCACGTCGCGCCGGGGTCCTCGAACGCCTTCATCCACTTGCGGGCCTCGCCCTCCTTGCGCTGGCGCCGGAAGACCCGCGCGCGGAGCACCATCATCTCGGCGGTCGGCTTGGCGACGCCCGCATCCTTCATCGCGACCTTCTCCGCCTGCTCGAGATCGCCTTCGGCGAGCAACGCACGCACGAGCGCGATCGGGTTCTGCTCCTTGGCAGCGACGGCGGCCTCGGTGGATTCGCGAGCCAGCGCTGGACGCCGCGAGAGCGCTTCGTCGAGCTGCCAGACGAACCACTCGCTGACGAGGGTTGCGATCTTGTCGACCTTCTTGATCTCCTCGCCATCAGGAGCGAGGACCAGGAAACCCGGTTCGACGAACTTCAGTGGGTACAGTCCATACTTCTTTTGCGCCTCGCCGCGCGCCGCTAGCTTCACCGGGATGAACTTGCGGTTCAGGATGGTCTCCACGTCGGGCGCGGAGAACGGACCCGCCATCATGTAGCCGTCGATCTCGGGCTTGCGATCCATGCGGCTGCGTTGAACGGTCGGGACGTACCAGAACACGGGACGTTTCTTCGCCTTCGCCTCGGCGAGTGCCGCGTCGAGGTCGGTGCGCCATTTCACGCCCGTGCCGCAGGCGCGGGTGAGCTCGGTGGGGACGGGGCGGATCTTCCGTTGGGCAACGACGTCGCTGAACGGAATGACGACTGCTACGAGAAGGACCAGGATGCGCATGGGGCGCATTCTAACGACAGACGGCTAGGGCGAAGGCCAGTACTTGAAGCGATCCTTGATTCTCAGGATCGGTCGTTCGACCCACCTCCAGCTCGCGGCGGCGACCGCCACGCTCGCCGCGGTCCCGACCACGTAGTATGCGAGCTGGGGGAGCAGCGGGAGTGGACCCGGGAACCACCGCACGAACGCTACCTCACGCACCGCGATGATGATGGGGACGTGAGTCAGGTAGATGCAGTAGCTGTAGCACCCGACGCGGCACAACCATCGGTTGCGAAAGAACCGGGCCATCCGGCTGGTTGCCGGTGGGCCGATGAGGCGTACGAGAAGCGACGTTGAGGCCATGAGCACGAGTACGCTTCCAAACGACTGCACGTAGTCGTTGTAGAGAAACTCAGTGCTCTTGGAGTGCGCATCGCCGGTCCAATGGACGCAGGAGATCGCGACGGTCCCGACGACCGCGACGGGGAGCACGATGCGCGCGGCTCGACGCAGGATCCGCCAGGTCGTTCCATCACGAACGGCGACGGCGAGCAATGACCCCGCAGCGAGCGCGTCCACCCGCACCAGGGTCAGGACGTGGACCACCTTCCCCGACGTCCCGTTGAACACGAGCCAGAATCGCAGCACCAGCGCGCCGACGATCAGTCCGGCGCACAGTCGCACGAGCGCCCGCGGCGACAGCCAACGCACGACGGCCGGCCAAACGAGATAGAACTGCTCCTCGATGGACAGGGACCACGACACGGCCATGAGCATGTGGTGGAAGTCGCCGTCCATCACGATCTTCACGTTCGTGAGGTAGCACCAGTACCACAGCGGCGAGATCTCGCGGTCACGCAACCAGAAGTAGTTGTAGTCGCCGTCCCCGGGTACGAGGTACACCGCATGGAGGAAGAGGCCGCACGCGACGAAGTAGAGCGGGAAGATCCGCAGCGAGCGCCGGGCGTAGAACGTCCGAAAGTAGCCGCCCGCCTCGCGCGTTCGCAACAGGATGCCCGTGATCAGGAGCCCCGACAGCGCGAAGAAGATGTCTATGCCGACGAAACCCAACCGCGCTGCGCCGCAGACGAAGTCCGAGAGAATGCCGTCTCCGGGCGCCATGTGGTTCAGGTGGAACCCAAGGACGAGCAGCATCGCGAACCCTCGCAGCCCGTCGAGCTCGACGAGGCGGTCGGGCGGTGGGGCCCCGGTCGCCTGCCGTAAACCTGGGTGTACGACAGGGTTTGGGGACGGCGCGTCGAGCGGCGGGTTGCCGTCGCGGCCGGTCGGGACTTCCTTGTTTCCAGCTCCCACCTCTATCCTGTCGTCATGATCCGCTTTCGATTCCTCGTCGTCTTGGGGTTCGCGGCGTCCGTCGCTGCCCAGTCTGATCTAGTCGCCGCGAATGCCAAAGTGAAGAAGCTCGCGAGTGGCTTCCGGTTCACGGAAGGTCCGGCGGTCGACGCCGCTGGGAACGTGTTCTTCACGGACATCCCGAACAACCGAATCCACCGCTGGTCGCTCGACGGGAAACTGACGACGTTCCGCGAGGACTCGGGCGGTGCGAACGGCCTTTATTTCGATGCGAAGGGGCGTCTGCTCGCGTGCGAAGGTGGGCGGAGGCGACTGGTCCGGATCACCATGAAAGGTGAGACCCAGACCCTCGCTGCGACGTATGAGAAGAAACCGTTCAACTCGCCCAACGACCTCTGGACCGACCCCAAGGGCGCCGTGTGGTTCACGGATCCGCGCTACGGCCAACAGAAGGACTTGCAGCAGGGCGGCTTCCACGTCTACCGGCTTGCTCCCGACGGCAAGACGGTCAACCGGGTCGCCAGTGATCTGGTGAAGCCCAACGGCATCCTCGGCACGAAGGACGGCAAGACGCTCTACGTCGCGGACGCAGGCGGTCGCAAGATCTACCGCTACGCGATCGAAGGGGCGGCGCTATCGAAGAAGACCCTCTTCGTGCCTGACGGCGGCTCCGACGGCATGACGCTCGACGAGAAGGGCAACCTGTATCTCACCCAGGACGCCGTCGTCGTCTACGCGCCGAGTGGCAAGCGGGTCGCCCGCATCGACATCCCCGAGCGGCCCGCAAACGTCTGCTTCGGAGGGAAGGACCGGCGGACGCTGTTCGTAACCGCGCGGAAGTCCCTCTACTCTCTTCGTATGCGCGTCCGCGGCCTCTAGCTGCTCGCGGCGCAGCAGTCTGGCCCGCATGGGAGCGCGGACCTCCAGGTCCGCTCTGACGGCGAAAGCCGAACAAGAACTTCGAGCGGATCTCCAGAGGCTGTGAATCAATCGCAACCCGGGTTGCGTTCGGCCCAGAGCGACGCTGGACTGCGTCAGGCTCAGCTCACGGGGACTGCCCCGCTCGCCTCGGAGCTGATTGACTCACAGCCTCTGGAGATCCACGCTCCCGAAGACCCGGCAGCAATCTTCGAAACTGCGTTACACATCGCCTGGGTCTGCGCCCTTCCCGTGGACGCGGGCCGCCGCGGGGAGGCGTCTCTGGCTCCGGCAGGACTTGAGTAACCCCGCCGCGACACGACGCCACCCGGGGGTCTCTGGGGGTTCGCGTTGGCAGGGGAGAGGCGCGGGTCTCGGGGGGATTCGCGCCTCACCCGTTTTCGCCCTGCACGCTACGGGAGCACCACCATCGCGGTCTGGCCAGGCCAGTTGCTCTGCGGGTCGGGAGTGCTGGACGCCCCGACCACTCCAACCCCAAGCGCTGGAGCGGGGTAGCCGTTCTGCCAGAAGTTGCGGAGTGTGAGGGCGTCTGCGTGGGGCATCGTCTGGACCGTGGCGTCTCCGCCGTTGGCGAGGAAGTCGACGTACTCCCAGGACGCGGTCTGATAGAGAGCAGTGGCGCGGACCTTGAGCGGCCGGGGCGTGCCGGGCGGGACGCTGATTGAGTACGTGGTCGTGTCCCAGTGCTGCCCGTCCGGGTAGAGGCCGCCCACGGGATAGGGCGCCAGCGTCGGGTGGTACGAATCGGTGCCGCCGATGCCGCGGACCTGGACCGCTCCCTTGGGCAGGATGCGGTTGTCCTTGTAGATCCGGTTGTTGAGCGCGAAGTGGAACGACGGTCCGGACAGCCCGAGCTGGGGGTAGCTGAGCGCGTGCTTCGCCTCGTAGATCTTGATGTCGGCGTCGCGGATCAGCGCGCTGTTCGCATTGAGCACGCCGGACTGATACACGGGTTGTTCATTGGCGTCGAGCACCTCGACTTGCAACCACATCTGACGTCCCTCGGGGTAACCCGTCGGGAGCTTGTGGCCGGTGAGGTTGGTGACGGTGACCGTTGCCGTGATGTTGCCCGGGGTCGCTTCGACGGCGGCGAGGTCGACTTCGGCTGCGTCGCGGAGCTTCTGGGTCGCACGCATCGAGGTCGTGTCCCAGGCGGCGTCGCGCGACGCGGCGTTGAAGTAGAACGTCTGCTGGTAGTTCTGCGCGTTGGTCCACGGCAGATCGACGTTCGGGTACATCTGCTTCAGGATCTGGGGGATCCACGCATTGCCGCCGACGAACTCGTGCTGCCGTAGGGCCGAGCGGATCTTGTTCCACGCGCCGTACGTCGGGTCGGTTCCCGCAATCGTGCACCCCATGGCGTTGGACTGCGCCGGCATGTGACAGCTCTGGCAGGTCTGGAACTCGGGGTTGCCGGGCGTGCCGTAGTCCGAGTTGAGCCACTCGGTATAGGTTCGTTCGATGGCATGCCCGCTGGCCGGGTTCGTGATGTTGTGGCAGCTGCCGCAGAAGGTCGACTCGCCCAGGTTCGCGCCGCGCTGTGTGTCATGCCCGGGCGAGACGGCGGTCCCGGCCTGCGCCGGCGGGTTGTGAACGACGGGTGGCGTGATCACGGAGACGGTCGGTCCGACGTGCGCGCCGTAAGGCGTCGTGCCGCCCAGGTGCGTCCACTCGTATGTCCCCGAGTAGGGACCGCGTTTGGTCGTCGAGTGCGAGATCACGAGCTGCGCCGCGTCGGGCTGACCCGGGATGAGTCCGGCGGTCGGCGACCGGTTGCCCACGAACCCCGTCGTGCGGTGGCACGTGTCGCAGAGCACACCCTCCTGGTCGAGGCTGTGTTGGTGATCGAAGATCCCCGGCGAGTACGGCGAGGCGATGCCGTCGCCTTCGAACCCCGATCGTCCCCCCTGCCACGCGTTGGGGGAGTGGCAGCGGATGCAGAAGTCCGCGGCGAGCTCTCCGCCGGCTGGCAAGACGCCATTCTGCTGAAGATACTCATAGCCCGCGACGGAGATCGCGAACTGCCCGTTGAACAGCGGGTCACGCGCGGCGTTGGCCATCATCGTGCCCATGTAGCTGGGCCAGATGTCCTGCGCGTCGCCGTGACAGGTGTGGCAGAAGAACGGCGACTGGAAGACGCCGTGAACGGGCTGGCCCTGCCAGAAGACGTCGGTCGGCCCGGGGAAGCCGCTGGAGTTGAGTGTGGGGAGGTCTCCGGGCAGCGTGCCGGCGGGCGGGAGGATGCTCTCGACGCCCTTCGCCGACAACACGGGGTCGAAGAAGAGGTGCTGGGGGACGACCGCCGTGTTGGTGACCGTCATCGTGGATGCCGCCGACAGCGTGAATCCCATGGGCGCGTTCGCATCTTCGATCAACGCCTGCGCAGTGAAGGTCACTCCTGCCCCCGCCAGCCACGGAATCTGCCAGTTGCGCCCGAACTGGCCCGTCGCGTCCGTCTTGTCCGCCGCGTACACGAACCCGTTGGCGAGGAACGAGTTGACGTTCTGCAGATTGAGGAACCCCGCGCCCATGGCCGCTGGACCCGGGTTCAGCAGGTCGCCAGTCGCGAGGAGGAGGATCGCGTCGGGCTGCCCCGACAGCAGGCAATTCACGACCTCACCCTGCATGACGGGGATGTTCCCGGAGACCCCCTGCAGCAGCATGGTCGCCGCCGGTGAGTTGGGTTGCGCGCCAGTTTGGGCATACAGCGAGCCCGTAAGGCACGCGAGAAGCAAGATGAGCGAGCGCATAGACGGATTCGGTTTGTAGGGAGGAGTGGGTTGCGGGCTGGCCAGAGGACTGACGCAGGGCGGGTGTGGGTAGCCAGCTTAGCAGTGTACCCCCGCCCCAACTCAAGGGTGGTTGGTCGGGGTTGTCGCTCCCCCCGGGTCAGAGTCCGAAGACGTCTCCGTCGCGGGCCACCGAAAAACCCGCAGCTTCGATCGCTTTTTGGGCGGATCCGCCGGGGTCCGCGGCCGGGTTGGTGTGGTTGAGATGGGTGAACCGGACCTTGGCGCGGAGGTCGGCGGACGCACTCGCGAGGCGGGCCATGGTCTCCGCGATGAAGGGGTGAGGAATGTCCTTCATGCTCCGACCGGGAATCTCGCCGTCCGCGTAGAACGTACCGTCGATGAGCGCGTGGTCGACGGTCGCCAGGACATCTTCGAGCCGACGCTCCCACTGGTGCCACTTGTCGATGTCGGGGATGTAGAGCAGCGATTGCGACGGACCTCGGACGATGAACCCGAGGGTGTCCGTGTACTCCGCGCGATGGGGGACGAGGATGGGCGTGATGGTGAGTTGGGACGCGAGTTCGACATCGCGGTCGGGCTCGAGGGTGTGCAATGTGATGTGGCCCAGCCGGACGAGCAGCTCCCACGGCGCCTGGGTCTCGAGGAACGCCGTCATGCGGGCGCTACCGTGTACGGGCTGCCCGCGTGCGGCGTACGCTTCGCGGCCGAGGTGCAGCAGCCCCGCGTAGTGGCCCATGTGGGCGTGCGTGAGGAAGATCCCCTCGAACAACGGTGGTCGCCCGGGACCCGGGGCACGCCCCGCGGGATGTCCGCGCGCGGCCTCGACCTGAAGCGGGAGGTCGGGGGTCGCGTCGATCAGCCAGCGCCGATGCGTGCGCGGGTCTACGACGAGCAGTGACGCGACGCGCCGAATCTGCGTGGGGTCGGCGCGGGCTGCCCGCGCCCGGGCGTGGTTGGCGCCGATCTGCGGGAAGCCCGCGTCCTGGGCCGTGCCGAGCACGAGGACGTACGGCCGGTCGGTTGGCGCCGGGGTTCGCGGTCCGTGGCTGCACGACGCGAGCACCAGAGCGAGAGCGGCGAGGACGCCCGACCGGGGCATCAGCGGTTCCGTTCCGGCTGGACGTTGTCTTCTTTGTCGACCGCCCGCACCAGCGCGGCGATCGCCACGAGCGTCGGTCCGAACCCGCACACGAGGAGCGACTTCGGCCCCGTTTCCTGCAGGTACTCGGCGTTCCGGTTGCTCAGGATGTACGCCGCCGCCTGTCGGATCTGCGCCGCTTTCGCGTGCCGGAGTGTGATGCTGGTCAGGAAGACCTGCGCAGGGGACCGCTCGAGACGCCGCACCTCCTGCTCGGGGACGAACCGTGCCCGCTGCTTCAGCCAGCGCGCCTGGTCCAGGTGCTCGACCTTGAACGTCTTGGCTTTGGGCGGCCCTGATTGAACGAGCGCGAGGCCAGCATTCACGAGGATACCCTCGAAGAACCAGTCGACGTTCTCGTGCTTGATGACGACCGGTCCCGTGAGGTGCACCTTCGCGGCCTTTCCGATGATGCGCTGATCGTAGATGAACCGGCGACCCGTGGACTGGGTCCACCAGGTGAGGAGGTTCTCGATCGTCATGCCCTCGTGGTCGAAGACGATCGTGACGTCGTCGCTGGTCTTCTCGGGCGGATCGGCGGGGGGGGGGG
>NZBC01000061.1 GCA_002687715.1 Planctomycetota bacterium | reverse complement strand
GTCGAGGTGAGCACGGCGGTCGCGAAGGTCGGGGTGAGCACGGCGGTCGCGAAGGTCGGGGTGAGCACGGCGGTCGCGAAGGTCGGGGTGAGCACGACCGCGACGGTGGCCATGAAGGTGGGGAAGGCGAGGAGTCGGGTACCGAGTACGCCCTCGACGCGACCTACGACAAGGTCCGCCACGGGGCGCGGCTGATCCTGGCCTACGATGCGAAGACCAACTCCTTCAACGGCACGGTTGAGAACACCACGAACAAGACCCTGGAGCGGGTTCGCGTCGAGGTTCACCTGTCGAACGGGAAAGAACTCGGCCCTACGCCAGCAGCGGCGCTAGCTCCAGGCGCGAAGCGAGCGGTCAAGCTCTCGAGCACCAGCGCGGGCTTCGACCGATGGACCGCGCACCCCGAGGTGGGGAGCGGAGAACATGGTCACCGCGAACGGAAGTAGCTGAGACCGCGATCGGAACCTCGGCATCTCGCACCAACCTGGATCAGCACTGATGAGCTCAAGCTCGCCCCTCCGCACTCCTCTGGCTGCCCATTTGAGCATCCTGTTCTCTTGCGCGGTGCTCGTTGCGGGCTTGGGGACTTTCTCGACATCCCCTGGTCCCGAAGGGGCAGAACAGCGGGTCAGCTTCAATCGCGACGTGCGTCCGTTGCTCGCGGACCGTTGCTTTCACTGCCACGGTCCGGACGAGCACGATCGCAAAGGCAAGCTCCGTCTGGACCGGGCGGATGGGCCGGAGGGTGCGTACCGGGTTCGTGGCGGCAAGCCGGCCATCAAGCCCGGGTCGCTCGAAGCGAGCGCCGTCTGGTATCGGTTGACGACGGACGATGAAGACGACGCGATGCCGCCGGCCGGTTCCCACAAGGAATCGCTGACGACTGAGCAGCGGGACATCATCCGGCGCTGGATCTTGCAAGGCGCTGAGTACGAGGACCATTGGGCGTTCGTTGCGCCGGCTCGGCCGGCGGACGTGAAGGTCGCCAACCCGCGCTGGAGCTCGCAGCCGATCGATCGCTTCGTGATGTGGAGACTGGAAGCGTCGCACCTGTCGCCGAGCGCGAGAGCGGGCAAGCGTGCCCTGATCCGACGATTGAGTCTCGACTTGACGGGCTTGCCGCCGACGCTGGGCGAGATCCGGGCGTTCCTCGCCAGTGACAACCCCGCTGACTACGAGCGCCTCGTCGATCGCCTCCTCGCCAAGCCGCAGTACGGCGAGCACATGGCCAAGTACTGGCTGGACCTGGTCCGCTTCGCGGACACGAACGGAATCCACCACGATCACTTCCGTGACATGACTCCGTACCGCGACTGGGTCACCCGATCGTGGAACGCCAACCTGCCGTACGATCAGTTCGTCACGGACCAGCTCGCGGGCGATCTCCACCCGGACCCGACCGAGGATCAGCTGACTGCCTCCGGTTTCAATCGGCTGCACATGATCATCGATCGCGGGACTGCCCTCCCGGCGGAGAGCTTCGCGCGCAACGTCATCGACCGGGTCACGGCAGTCGGAACGGCCTTCATGGGACTGACCGTTCAGTGCGCGGTGTGCCACGACCACAAACACGACCCGCTCAAGCAAGCTGACTTCTACCGGTTGTTTGCGTTTTTCAACAACCTGGACGCAAGGCCGGAGACAGGCGGCCGCGGTGGGGCTGACTTCAAGCGCGGCTTGCAACCGCCTTACATCAGCTTCCCGACCGCCCGACAGTCCACGACGCTGGAAGAGCTGCGGGCGAAGGTGTCGGCAAGAGGTTCGCAGGTCAAGCGTCTCAAGAGTGGCTTGGGCAAAGCCCCGGACGGCGAACCGAAGAGGGAGTTGGCCAAGAAGCTGAAAGAGGCCCAGGAGGACCTCAAGACCCTGAAGAGAAAGCAGGTCGAGATCCAGGGCAGTATCCGTGCCGCCATGGTGATGAAGGAGCGAGCGGAGGTTCGTCCGGCGTATGTCCTCATTCGCGGCGACTACCAGACTCCCGGCGAGCGGGTGGAGCGCGGCACGCCGTCGTTCTTGCCGCCGATGAAGCAGAAGGGCGATACGAAGACCCGCATGGGTTTCGCCGAATGGCTCGTGTCGCGCGAGCACCCGTTGACGGCTCGCGTCGCCGTCAACCGCTTCTGGCAACAGCTCTTTGGCGTCGGCCTGGTCAAGACAGCAGAGAACTTCGGTGCGCAGGGCGAGTGGCCTACGCATCCCGATCTTCTCGACCACCTGGCGGTTTCATTCGTCGAATCGGGATGGGACGTCAAGGCGCTGATCAAGCAGATCGTCATGTCGGCGACGTATCAGCAATCTTCGGCGGCGAGGCCCGAGATCTTCGAGAAGGATCCGGAGAATCGACTGATGGCGCGCGGGTCCCGATTCCGCATGGACTCGGAGATGATCCGGGACCAGATCCTGGCCACCAGTGGCTTGCTGAACTCGACCATGTACGGCAAGAGCGTCAAGCCCCCGCAGCCCCCGGGCATCTGGAAGGCCGTGACCCTGCCCAGCTCGTACCCGAGAACCTACTCTCCCGACCACGGCGACAAGATCTACAGACGCAGCGTCTACACGTTCTGGAAGCGGGGCATGCCGCCGCCGCAGATGTCGATCCTCAACGCTCCGACCCGAGAATCCTGCATCGCACGCCGCGAGCGCACGAACACGCCGCTGCAGGCGTTGCTGCTGATGAACGAGACCGAGTACCTGAAAGCGGCTCGGCACCTGGCGGCGTCGACGCTCGTCGACGCCCGGTCCGAGAAGGATCGGTTGAACCTCATCTACGAGACCATCACGTCGAGAGTTCCCGACCCGGTCGAGAGCAAAGCGCTGCTCGAACTGGTTCGGGAGATGGAGGCGATGTACGGGAGGAACCCTGCGTTGGCTGAGCAGCTCTGCGAGGGGATCAAGCTTCGGGACGGCCAGTCGGGTTCGGAGTTGGCTGCCTGGACGATGCTCGTGAGCACCGTGTACAACCTCGATATCACCAAGACGCGGGAGTAGGGACATGCACCGGAGCTTCGACGAATACAACCGGCTGCAGTCACGCCGGCAGTTCCTGAAGACTTCAGGGGTGGGTCTGGGCGCCACCGCCCTGGCTTCGCTGCTGTCTCGGAACGATGCCCCTCTGCACGGCACGGATCACCCGCCGCGTGCCAAACGCGTCATCTTCCTGTTCATGGCCGGGGCGCCGAGCCAGATCGACCTGTTCGACTACAAGCCGAACCTCGAGAAGCTCTTCAAGAAGCCGCTGCCCAAGAGCATCAGCCAGGGCCAGCGCGTAACGGCGATGACCAACGGCAAGACGCAGCTCGTCATGCCATCGATGTTCAAGTTCCATCGCCAGGGTCAGAACGGAGTCCACTGGAGTGAGCTGCTTCCGCATCTCTCTGCATTGGCGGACGACGTCTGCGTCATCAAGTCGTTGAACATCAACGCCATCAACCACGACCCGGCCAAGACCTTTTTCTGCACCGGCGCGGAGATCCCCGGGAAGGCGAGCATGGGGGCCTGGTTGAGCTATGGGCTGGGATCGATGAACCGGGACTTGCCGGACTTCGTCGTGCTGACCTCCGCGTACTGGACGGGCGGAACGCGTAACGTCCAAGGCCTGTACAGCCGACTGTGGGGGAGTGGTTTCTTGCCGTCGCGCCATCAAGGTGCGGCCTTTCAAGCTGCGGGCGATCCCGTCCTCTTCCTCTCCAACCCCAAGGGCGTCGACGCCGACGTCCGCCGCCGCATGCTGGACACGGTCCGCAAGGTCAACCGCAAGCATCACGCCGAGATCGGCGACCCCGAAATCGAGACTACGATCTCCCAGCAAGAGATGGCGTTCCGGATGCAGAGTTCAGTCCCCGAACTCACCGACCTCTCCGCGGAACCCAAGAACATCATGGCCATGTATGGGCCGGAGGTGGAGAAGACCGGTTCCTTCGCCCGCAACTGTCTGCTCGCGCGGCGGATGGTCGAGAGAGACGTGCGTTTCATCCAGATCTTCCATCGCGGCTGGGACCACCACTCGATCCTCCCCAAGCAGCTCCGGGGCCAGTGTTTCGACGTCGACCAACCGGCGGCGGCCTTGATCATGGACCTGAAACAGCGCGGTCTCCTCGACGACACCCTGATCGTCTTCGCGGGGGAATTCGGACGCACCGTCTATGGCCAAGGCAAGCTGAAACGCGACGACTACGGTCGCGACCACCACCCCCGCTGCTTCGCCGGATGGCTTGCGGGCGGCGGCATCAAGGGCGGGATCTCCTACGGCGAGACCGACGACTTCAGCTACAACATCGCGAAGGACCCGGTGCATGTCCGCGACCTGCACGCGACCATCCTGCACCAGCTGGGCATCGACCACGAGCGGCTGACGTTCCCGTTCCAGGGCCTGGATCACCGACTCACCGGCGTGGAGCCGGCGCGCGTGGTTCGCGGCATTCTGGTGTGACGCCGGAGGTCCGAGTGCCAACCGATCAGCCGGACGTTCCCGGCCGCTCGGCAACGGTTGGTGATGGCACGCCGTCCCTACCGGGACCGGGCAATCGCGGCGATCCAGAGCTCCTTGGTGAAGCCCTCCGATGTGAGGTCGATTCGCTTGGCGATGACGGTCACCTTGGCCCCGGTGAACTTCTTCAGCGTCTTGATCTGAGGGCCAGTGGCATAGACCCCCAGACGCTCCGTGGCCGTTTGGAGCCGGAACGGGAGGTTCCTGGTATTCGGTCCCAGTCGGCCGGGTGTCTCTTCGAGCACGCCGACGAACGTCTCCTCGGGTTCCGACCTCTCACGATAGAACGGTTCGCTCGCGAGGATGGTCACACGATGGAGGCTCGTGGTGTCGACCGTCGGCTGGTCCTGTCGCGGCTCTTCGCGCTGGCAACCGAGGAGGCCTGCCCCGACCAGGACGGCGGCGATGGTCACGATTCGCCGCCGTCGATTCGTCACTCCGCACCTAGTTGCGAACATGAGCAGCCATGTAAACGACCTGCGCACCCGTTCGCACCCAGAATCCCCGGATTCGGAGAGTCCAGGTGCCGGGACTCAAGGTGCCTGCCACCTTGGCTCGCTCGAATACGCCGGCCGCCGAGTACCCTTTCGCCCGTTCGGTTCCGCCGGGATCGATCAGATGGACATCAACGTCGTTGTGATTCTGGGCGGCGGTCTCGGGCCACCAGATCGCCGCATCGAAATCCTTCTTGCCCGCGGTCACGTTGATCGGGATGTCGATGGACGCGCCGTTGGTGATGACGTACTTCCCCCACCAGGCCCACCCATTGACGGCCATGCTCAGGCGACCCGCGCCGCTCGTCTGGTCGTACGGCCAGGGGTTCTGACCGTAGAGGATCATGAAGGCGTAGGTCTGGCCGTTGTCGTAGGTGCCGAAGCGGTGCAGCCAGTTGCGCGCGAGCATTGCTGCGCCGGCGGCGTACGGTGTCGCTCCGCTCGTCCCGGTGAACACCTGAAGGGCCGTGTCCGAAGCGTTGCTGGCCGTCTGGCTGCTGGTCGGTGTCTGGATGTCCGGCTTCCATCGGCCGTCCGTCGCGGGGCCTCGCCCCTGGCTGGCGACCTGGTTCTGCCCGTCCGTGGTGAAGTTCCCGACCCCAAGGACCTTGTGGGCGATCGCCGGGGAGCGGACCGTGCTGGCCCCGGGCCCGAAATTGCCGTTCGCGGAGACGATGATCGCGCCGGCGTCGTAGGCGTTGTCGGCGGCGGTCGCGATTGCCCCATCCTCTGCCTCATTGGCTTGAAGTTCGCCCACGAGGACACGGTCGAAAGCCGCGACCCCCAGTTGCAACGCACGGACGGCCGCGGCCGAGTCGAGGCCAGCCGCAGTGTAGATCTGCCAACTGTCGAGGCGGACTGCGGTGACTCCGCGGCGGATGTTGCCGAGGTTGTTGTTTCCGCTGATGATCGCCGCGGTGCTCGTGCCGTGGTTCCAGAAGAAGTCGGTCGGGTCGAAGTTGGGTTGGGACGAGTCGTTCCCGTTCGGCCCCCCGTTGACGCAATCGCGCATCCAAGCGATGCGGTCGGGGGAGGTGAACAAGGTGTGGGTTTCCCTCACCCCCGTGTCCATGATGCCGATCCAGGGCTGAGTAAGGCCCAGGTTGAAGTACGGGTCCGACACGATCAGGCGCCTTGCGTCGTCCACGTCGTCGTCGTCCGGGCCAGCATCCACACGCGGCGGCTTCTCACCGCCCTTGACGGGTTGCATGTAGATGACCTGGGGTGCGCGACCCAACGACTGGACCGTCTCGAGTCGGAGCTTCGCCACGACCGCGTTGACCAACCAGAAGTGCTCGACGACCTCGAACGCACCGTACTTGCGAAGTGCCTTGCACAAGTCGGATTGGGCCCGTTGTCGCTGGCTTTGGAGCCGGCGAATCGCTGCTGCACGCGCAGTGTCCCGCTGCTCGCGTTCCTGGTTCGCCGGAAGTGTCGGCATCAGGGGGATCCTGCGATCCTCCGAGAAGTTGATGATGACCTCGATCTCCGAGTCACCCTTGCGCGTCTTGACCCACTCCTGGAGCACCGGGCTGATCTTCGAGGTCGTCGCTGGTTTCGCCGGCCGCTTGTCGCGCGCGAATTCCGCCATGCTGCGGCTGCCCCGGGGCAGCGGGCGGACCACGTGATCGGTCGGGCGTCCTTCCTTGCCGATGGACACGCGATTGACGACGCCGGCCCGGTCGACGCGTACCCCATATGGGTTGTGGTACGAGCCACTGACCTCCTGCTTCGCCTGCTGGCAGGCCGAAGCGAGACAGATCACCATCGCGATGATCGAGAGGGCCACTGCCCCCGTCGGTGAATTGACGGTTCGGCGGCGCATTGCGAGCTTGTTCATCAGTACCCTCCTGTTCCTTGGACGCCGTAATCGGCCCCGACCTCGGACAGGCACGGGGAACCGAGCTCGTTGCGGGCTTCACAACCAGTAATGGGGAATCCGCAGGCACATAATGTGCGGTATGCCCGATTTCGCGTCAAGTCGCGGGACCCGGTGACATTGCGGTATCCGAGTCGGTTATGTTGCTGGCTTATCCGGGATGACGCTAAGGACGTTTCACTTCGCAACCCGCGATTGGAGCACCATTGGCCGCGCTATTATGGGTGGTGAACGCGCGGTGCTCGGTGCGATTGATGCTCTGATGGGCCATGCGCTGCGCTGGGGACGGGACTTCAATCACCGGGGTTTCCCGGGCCCGTCGGATCAGTACCTGATGTCGGTCCGGCCGACCGTCATGCCGATGCGGCCGACCTTCTTGCCGAAGGTCCAGAATTCGCCATTGCCTGACGTCATCCCGAAGAACGGGCGTGACGTCGAGTCGAGACGTCCGGTCGCGTCGGTGACGCCGGGATGAACCGTCACCCGCAGGACCTCGGCGAAGAAGACAGTGCGTTTCGGGGGTAGGCGATGGGATTGGAGTACGCGGCACTCCATGACGATGGCGGCCTCCGCGATGCCGGGGGCGCTGATCAGCTTGGAGGGCAGGCGGGTCAGGGACGAGTGCGCGAACTTGTCGCGGCGGTACGAGGCCGTCATGTCGACCTCGTCGAAGGCCTTGACCCAGCTGGCGTCGGGAACGTTGAGAGTGAACTCCCCGTGGCGCCGGATCAGGTTGAGGGCGACGTGGGTCTGGTTGGTGATCGCGCTGTCGTCCGCGACGCTGACTCCGATCTGAGGCGGATCGCCGTTCACGACGAAGGTCCAGCAGATCGTGAGGTCGTCGGCGATGGTGTCGT
>NZBC01000060.1 GCA_002687715.1 Planctomycetota bacterium | reverse complement strand
CGAGCTGGGCGACCCGAGTCGGATGCACCTCCGAGAGGTCCCGACTCTCGGCCCGGTCCTCCAGGACATCGAACAGACCCGGCGACGGCTGCCCCGGGGCGCGACTCACCAGCTTCCAGCGACCGCGGCGGATCGCCGATTGCCTCCCGTGGGCGAAGTGAAGCTCCCGGTCCTCGAACCCCTTGCCGCGGAACAGAACGGGTCCGAGGTCCTTGCCGTCGAAGGGACGCGTCTTCGGCGACTCGACCCCCGCGAGTCCGAGCATCGTCGGCATGACGTCGAAGGTCGCGGTGAGCGCATCGGTGGTAGACGCCGGTGCGATCCTTCCCGGCCACCACGCGATGGCGGGAACGCGATGGCCGCCTTCCCACACCTGCCCCTTGCGACCTCGCAGTCCGCCGCTCCGGCCCGGGCCCGCGGGACCGTTGTCCGACATGAAGAACACGAACGTCCGGTCCCGCGCCGGGCTCTTCTTCACAGCCGCGATGATCGCACCGACGCTCGCGTCCAGCTCTTTGATCATCGCCGGATACGCCTTCGCAACGTGATCCTTGGCCCGGGCGTTCCACAACCGCTTGCTCCCTTTCGACCGCACGGGCGGATCATCCGGCCCCTGGTACGGGTAGTGGGGCGCGCCGTGCGCGACGTAGAGAAACGCTGGCCCGGGTGCCTCGGCGAGAAACGCCGTCGCGTGCTTCGTGATCAGTCGCGTCAGGTATCCCTTCTCATCCACGGGCTCCTCGCCCTGCCACCAGTCGAACGTCAACGCCTGATCGAAGTGCGACTGATAGTCGACGTTCCCGCTCTTGAAACCGACGAACCGGGCGAACCCGTGGCGCATCGGGTGGTACTTCTTCAGATACCCCAGGTGCCACTTGCCGAACATCCCCGTGCGATAGCCCGCGTCCCCCATGGCTTCGGCGAGCGTGACCTCCACTGGCTGCAGTCCGTGACGATGCTGCGCCCGCTTCGGGTCCGCGAACACCACCCCCGGGATGCCCGCCCGCTGCTGATACCGGCCCGTCATCAACGCCGCCCGCGTCGGCGAACACACGACCCCGTTGCTGTGGAAGTCGGTGAATCGCAACCCCTCCCTCGCCAACGCATCGAGGTGCGGCGTCGGATGAGGTCCGCCGTAGCATCCGAGATCGCCGTACCCGAGATCGTCGGCGAGGATCACGATGACGGTCGGCCGCGTATCCGGCTTCTCCGTCTGGGCGGGCGCGAGGGCGACGATGGCCACCACCAACGCCACGAGCCCGAGCGCACGAGAGGTGGCTGGCATCGGGGCATCCTACTCCGATCCAAACCCGGTAGTTCCTTCATGAGGCGCTCGGGAAGCGGCATCGAACCTCCTACCAGACATCAACCGTTTTCTTCCCTGCTTCCCTGAATCTGGCAGTACGCTCGGGAGTCCCATTGGCCAACAACCCAGGAGAAACCCGATGCTGCGCTCACTCATCGTTTGCGGTCTGCTAGCGGCGACGCTCGCCGGCCAAGAGAACATCACATTGCGAAGCGGGAACGGAACCGCCCCCGGACCCGACGCTCAGGTCACATTCGTCGCCGGGCCGTTTCCGGTGGCGCTGGTGGCCGCGGACTTCGCAGCGGCAGCCGCCGGTGCGCCAGCCCAGATCATCCCCCAGAACTCCTTCGGATGGATGAACAACCTCGGCAACGACCCCGCGGCACAGTGGATAGGGAGCTCGCAGGCACAGCCGCAGCTGACCGCGCTCTTCGCGATCCCGTTCACCGTCGTGAGTCCCGTCGTCGGAGCAGCGTCGCTGGACCTGAACCTCCTCGTCGATGACTTCATGGGGGACACGATCAACGATGGTCTGTTCATCAATGGACAGCCGATCCCGGGTACCGCAACGACGCAAGGAGGGACGTGGAACAACGAGGTCCAGTTCACGAACCTCGACGTCGGCACGCTCGTGACGCCCGGTGTGAACTACCTGTTCCTCTACGGGCGCAACACCGGAGGCCCCGGCGGCCTCAACTTCCACGCTGACTTCAACGTGTACGCGAGCCCGGAATGGCAGGTGAATCAGCCGGCCGCGAGCCTCGACATCGACGGCAGCACGGGCAGCCCCATCGCGCCCGCCGTGGTGGAGCGCTGCGTCGGCGAGACATCGACGGTGAACTTCGGGAGCACCAACGTCGGGCTGCCCTGGGACCTCGCCGTGACCGCGCCTGAACCCGGCGTCTCTGCAACGACGGGCGGGCTCGTGTACCTCGGTGAAGTCGTCAACATCAACCTGGCTGCCGCCAGCCTTCTCTATCTCAACAACCTGACCTTCACGACACCGTTCCCCGGCAACTTCGGTCTCCCCGTCAGCGTGGGGGTTCCCATCGAGACGTCGGCCCAGCTCATCATCGCCAACCCCGGGGCGCCCGCGGGCATCGCGCTGAGCGGTCTCGTCACGCTCGACACGAACGTCGCCCCCGTGCTGACGCTGACCCTCCCGGATGACGGCAGCCAGCAGGTGTTTCTCAGCGCCACGCCGCTCTGCACCGGCAACGTCGCCTTCTACGGCACGTCGTACTCGGACCTCTACGTCAACTCCAACGGCGACGTCTCGTTCACGGCTGGAAGCAGCGACTTCACCGCCACCGCCCTCGAATGGCAGACCCTGATGCCGCGCATCGGCGTCCAGGCCGACCTCGAGCCGAACAACTTCGGCACGGTGTCGGTCTCCGTCGTGGGCCCCTCGCTCTTCGTCACGTACGCCAACATCACTGAGTGGGGAACGGGCGGGAGCGGCGTGTCTTCGTGGACGATCGAGTTCAACGGCCCCCTCGCTCCGGTCGCCATTACCAACTTCGCGACCGACGGGACCTGGGGTGTCACTCCGTGCGTCGGTGGCATGTCGCTCGGGGCCGGGGGTACCCACCCCGCACTCGTATCGTTCGATGCGGTGACGGGGGCGGGCATCCAGACCAATGCGTTCGGAACCGACAGCGTCATCGAGGAGAACCCGGGCGGGATGCTCGGGAACGCGGCCGGGTGGACCAGCATCCTGTTCCCGGTCGGAGACGGTTCGAACTACATCGTGAACTGACCGCCCCTTCCGATCGCTACTCCAGCGTCACGGGAACGGGACCGAAGATCGTGCGGATGCCGGACGGCGCCGCGGCATCCGCCGTGGCGCCGGCGAAGTACAGTTCGAGCCCGGAGAACGAGGGCAGGTTGGGGACGATCACGCTCGGTCGCGCCGACCCTTCCGCATCCAGGACACCAATGAAGTCCACGAACAACGGAATGGTCCCGGCAAGGGAGGCGAGGAACAGCGGGTCGAGATCGAGGGGGAACACCCGCGCGTCCGGCGCCGGAAGCGGGACACCGGCGTTCGCGGTGAACGCGGCCGCGACGGCGTAGACCAGCCCCGCGTCCGACGGCGCCAGCACCGTCAGCCCGAGCGTCTCTCCGAGTACGGGCGTACCGAACGTCGCGAGCTGGGGCGGCGAGTAGACGCTCACGCCGCCGGTGATGAGTGACGCTCCGTACACCGTTCCGTCGGATGCGGCGGCGACGCTCGTCATGAGACGCGCGTGGACCGTCCCATCGGGGATGTCGTCGACGGCGAAACGCCCGAGCGTAGGACGGTATCGGGAGAGGCCCCCGCCGTACGTCGCCATCCAGACGTCACCGACGGGGTCGACGGCGAGGTCCACGATCTGGTCGTACCCGAGCTCCGACCCGCTCGAATCATGGGCGGTCCACGTCCCACCCGAGAGGATCGCGAGCCCCCGACGTGTCCCCGCATAGACGTCACCGTTCGGATGCAGCGCGACTGCGTAGGTCGTGTCCCCGGGAAGCACTCCGCCCGTGCTCGCACGGTCGTGCACCGTCGACGTATCGTTCGCTCCATTGGCATCGCCCTGGTGATCGAGCCGAACTACTCCGCCGTTACGCAGGCCGAGCCACACCACCGTCGCGCTCTCGGGGGTCACGCAGAAGATGCCCGTGTGCTGCGGGATCGCGGGCTGGAGCTGGTTGTAGCTGGTCCAGTTCGCACCGTCGTAGCGGAACAGAGCACGCTTGCCACCGACCCACACGATGCCCGCGAGATCGACGGCCACGTCGAACAGGAAGCTCTCGGGGCCGAACGCGTTGCTGCCATCGAACACGGTCCAGCTCGCGCCGTCGAACCGATGGAGCGCCGTCCCTTGCGGACCGGGCGTCGAGTCGTTGCCCGTGACGATCCACATGACTCCTGCAGGGCCCTCGGCGAGACTGGTGATCCGACAGGAGCGGAGCGGCGAGTTGGTCGGATCGTACGTCGTCCAGGACGCGGTAGCGGGGTCGAACACGTGCAGACCGCCGACGCCATCGTCGCCGCCGCCGATCCAGACCCGGTCCTGAGCGTCGACGAACACCTCGTCGATCCGGTCCGTGCCGAGCGGCGAGTTGGTGTCGTCGAGAAACGACCACGCAGGATGCGTCACGTTGGCAGCGGGGAAGAGGTCCGCATTGGAACCTCCCGCGGCCTCCCACGCTTCGAATAGCTGGAGCTTGGCGGCGGCGTCCGTCCACACCAGGACGCCGGAAGCGATCAGCGGATCGATGTCCGTCGTCAGCCATGCATCCAGCGCAGCCATGTCCGCCTGGATCTGCGCGACCGATGCGGTGATCCAGTCGTCCGGATGCGACGCGCCCTGACTGACGAACGTTAGACGCCCCGGCGTGTGGGTCGCGATCGCGTGCTCGATGGCAGTAGTCATCTCGTCGAGGTTGTCGGTCGACCGACCCGAGCCGTCTGCGGAGCCGGCTCCCAGCCCGACGAGCGGCCCGGCGGGGTCCTCGCCATAGCAGCTCGATTCCAACCGACGCACGGGGTTGTTGAAGATGCCGGACAGCTGCGACGGGATGTCCTTGCCGCAACGCGACCCCGTCGTCACATAGCCGAGCGCGGCCAGCTCAGCGAAGTCTCCGCTGCCTTCCAGGTGCGTGGGATAGACCTCGGCCGTGAATGCCGACGTGAGGTTGGCGATCACCAGCGTGGCGCCCTGAATCGTGACGCCACCGTGGTCGTGATACGCGATCTCGTGACCCCGCGCGGCGAGATCACCGATAGAGCCGGGGAACGCCGGACCGTTCCCGAACATCAGACATCCGCGCAGAAAATTCCACGACGTCGCTACGGTCATGACGCCGCCGTGGGCCTCGATGACCGTGGCCATCTCGTCGAGAACCGTGCGACCGTTGGTCCACACCGGTAGCGTGTCATAGGCGCTGGGATCTACGTGAATGACCCAGGAGAGATGGACGGGATCACCGGCCGAGGCCTGTGAGAACCCGGGCGATAGCAGGACGGACGCGCAGAGGACGAAGTGGACAGCGAGCGGTTTCATGGGTTGGCTCCAGGTGCGGAACGGTGGCTGAGACGAATGTTCCAACCCCCATGCGGGCCCAGGGTTCCGGTTCCGACCCTCGTTCTTCACGCTCAGCTGAGAGTGGTTACGCTGGCGCCCGCATGAACGGCCCAAGATCCTCCACGCTCGCCGCCGCCGTGGCTTTCCTCGCCCTCGGCGCCTGTTCTCATACCCCGGACGACGATCTCGCTGCCGAGATGCCGCCCGCGCCGCGGGAGTTCCGCGCGGCGTGGGTCGCGACGGTCGCGAACATCGACTGGCCCACCCGACCCGGGCTGCCGGTCGCGCAGCAGCAGAACGAAGCGATCGCGATCCTCGATCGACTCGTCGCGCTGAACATGAACGCCGTCGTGTTGCAGGTACGGCCGCAGGCCGACGCGATGTACGCGTCTGAGCTCGAACCATGGTCGGCGTACCTCACGGGGCAGCAGGGCGTCGCCCCCGACCCCGCGTACGACCCGCTGACGTTCTGGGTCGAGGAGGCGCACGCGCGCGGGCTGCAGCTCCACGCGTGGTGCAACCCGTATCGAGCGAATCACCCCGGGAACCCCGGGCCGCTCGACGCATCGTCCGTCGTCAACGCGCGACCGGACCTCGTCGTGAAGCTCGGGAGCAAAGGGTACTGGTGGATGGACCCGGCACTCACCGAAGTGCAGGACCACGCAGTCGCCGTCGTGACGGATATCGTGCGGCGATACGACGTCGACGGAATCCACTTCGACGACTACTTCTATCCCTACCCGAGCTACCACGACGGCCAGGACTTCCCCGACGACGCGAGCTATGCGGCCTACGTCGGAGCGGGAGGCGGACTCTCCCGCGGAGACTGGCGGCGGCGCGCGGTGGACGGTTTCATCGAGCGTCTGGCAGACGAGATCAAGGCCGTGAAGCGGCACGTCGCCTTCGGCATCTCCCCCTTCGGCATCTGGCGACCGGGACATCCTCCGACCATCGCAGGCCTCGACCAATACGACGTCCTCTACGCCGACGCGCGACGCTGGTTCCGCGAGGGCTGGGTCGACTACCTGACGCCGCAGCTCTATTGGCCCATCGCGCAGATCCCGCAGAGCTTCCCGGTGTTGCTCGGGTGGTGGGTCCGACAGAACGTCCACCGCCGCCATCTCTGGCCCGGCACGACCATCGCCCGCAACCGCACCGACACGGGCGCCACCGAGATCGCCAACCAGATCCTCATCACCCGCGGCATGGTCCCGGACGCCCCCGGCATCTGCCTGTTCAGCATGAAGTGGCTTCAGTCACCGGACCATCCGGTGGGCCGGCGCCTCGCGGACGGCCCGTT
>NZBC01000059.1 GCA_002687715.1 Planctomycetota bacterium | reverse complement strand
GGCCCGGCTTCAATGGCGGGACGCGCGGTCCGAGCGCGACCGCGCCCATCGGGACACCGTTCGCGATGCCCTTGGCCAGGCAGACCACGTCGGGCTGGATGCCCGCATCCTGGAACCCGAACCAGTTGCCGGTGCGCCCGAACCCCGTCTGGACCTCGTCGAGGATCAGGAGCGCGCCGCGCTCGCCACAGAGGCGTTCCGCGGCCTGGAGGAACCCACCGTCCGCGACCCTGACCCCGCCCTCCCCTTGGATGGACTCCAAGAGCACCGCTCCGACCCGGTCGTCGATCGCGTCGTCGAGGGCCGCGAGGTCGTTGAAAGGAACGTGAGCCACGCCGGGCAGTAGCGGCTCGAATGGACGTCGGTGATCGGGGCGGAACGTCGCCGACAGGGCGCCGAATGTGCGGCCATGGAAGCCGCCGGTGGCCGCGACGATGCCGGGGCGGCCGGTGCCGACGCGCGCGACCTTGAGCGCGCACTCGACCGCTTCGGTGCCGGAGTTGCACAGGAACACGCGATTCAAGGGTTCGAGCAGCCCGGTGAGCTGCGTCATGAGCCCCGCGCGGACGGGATTGGCGAAGGACCCGAAGCACGCGATCAACGACTCCGCTTGCCGTGCGACGGCCGCCGCGACTTCCGGGTTGCCGTGGCCGACCGACACCACGCCGTACATGGCCGTCGCATCGACGTAGGTCCGACCGTTCACGTCCTCGACGGTCGCGCCGTGGCCGCGAACGATCGAGATTCCACGGGATCCGTAGGCGCCGATGCCGAGCTCGCGTTCGACCTGGGTCGGGCTGTTCATGCTCCCGCCTCCTCCGTTCGCTCGGTCGTGCCGTCGAGCGGGGCGCCGATGACGGTCCCGGCCCCGGCGAGGGCAGCCGTCAGCGGGGCGTCGTGTCGAGCATCGGACAGCACGACGCGAGCCACTCCGCCGTCTAGGGCTTCGCGCGCACCGAGGACCTTCTTGCGCATACGTCCCTCTGCGCACGCGGCGGCGTCGTCGAGTCCGGTCACTGGCACGTGGCGGATGAGCGTGCTCTCGTCCGGGAAGCGCCGCAGGAGCCCGGGGACGTTGGTCAGGATGATGAGCGCGTCGGCGGCGAGCGTCGAGGCGACGAGGGCTGCCCCGCGGTCGCCATCGATGTTCAGCATCTCGCCGGCCGGAGAGAGGGCGAGCGGGGCGATCACCGGGAGGTATCCCGCTTCGACGAGGGTCCTCAGGAGGGTCGCGTTGACGCGGGTCGGGCGGCCGGTCCAGTCATCGCGAATGATGCGCTGACGACCGTCGCTGACGACGCGGATCGCCGCCTTGCGGTCGGCCTCGATGATCCGTCCGTCGATGCCGGACAGGCCGAGCGCGTTGACCCCGGTCGCCTGAAGCCGCTCGACGATGCGACGATTCACGAGCGCCGTGGCTTGCGCGAAGACCTCGAGCGTGTCGCGGTCGCAGCGCCGCGACACGTGACCAGAGACCGACGTGACGAACTCGGGCGGTCGGCCCAGCGCCTCGCTGAGCCGGTTGGTCGCATCGGATCCGCCGTGACACAGGATGCCGCGCCAGCCGTCGCGCCAGCGGGTCGCGACATCTTCGGCCAGGTTCTCGAAACCGACGCCCTCGGCGCCGCCCAGCTTGACCACGTCCATGGTGTTCTCGTCCTCAGGCGGGGTGAAGGCCCGCGAATCGGAGCCCCGTCGTCTCGGTGGCGCCGCACATCAGGTTCAGGCACTGGACGGCCGATCCGGCGGCGCCCTTCACGAGGTTGTCGATGGCGGACATCGCGACGATGCGCCGGGTCGCCGGGTCGTAGGCCCACCCGACGTCCGCGAAGTTCGTGCCGGCGACGAGCTTCGGTTCCGGGTGTCGGTGCATGCCATTCCTTTCGTGAACGATCCGGACGAACGGCTCCTCGGCGTACGCGCTTCGCCACGCTTTCCAGAGGTCCTTCTCCGCGACGTCAGCGGCGAGGAACCCATGACAGGTCGCCATCGCACCTCGGACCATTTCGACGGCGGTGATGGACAGGTGGACGTCTTCGAGTCCCGTCGCGGCCTCGACCTCGGCGGTGTGGCGGTGCCCGACGGGCG
Source organism: Planctomycetota bacterium (assembly GCA_002687715.1). Taxonomy (GTDB): domain Bacteria; phylum Planctomycetota. The sequence continues at coordinate 4,863 of NZBC01000059.1, read as the reverse complement.
CGTACGATCGCACGACGCCGCTGCGCTCTGGGTGATGGCTCGCTCCGCTAGACGCGTTGCCGCCTTCCGATGAGCCGACCTTCACTTCCGCGATGACGGGGCGGCTGGTGTCGAGGATGCCGGCGCGGACGAGCGGCAGGACCGCGAGGTTGACGGCAGTGGCGTTGCACCCGACTCCGCTCACGAATCGCGCGCCGCGAAGCGCCTCTCGGTGGAGCTCGGGAAGGCCGTAGACGAAGCGGTCTAGCCACTCCGGCGCTGCGTGCTCCTGTCCGTACCAGCGCTCGTAGTGGGCGCCGTCCCGGAGCCGGAAGTCCGCCGAGCAATCGATGAGACGCTCGCCAAGTTCGGTGTAGCGGTCGATGTGTTGCGCGACGTTTCCGTGCGGGAGCGCCAGGACGAGCACGTCCGATCTCTGCAGTTCGGACAACGCCGTGAACTTGAGGTCGGTGAACCCGCGCAGGTTCGGGTGCACACGATGCACGAAGTGGCCGGCGTGACGCTCCGACGTCACCTGGGCGACCTCGACCGACGGGTGGGTGAGCAGGATGCGGAGCAGCTCGCCCCCGACGTATCCAGACGCGCCGGCGATGGAGACGCGGATGCTCATGTCGCGGCCTCCGTGGTCGAGGTTCCGAGGGGGGATTCCGCCTGCGCGAGCACCCAGTCGATCATTCGCGCCGGAATGTCCACGCCGGTCGGCTCGATGCTGTTGCGGAACTCCATGGTGTGGTTGACCTCGATGACGGAGAGGGCGCCCGCCCGATCTTCGACGAGGTCGACTGCGAGTAGCCCACCGCCAACGGCGCGTGCGGCCGAGGCCGCCATCGCGCCGAGGTCGCCATCGACCGGGCAGGCCGACGCTTCACCGCCGCGCGCCGTGTTCGTGATCCAGTGAGCGCTCCGCCGGTAGATGGCGCACAGGGGCACGTCACCTACGACGAAGACCCGGATGTCACGACCCGGCTTGTCGACGAATTCCTGCAGGTAGTAGACCTGCTGCTGCCACGACCCGAGCACGGCACGGTCTTCGAGGACGGCTTCGGCCGCGTCGACGTCGTTGACCCGCGCGATCAACCGCCCCCACGAACCGACCACCGGCTTGATGACCGCTGGATACCCGAGGTCCTCCAGCGCCTCGAGCGCTGCCGCGGGGGTGAATGCAACGGCCGTTCGCGGGCAGGGTACGCCCGCGCCGACGAGGGCTACGTGCGTCGCCAGCTTGTCGCCACACATCTGCACGACGTCCGCGCGATTCACGCACTGCACGCCGCGCCCTTCGAGGATACGCAGCGCGTAGAGCGAACGGCCGAAGCTCACCGACCGGTCATAGACGACGTCGTAGATGTGCTCGGGCTCGTCGAGCCGGAAGCGAACCTTGGAGTCGTCGAGACGATCGAACGCGACGCCGCGCCGCTCCAGCTCTTGGAGGAGCAGCTTCTCCTCCACGCGGATGCGCGAGCAGAGCACGGCGATTCGAGGCTGGCTGGTCACGGATGTCTCCCGGAGCTACTCGCCCCAGTCCTCCTGGACCTCGGGCGCGGCTGCGAGCGCGAGGGGCGTGGTCTCGGTCACTTCGAGCTCCGCGCCGCAGTGGGCACAGGGCACGATCTCACCGGTCATGACGTCGCTGGGGGTGGTGATTCCACCGGCACATTCGGGGCACTCGATCACAGGTCTTCTCCAGGTTGTCGTTGGATTGGAGTCAGTTCGGAGTCAGTTCGTACGGGCGCCGCGGCGCACTCGAGGAGTGCATCGACGACGTCGGACGTTCCGGCCTCGCCACCGAGGTCGGGAGTGTGAGGGCCGGACTCGAGCACCTGGTCGATCGCGGCGTCGAGTCTGGCTGCGGGAAGCGCGAGTCCCAGGTGATCCAGCAACATCGCGGTCGCGCGGATCGTCGCGAGCGGATTGGCGATCCCGCGACCGGCGATATCGGGCGCAGCGCCGTGCACGGGCTCGAATACGGCCCGGTCCGACCCTGCGTTCACGGAAGCGCAGAGGCCGATCCCGCCTCCCGCCGCGGCCGCGACGTCGGACAGGATGTCGCCGAACAGGTTCGTGGTGACGATGACGTCGAACGCTTCAGGGGTGGCGGCGAGTCGGTACGCCGCTGCATCGACGATCATCTCGTCGACCTCGACGTCGAAAGCGTCCAGGGCCTCGTGGGCGGCCTCTCGGAACAGGCCGCAGGTCGCTCGCAGGACGTTGGACTTGTGAACGATCGTGACCCGTCTCCGACCCTGGGTCCGAGCCAGCTCGCCGGCATACCGCGCGATTCGGCGGCTCGCGGCGCGGGTGACGACCCGCTCGGTGGTCGCCCGGTCGTGGTCGGCGGTCTCCTGGCCAGCGTACAGGCCCTCGGTGTTCTCCCGCACGATCACGAGATCCACGTCGGGGTGCGCGCCGACCAGCGGCGGAGTCCGGACGGGCCGCACGCAGGCGAACAACTCGAGCACGCGGCGGAGGTCGACGACGGGACTCCGGTAGCCATCGACGCGGCGGGTCGGCGATTGCACGGCGCCGAGCAGAGTGGCGTCTGCGGCCATCACGCGAGCAAGCGTCTCCTTGGGAAGCGCGCGGCCACGCCGTTCGAACTCGCCGAAGCCCGCGTCGGCGTCGACCAGGATCAATGCGGGGGCGACGGCTTCGAGGACCTGCCGCGCGGCGGCAACGACTTCGTGGCCGATCCCGTCCCCGGGGATCAGGCAAACCGTGTGCTTGCTCACGCCACGACCTCCTCGCCGGGGAAGCGCCCGTGCTCGCGGAAGTACGGGATGATCCCTCCCGCCGCTCGCACCTCTCGGAGGAACTCCGGCGGGGTGGGAAGCGTGATCGTGCCGTCGGCATGGGCGAGCGTCCCCCCATCGAGGTCGAGATCGACGTCCGCACCATCGGCAAGTGTGGTCAGGTCGAGCTCGAACAGCGGCAGGCCGAGGTTGAGCGCGTTGCGGTAGAAGATGCGGGCGAAGAGGGGCGAGAAGATCGCGCCCACGCCGACCATCTTCAGTGACTGAGGCGCGTACTCGCGCGACGATCCACAGCCGAAGTTCGGTCCGGCCACGATCACGTCCCCGGGCTGCACCGTCTTGGCGAACTCGGGACGCGCCTCGATGAACGGGTACTTCCGGAGCTCGGCTTCCGACGTCATATAGGGGGCGTAGCGCCCGGGGAGGATCTGGTCGGTATTGACGTCGGTGTCGAATCTCCACACCCGAGCCATCAGACCCCCTCCCCAGCCATGACGGCATCGATGGCGACCTCGTTGGGGTCGCAGACGTACCCGGTCAACGCGGTGGCAGCGGCGACCTCAGGTGAGCCGAGGTAGATCCGTGCGTCCGGCGACCCCATGCGTCCGCGGAAGTTGCGGTTGCCCGTGAACAGACACGTCTCGCCCGCTGCGAGGACGCCGAGGTGGCGTCCGATGCATGCGCCGCAGCCCGGCGGACCGATCGTCGCTCCAGCCGCGACCAGCGTCGCGAGCGTGCCGTCGGCGATCGCGGCCTGAAGTGCCTCGCGCGACGCGGGGACGACCATCATCCGGACTCCGCGCGCGATTCGGCGTCCCTCCAGCATCGCGGCGGCTGCGGCCATGTCTTCGTGGCGTCCGTTGGTGCAGGTCCCGAGATAGACGACGTCCACCGGGACCCGGCCCAGCTCGCTGAGGTCGACCACGTTGTCGACGGTGTCAGGGACGGCGATCTGGGGGCGCATTGCGTCGAGGTCGATGGTGAAGCGCTCCCGATACGAAGGCTCCCCTGCCGTGGGGTCGGTCTGGAGCCACTCCGGTACGGGATACGCGCTGGGCAGCCCGGCGGGGTCGATGAGCCCGGCCTTCGCGCCGGCCTCCAGCGCCATGGTGGACAGCGTGGTGCGGGCCCCGACAGAGAGGTCGGCCAGCCCGTGGTATTCCAGCGCCGTGTAGGTGCCACCGTCGGCCCGCAGCCGGCGAACGACGGCGAGCGCGAGGTCCTTGGGGCGTGCGCCGGCGCGGAACTGGCCGACGACGTCGATGCGGATGGTCTCGGGTACCCGCATCCAGGTCCGACCGGAGGCGAGCGCAAGCGCGATGTCCGTCGCGCCCATTCCGGTGCCGAATGCGGCGACGGCGCCGTAGGCGGTGGAGTGGGAGTCGCTCCCGATGACGATGCGGCCGGGCCGGGCCAACCGTTCCTCGATCAGCACCTGGTGCGCGATGCCACGACCAGTGTCGAAGAACGTCTCGATGCCCTGCTCGGCCACCCAGGTGCGCAGCTTCGCCTGCGCTTCCGCCGTGGCCAGGTTGGCGGCCGGGGCAACGTGGTCCACGGCCACGGCGACGCGGTCGGGATGCGGAAGCCGGTCGACGTGCAGCTGTTCGCGCAGGATCTTGATGACGCTCGGCGCGATGCTGTCATGGACCATCACCACGTCCGGCTCGAGGGTCACGACCTCGCCTGATGCGACCGATCGGCCCGCGGCTCGGGAGAGGATGATCTCGCTCAGGGTGCGACCGTTCATGAGACCGCTTCCCGGCTGGCGTGCCGCAGCAGCAGCGCGTCGAGCTCGCCGTCGGAGACGGGTTGCCGGTCCGCGGTCGCCTTCAGCTCCCGCGTCGCGGCACCGATCTCCGCATCGGTGAGCGAGATTCCCAGCTCCTCCGCCCGATGGGCCACGCTGTGACGACCGCAGAGATGATGCGCGACGAGAACCTCGCGTTCGCGGCCGAACACCGCAGGGTCGAGCGTCTCGTAGGTGCGCGGATCCTGCAATACGGCCTTGGTGTGGAGCCCGGCCTTGTGCGTAAAGGCGTGGGGGCCGGTTATGCACGCGTTGAACGGGATCGGCACGCCGGCGCGGTCGGAGACGAGGGCGTCGAGCGCG
>NZBC01000058.1 GCA_002687715.1 Planctomycetota bacterium | reverse complement strand
GGCGGTGCGGTCGAGGTCGGTGCCGGTGACCGTGGTGACGGTCTTGCCCTTGCGCCCCTTGGTTTCGCGGCGGACGCGGACGATGCCATCGCCGGCGGGCCCGTCGTTGTCGGACGACGGGACGCCGCGGCGACGATCGCCGTCGTCGCTCGAGAAGACGATGTCCTGGTCGTTTCTGCCGAAGCGGGCCATCAGTTGATCGTGAGGTGGAGGGCGGGAGAGAGGTGGAAGGCGGCGTCGACACCGAGGCCGATGGACTGGAGCGAGATGGGGACGCCCACGAGGTTCGGGTCGTTGGGGATCGGGATCGCGGTGAACAGCCGGCGGTCAGTTCCGGGAGCGCCGACGAGCAGCGGCACCGCAACGCTGAGTTCGAGTTCGAGCAATCCGTATGGCGTGGGTACCGACGCGGGCGTCGCGGCGGCCCAGATCGCGGACGGGCCCGGCTCGGCGAGGGTGTTGAGGGTCACGGTCGCGCCGACGGTCAGCGGTACGTCGGTCCATAGCTCGGGGTCGGCGACGCGGACGTCGTGGGTGTCGAGCTGGGGATCGCTACCGGGCCCCGCACCGACGACCTCGTCGAGTCCGGACGCGTCGTTTTTCAACCAGCGATCGAGCCACCGCGTCGCGACCGTTGCACAACGCTCGAACACCTGCAGGTCGGTCGGCGTGAAAGCCGGCAGCAGGTTCGCGATGTTGTCGTGCCGACAGTTGGTGTCGAGGACATAGAGGGTTTTCACTCCGGTGAACGCTGGGGTGTTCGCGAACCATGCCGATGAGCTCGGCCACATGACGACCGTGTCACCGCGTCCGTGCAGCAGCAACAGCGGCGTCTGCACCTGCGGTCCGGTCGTCGTCTGCCAGCCGAGTCCGTCCCACGTTGCGAATCCCACGCCGGTCACGTATCCCGGATTCTGCGCGAGCACCCGGAACGTGTTTGCCCCGCCCATCGAATGCCCGGCGACGGCCATCCGGGACGGATCCACGTTGCCGAACAACCAGCTGGATGCGGACTGAGCCTCCGCCGCCAGCACCGCGTGCAGCGCAATCCCGTCGTCCCTCTGTTCGTTCCAGTTGAACACTCCGGTGTTCATCATCACCGCCACGTATCCTCGCTGCGCGAGCCAGATACCGATCCGGTCATAGGCGAGTCCGTTCAGTGCGTACCCGTGCAGGAACACGACGGCCGGCCCCCCGCCGGCCGGCGGGGTCGCGACGGGAGCCGCGACGACCGGTGCGGTGGCCGGATACCACAGCCGGCACGACACGAACGCGTTGCCGATCGGGGTCGGGTTGGCGAACACGACGTCCCGGTTGGCCGCGATCACGAGCTGCGCATCGAGCGCTGGCGCAATGGCTCCGATCAGGAAGACGAGTACGGTCAGGCCGCGCATGGGTTCAGCATAGCGCCAGTGGCGGTGTGGGTGTGACCGTGGCATGGTCTGCGAGATGATCGAACGTCGCCTCTTCCACCTCGTCTGCCCCGCGGACCTCGCGTCCTGGCAAGCGGGGCCGTGGGCGCCCCCGTCACTCGCGGCCGAGGGCTTCGTCCACCTGTCGTTCGCAGACCAACTCGCTGGGACGCTGCGCAAGTGGTACTCGGACGCTGCGGAGGCGGTGCTGCTCGAGGTCGATGCCGGGGAGGTGGCCGATGCGCTCCGGATCGAGCCGAGCCGCGGTGGCGCGATGTTCCCGCACGTCCATCGCGCCATGAACCGCACGGACTTCACGCGGCGGTGGGACCTTTCGCGCGGCGGCGGTGGTGGGGACTTCGAGCTTCCGGGGCTTGGGGACTCGCCGGGCGCCGATGATCCTCCGGGCGCTGCATTCGTCTGACGATCTCGCTTGCGCGACCCCTACGCATCCTGATCTGGCTCGGGCTCCTCGGCGGCAAAGCACGGGTGACGCAGCGAGACCGCGAGCAGGACCCCGCCTGCCGTGGCGGCGCCGAGCAGCATCCAGCCTGTCGACCTGGTACCGAGGAGCAGATGGCCGAGTCCGAAGAGGACGCCATAGACCAGCGTGACGCTGCTGGCCCAGGCCAGAAGCCGCGGGCCCAGATGCAGTGATTCGGAACCAGGAGTCAGACGCCGCCAGCCGGGCCCGGGCGGACGTACCCGATCGCAGAAGCTCTTCAGGACGTGATCGGGTTCCGGCTTCGTCATCATCGTCGCGACGAGCCACACGACGGTCGTCACGGACACGGTGCAGAACACGGTCAGGCCGTAGACGAGATCCGGGAAGAAGATCATGAGCGACACCGACGTCACGAGCGCTGCGATCATCGACGAGATCTCCGACCACGCGTTGATGCGCCACCAGTACCACCGCAGGATCAGGACGAGGCCCGTGCCGGCCCCCATGGCCATCAGGAACTTCCACGCGACCTCGATGCTGGTGATGAATGGCGTGATCATCAATCCGACGCCGAGGACGACGAGGGTCATGATCCTCGAGGCGAGGACGGTGGCGCGGTCGTCATCCGCACGTTCTCCGGCGAGGAACGGACGCCACAGGTCATTGACGAGATACGACGCTCCCCAGTTCAGCTGCGTCGACATCGTCGACATGTACGCGGCGGCGAACGCGGCCATCAACAGTCCCTTCCATCCGTGCGGCAGGACGTCGTTGATGAGCTGTGCATAGTTGAGTTGCGGGTCTGGCTTGCCGTCGTTGCCGAGCAGGGTGTTGGAGTACAGGGCGATGCCGCACAGCCCAGCCACGATCCAGGGCCACGGGCGCAAGGCGAAGTTCGCGAAGTTGAACCACAGCCCGGCAAGCATGGCGTGGCGCTCGTTCTTGCAGGCGAACATGCGCTGCGCGATGTAGCCGCCGCCGCCCGGCTCCGCGCTCGGATACCAGCTCGCCCACCAGTTGACGAAGAGGTAGGCCGAGAATGTCCACAGCGGGACGGACCATGCAGCGTCGTTCGGCAGGAACGAGAGGAGCTGGTCGGGGTCGTAGAACTCGCCCTTCACGGGATGTTGCGCCTTGGCGAGGCGTTCCGGCAAGGCGGCGAGTCCGCCGACCTTCTCCACCGCGAACCACGCGAGCGCGATCGTGCCCGTCATCCCGATGAAGAACTGGATGAAGTCGGCCGCGACCACGCCCCATAGCCCGGAGAGCGTCGCGTACGCGACCGTGACCCCGAGGCAGATGGCGATTGCGGTGAACTGGTCGAGGTCAAGCGTCACTTGCAGAATGCGAGACATCGCGGCGTTCACCCAACCCATGATGATGCCGTTCATCAGGACGCCGAGGTACACGGCCCGGAATCCTCGGAGCGCGTTTGCCGGGGTTCCCGAGTAGCGCAGCGCGATGAACTCGACGTCGGTCACGACCTTCGCGCGACGCCACAGCGCAGCGAAGAAGAAGACCGTCGCGAGCCCGCCCGGCAGCAGCGCCCACCAGACCCAGTTCCCTGCGATGCCCTCCTTGGCGACGATGGCCGTCACCGCCAGTGGCGTATCTGCGGCGAAGGTGGTCGCGACCATGCTCGTCCCGGCGAGCCACCAGGGCAGCGATCGCCCCGAGACGAAGAAATCGGCGAGACTCGACCCGGCTCGCTTCGAGAGCGCGACGCCGATGCCGAGCGTGATGGCGAAGTAGGCGCCGACGATGGTCCAGTCGAGGGTGGTCATGATGGGGGAGGGAGGAGGTCTTCGGGGACCACCTTCGTGTGGATGATCGCCCGTTGTTTCGATCTGACCTGGAACGAGAGCATCTGCTTGAGAAGCCTGGCCGCGGTGCGGCCGTCGCTCTCGATCACGTTGTGAAGCTCGTCGGGGTCCCGCTCCAGGTCGATGAGGACCGGCGGGAGGCTCGAACCGGGGAACACCACGAGTTTGTGCTCCGCGGTCCGCCACACGGAGAGGCTGCATGAGTCGAGTGGGAGTCCGAACGTCTCCATGGCGCCGGGGGGTGCGGGGTTCCGCAGGTCGTACTCGTAGTACGCAGCGTCGCGCCACCCGTGCGGCTCCTCGCCGAATGCGAAGGGTACGAGTGAGCGTCCGTCGCAGTGGGGCGGGATCGGCAGGCTCATCGCGTCCAGGATCGTCGGCATGATGTCGACGCTCTCGGTGAAGCGTGTGACGACGTGCCCGCGCCTCCGCGACGGGTCGGGGGGACGGACGATCAGCGGGATCCGATACGACGGGTCGAACCAACCCGTCTTGCCGACGAGCCCGTGATCCCCGAGCTGTTCGCCGTGATCGCTGCCGACGATGAGCAAGGTGTGATCGTCGTGCCCGGTCTGTCGCAGCGCCTCCAGGATGCGCCCGAGCTGGGTGTCGACCTCGGTGATCAACCCGTAGTAGGTCGCAAGTGCGGCGTTGCGTGCGTCGGGGCCGGCCGCGAGCAGCGGATGAACCTGGCGGGTCTTCCACTCGAGCCAGGGGTGCGGTGGCTCCGGTGACGCGGCGATCGGCGGCGGGACGTCGGCCGGGTCGTACATGGTGTCGTACGGCGGCGAGGCGACCCACGGCGGGTGCGGGCGGAGGTAGCTCAGGTGAGCGAACCACGGCTGCTCGTCCTGCTCGCCGAGCCACTCCAGGAAACGGTCGGTGACGAATGCGGTCTCGTCGTCCTCGGCCGCGATGCGTCCCGACGACCACGCGTCCATCGGATCGTCGGTCACCTCGTACCCTCGGGACCGCAGGTGAGCGAGCCAGGGCTCCATGCGCTGGGACGGGAGGTGACACACCGGGTCGAACCCGGGCAGGACCTGCTCGTAACTCAGAAGCCGCGGGTCGTCCGGCGGCAGGACCGCGGGGTCGAGGGCGGTGTCGGTGTATCCGAACAACGCTGGGGCGTACCCCCCCGCCCGTGCTTCGAGCGCGAGATTCGTGAACCGCGCATCGAGCGGTGTTCCGTTGAGGAACGACCGGTGGTTCATGAGATACAGACCGGTCAGGATCGACGCACGGCTCGGCCCGCAGGGGGCGCACTGCCCGAAGTGGTTCTCGAAGCGGGTGCCGTCCCGGGCGAGGGCGTCGAGGTGCGGTGTGCGGACGACCGGGTTTCCGACCGCGGACCACGCATCGGCCCGCCACTGGTCGAGGGTGATGAAGAGGACGTTGAGACGGCGCGCGGTCGGCATCGCTCGCGGATTGTAGAGGCTTTGCGTCCGGTAGGATGCGGCCATGGGCACGCGACTCGAAAGCAAGGTGGCTTTGATCACGGGGGCGGCGAGCGGCATCGGGCGGGAGACGTCCCTGCTGTTCGCGAGCGAGGGAGCGGCCGTCGCATGCGTCGACGTCGATGAGACCGGCGGCCGCGGCGTGGTCGCCGAGATCGAGGCGGCGGGCGGCCGCGCGATCTTCGAGGTCTGCGACGTCGCGTCGGAGGCCTCCTGCGGCGACGCCGTGGTCGCGGCCGAGGATGCGTTCGGGGCGCTCCACATCGCGTTCAACAACGCGGGCATCATGGACTCCGCCGACGACGACGCCGTGAACACCGACGAAGCGGTGTTCGACCGCACCCTGGCCATCAACGTCAAAGGCGTGTTCTTCGGGTGCAAGCACCAGATCCCCGCGTTGCGTCGCGCGGGGGGCGGCGCCATCATCAACACCGCGTCGTTCGTCGCGCTACTCGGGGCGGCAACGCCGCAGATCGCCTACACCGCGAGCAAGGGCGCCGTGCTTGCGATGACCCGCGAGCTCTCCGTCATCCATGCCCGGGAGAACATCCGCGTCAACGCGCTCTGCCCCGGGCCGCTGCGGACCGAGTTGCTGATGAAGTTCCTCGACACCGAGGAGAAGCGGCAGCGGCGGCTCGTCCACATCCCGATGGGCCGGTTCGGCGAGGCGAAAGAGATGGCGCAGGCGGCGCTGTATCTGGCGTCGGACGAAGCGTCGTACTTGACCGGGGCGACCTTCTCCGTCGACGGCGGCATCACGGCGGCGTACGTCACGCCCGAATGAAGCCGGGGGCGCGGACCTCCAGGTCCGCTCTGGATAGTCAGGCTAGAGCTGCGTACGGAAGTGGATCGCCTTGCGCCGCGTGAGGTGGAGGTAGCCGTAGGGGGACAGCGTCGATCCGATGCCGCTCTCACGCGCGCCCGTCCATGGGAGCGCGGGGTCGAGATAGTCGCAGCGGTTCTGGAATACCGTGCCGACATCGAGGTGGGCCGCGAATCGCTCCGCCCGTTCGGTGTCGATCGTCCACACCGATGCGGTGAGGCCGAACCGGGTGTCGTTCATGCGTTGAAGTGCATCGTCGTCATCGCGCACGCGGGCCAGGGGCACCAGCGGGCCGAATGACTCCTCCTGCATGATCAGGGCGTCATTCGGGACGTTCGTGAGCAGCGTCGGCAGCCAGAAGTTGCCGCGCGATCCGGTGAGCTGCGACCCGCCGAGCTCCACTCGCGCGCCGCGGTGTACCGCGTCACGCACGTGAGCTTCGAGCGTCCGCAGTGCCGAGCGGGATGCGAGCGGGCCCATGGTCGTCGCGGGGTCCATCGGATCGCCGAGATGGTAGCGCTCCATGACCTTGTGCAGCCGGTCGAGGAACTCGTCGTATACGAGATCGTGGACATACACGCGTTCGATGCCGCAGCAGGATTGTCCGGCGTTGTAACAGGCACCGTCGACCACGTTGTCGGCCGAGAATGCGAGGTCGGCGTCCGGGGCGACGTAGGCGGCATCCTTGCCCCCGAGCTCGAGTCCGCAGCCGTGCAGTCCCTCGGCCGCAGCGGCGTAGACCTTGCGTCCACCATCCACCGAGCCGGTGAAGGACACGTGAGAGACTCGCGAATCCCGCGCGAGTGCGGCGGTCGCTTCATGGGACAGAACGAGGTCTTGCACCAGGTTCGTCGGTTTCATGCTGGCGAACGCTTCGGTGAACGCGTGTCCACAGAGCGGCGTCTTCGCGCTGTGTTTGAGCAGCACGGCATTGCCCGCAACCAGGGCCGGGACCACGACGTTCACCGCGATGATGAGCGGGTAGTTCCAGGCCGCGACGTCGAACACGACACCGAGCGGGATGTGCTCGATGCGGCGGCGGAATCCGTCGATGTCCGGCAGCCGATCGGGGGCGAGTGCGTCGGGCGCGATGTCGAGCATGTGGGCCGCGCGCGCAAGCAGCGTCCGGACCTCATCGCGGGATTGTTCGAGCGGCTTGCCCATCTGGCGCGTGACGTCGGTGGCGAGGGACTCGGCCTTCCGCTCGAAGTACGTGACCGCCTCTCGCACGCGGGCAATCCGTTCGTCGAGAGGCACGGCGGCCCACCCGGGTTGCGCGTCAACCGCTGCGGAGACCTTGCGATCGAGCGCGGCGCCGTCGTCGAACGGCAGCTCGCACACCTGGGTCTGGTCGTAAGGATTGATGACTTCGAGTGACACGGAGGAGCCTCCCGTTATTTCTTTGCGAGGTGTCGGTCCGCGCAGGCGAGGAACGCCTTCCAGTCCTCCGAGGTCGCGTCGTGTTTGCCCGGACGCAAGTGGTAGCTCAGCGCGCCGAGGATCGTCGTTCCGGGCTTCGGCCAGATCTGGTCTGGCAGCCCGTTGGTGCCGAACAGCGCGTAGACCGGATGGGCTCCCACCAGGGAGAGGAACTCGCCCCTCGGGTCGGCCCAGCCATCGGCCGCGGCGCTGCTCACCAGGCACGGTCGCGGCGCGCACAACGCGATGAGCTGGTGCTGATCGACGGGGAGTTCACCCTCGCGGCCGCCGAAGCGATGGAAGTTCCTGCAGAACCAGTGAGGGAAGGCCTGGTTGATGCGGGCCACCGTTTCGCCGAACGCACGTCGCGACAGCGCCGCGCCGCCGCACCCCGAGTCGTTGGAGATGACGAGCGCGAATCGAGGATCCGACGCGCCCGCCCACAGCGCGGTCTTGCCCAGCCGGGAGTGACCCACCACCGCGACCCGGGTGCCGTCGATGTCCGGGTCCTTGTCGAGGGCGTCGAGCGCGCGGGACAGGCCCCACGCCCACGCGCTGATCGAACCCCACGCGTCGGGCGCACGGCCCGCCTCACCCTTCATCGGAAAGAGCGGATGGACCCCGTTCGCGAACCCGTCGTGGAAGTCCGGATCGATGTCGCCGTAGAAGACCGTGGCGAGTGCGTAGCCGCGGGCGATGATCATCTCGGCGGGCCAACGGCTCTGGCGTACGCCACGGCTGGCGTTGGTCGCGCGGTTCTTCACGACGCCGAACTTCTTGTTGTTGCGTGTCCATTGCGTCGACAGCGTGATGCCCGGGTCGGCGTGCGTTGACGCGTTGCCGTAGAAGTTCAGGCCGAGGAATGCGGGCGCGGGCTTCGCCGCGGCGTTCGGCACCCAGAGCAGGATCTCGATCTTCGGCGCTTGGTCGCCCGGTCCGAGATGGACGACGATCTCCTTGCGCGTGGCCGCGCCGCCGAGGGCATCCTCCTGAACTCCGCGCGTCTCGAAGCGCATGCCTGCTGGCCGTCCGGGCATGCGTCCGTAGACGTGCCGCTCGAACGCCCGCAGAAGCTCCGGGCGTCGCGTCTTCGTCCACTGCTCTCGCGTGGTCACGCGGGTTCCGCCCGCGCAAAGCAGTGGGTCGGGCAGCGTGTATTTCGGGACCTTGGCCTCGTCGTAGTTGAACTGCGCGAGTGCGGGGGATGCCAGCACGACGAAGAGCACGAGCAGCGATCGAATCCAGTTCTTCACTTCCATCTGACGTATCTCCGCGTCCATGACGTCCGTGTCGATTCCGAGCTGCCATGCGAGGTCCTTGCGCGCCGGGTCGGCGTGCAACGCCTCGAGTTTCTCGACGTGCCGGTGGCAGTCAGTTGCGTCGACGAAGAACCCCAGGCGGGCGAGCTTCTCCGCGCGGCACCACGTAAGCCGCGCCATCTCGTACAGGTCGTACTCCGGATGGTATTGCAGTCCCCAGAATTCGGTGTTGTTGCTTTTCACGTGAACCGATTGGACGCGAGTCCAGGCGTTGGACGAGAGCACTCGCGCACCGTCGGGCACGCCCGTCACCTCGTCGTCGTGGCTGGTGAACGCGTCGAACACTGCGGGCTTGCCTTCGTACATCGGGTGGTCCCGGCCGTCCGCGGTGAGGTGGATCTTACGCGCGAGTCCCATCTCGCGGCCGCGCGGGTTGGGCGTCACGTCGCCACCGGCGGCGACGACCGCAATCTGAGCCGCCCAGCACGACCCGAAGCCTGGGACGCCTTCCGCGAATGCCTTCTTCTGCAGATCGACCTGGCTCTGGACCTCGGGGGATTCGTCGGTAACGCAGAGGCTGCATCCGGTCCAGGCGAGGCCGTCGTAGTTCGCGAGCGCGGCGCCCTGCGGCATCTCAGCGCCCGGATCGGACGGGAACAGGATGTCCACGGTCGAACCCGCGGGCGCATGGCGCAGCAGCATGCGTTCGTAGAGGGTGGCGGCGATGGTGGCGCCGCCCGCTTCGAGCTCGTCGCGCGCCGCCCGGGCATAGCCGTCGATGACGAGGAGGTGCAGAGGTCGGGTCATGACGCGCCCATGATACGGGCCTCGGCGCGTCCGGGGAGATCAGGGGACGATGAGGAGCGGGCGCGAGCGGCCGATCCGTCCGACGCCCCACGCACCTCCGGGGTCAGCCGTCACGAGCGCCGTCCAGATCGTGACCCCGATGAGCGCGGGGTCGTTCGGGAGCAGGACCGAGACCGCGGTCGGGGCGATCCCCGCTGCATCGAGGGTGCCTGCGACATTGAAGAATACGCCGTTGCCCGGCGTGACGGCGAGGACGGTCAGTGCGTCGAGCGCCAGTGGGATGGTCCGCCCGTCCGGGAGGGCGATCCCGGGCAACGTGGACATGGAGAACAACGCGATCCACGGCGCGTTCGCCTCCAGTGGGCAGCGCGCCTGCAAGGCGAACGCTCCGGAAGTAATCGACGCCGGCGAAAGGACGTCCAGCGCCGGCCCGGGGCCTCGGATGAGCTGCACCCGCCCGCTGGGGATCGGGGGGGGGCTCCATTCCTGCGAGCCGACCGCGACGTCCGAGCAACCATCGCCGTCGATATCGCCGGGCGTGGCGATGCGGTTTGCGCGGGACAGCGGAGTTGGAAGCTCGAAGTTCGCGATCGTCGAACCGTCGCGGCCCGACAGGAACCTGACGACGTCTGGCGAGGTGGATGCGAATGGGGCTGTGGCGACAGTCGCGAGATCGGGGACCGTGTCGCCGTCGACGTCACCTGCGCCCGTGAGGAGCAGCCCGAGGTTCATCGCGACCATCTCGCCCTGCACGGAGAACACCTGCTGATTCGTCGCGCCGGACCACACCGTGATCTGTCCCTCCGACCCTGTGGCGGTGTTTGGAGATGTGGCGATGGCGATGTCGGGCACTCCGTCATCGTCGACGTCGCCCGGGCCGGCGAGCGCGTAGGCCCAGCCGATCGGACCGACGACGGGCCACGAACGTATCTCCGCGCCCGTCGCCCCGGAGAAGAGCCCCGCGGCGCGATTGCCGAAGTAGTTCGACCCGACCACGAAGTCCGGAACGCCATCGCCCGTGACGTCACCCACCCCGGCGGCGTTGAATCCGTAAGACGCACCGACGGGAAAGCCGGTGATGCCCCGAAGGAGCGTCCCGTCCGCACCGGACCGGATCTGGGTCGCGTTGGGACCCGCGCCGTCGGGATCGACGAAGTCGGAGATACCGTCGCCATTGACGTCGCCGATCGCGGCCAGGATCGGCCCCGGACCGACGGTCAACGGCCCCGGCAGCACGTTGATCCAGATCGGGAGCCCCGTCGCGCACGAGTACGCCACGAACACGGGTGTGTTCGTGGCCATGCCGCCAATCAGCAGATCGGGCACACCGTCGCCATCCACGTCACCGAGTGGCTGCATCGACCATCCGAAGTACGCGGCGAACGGCGTCGAATCGAGCGTCACCAGCACGCTGGCGTCCGTCCCCGACAGCACCGAGATCGATCCGGGCCCCGGCGTCACCCAGCTGCGCACCTCGGCGATTGCGAGATCGGGGCTCCCGTCGCCGTCCACGTCGCCTACCGTCGCGACGACCACGCTGTAGGTTCCCGGGCTCGTTGGGAGCGAGGCCGTGGCGGGTAGCACCGGTGTCTGCCCCGGGGTGAGGGCGGCCAGAATGAACACGAACGTCGGCAGCGCAGGGGTCGCGGTATCCATGGGCGTGGCGGATGCGCAATCGCCGTTCCGACGATGTGCACAGGGCGGAAACCACGTGGGTGGTGGCGGTTCGGGTCCGGGGTGAATGGAACCGACTCCGGACCTTCGTCACCGCGGGGTAGCGGCGGGCGTGAGGGCATGGAGCACGCGGGTCACCACTGTTGGATGATGGCGGGCAGTTCCCTGAGGTCTTCGCAGACCGCGTCCGCGTGCGTGTCCGATCGGTCCGCAGCCCGTGATCCGACGAAGAGGACTGCCTTCATGCCGATCCCCTGCGCGCCCCGGACGTCGGTGTGCTCGCGATCGCCGACGTGGGCCATGTGATCGAGGGGCACGTCGAGTGCGGCGGCGACGGCGTCGAACATGGCGCGGTGGGGTTTGGAGCGGCCGACCTCGTCGGAGAACGCGAACGTCTGGAAGGCTCCGGCGACCCCGTGGTCGTGGAGGATGCGGCGCAGGCAGCGGCCCGGGGAGACGACCGCGTCGGAGACGATCGCGAGGGACCACCGATCGGCGCACTCCGTAAGCGCTTCGGCGGCGCCGGGTACGAGGACGGGCGGGCAGCGCATCTCCATCTCCTCCCATGCCCGGATGACGCGCAGGACATCCGAATCGGGCAGCGTTCGGTCCAGCGCGGTGAGAATCCGCGAGAGGCGCTCGAGAACGGTCCAGGTCACGTGTTCGTCGTGCCAGGCGCGGCGAAAAGTCTCGCCGACCTGCGCGTCCGCTTCGACGACAGCGGCACGATCGCAGGGGGCCTGCTGTTCGAGGCTGGCGTGGAGCGCGTCGATGCGGGCGTCTACCTTCGTCGGGAGACCTCGCTCTGCCCGTATCGCCTCGTCCGAATCGTCGACGACGACGGTGTCCCACAGATCGAACGTGACAGCCCGGATGGCTCCGCTCATGGCGTCATCGTATCGGTTGCCGGGCTCGTGCCGATCCCGTAGCCTGCGGGCCTCCTCCGGATTGCGTCGAGACATCCATGCGCGACAAGCCCCTGTTCACTCCCGGACCCCTGACCACGAGTCGCACCGTCAAGGAGGCGATGCTGCGCGACCTCGGTTCGCGGGACGGCGAGTTCATCGAGACGGTGCGTCGGGTGCGGGATGGGCTGCTCGGCGTGGCCGGGACCTCTCGCGAGGGTGGTTATGAGACCGTCATTCTCCAGGGCAGCGGTACCTTCGGCCTGGAGGCGGTGGTCGCCTCCACCATCCCGCCGGATGGCAGCCTGCTCGTCATCGTCAATGGTGCGTACGGCGAACGGATCGTGAAGATCGCCGAGGTCCTTGGCATCGACGTCGTCGTTCTGCGCTATTCGGAGAACGTGACACCGGTGGTCGGCGAGCTCGACGCCCTCTTGGCGGAGGATGCGCGAATCACCAATGTCGCGGTCGTGCACTGCGAAACGACGACGGGGATCATCAACCCGGTCCAGGCCCTGGGTCACGTGGTGAGGAAGCACGAGCGGACGTTCTTCGTCGACTCGATGAGTGCGTTCGGGGCCGTCCCGGTGGACGTTGCGGATTGGGGCGTCGACTATCTCGTCTCGAGCGCCAACAAGTGCATCGAGGGCGTGCCCGGGTTCTCGTTTGTCATCTGCCGGCGGGCCGCGCTCCTCGCGACCGAGGGTTGGGCGCGCAGCCTGAGCTTCGATCTGCTCGCGCAGTGGAAAGGACTCGAGGCCAACGGTCAGTTCCGCTTCACGCCGCCGACGCACGCATTGCTCGCTTTCGACCAGGCGTTGCGGGAGCTCGAAGACGAAGGCGGGCCGAGTGGTCGTGGCGCCCGGTATCAGAAGAACCATGACCGGCTCCTCGCGGGCATGCGCGCCCGCGGTTTCCGCGAGTACCTCGAGGCCGACGTCCAGGGGCCGATCATCACCTCGTTCCTCTACCCGGACCATCCGGAGTTCTCGTTCGATGCGTTCTACGGCGGACTCAACGATCGTGGTTTCGTGATCTATCCGGGCAAGCTGACACAAGCGGAGTGTTTCCGCATCGGGACCATCGGCCGCCTTTTTCTCGCTGACGTCGATGCCCTGCTGCTCGCCATCGACGGAACGCTGGCCGACATGGGAATCTCGTAACCATGAGTCGAACTCCCGGCTCCGCTCGCATCCTCATCGTCGGCGGAGGAGTGATCGGGGCCAGCGTCGCGTACCACCTGGGCAAGGACGGTGTCGAGGACGTCGTGCTGGTCGAGCAGGGCGAGCTTGCCTGTGGAACGACGTGGCATGCGGCGGGAATGGTGGGGCAGCTGCGCACGTCGAACTCGCTGACCCGCATCAACAAGTACAGCGCCGAACTCTATGCGGGGTTGGAGGCCGAAACCGGGGTCTCGTGCGGGTGGCGTCAGTGCGGGAGCCTCATCCTCGCGACGTCTTTGGCACGGATGCAGCAGCTGCGTCGGACCTGCGGGATGGCGGAGCTCTTCGGCGTCGATGCGCAACTCATCGACGCGGCGGCGTGTGCGGAACGATGGCCCAATCTACGCACCGACGACGTCCTCGGTGGAGCCTGGCTCCCGGGCGACGGGCGCGTCGAACCGCGCGAGCTCACCATCGCGCTTGCCGAAGGGGCGTGTCAGGCGGGAGTGCGAGTCGTCGAGAAAGTCCGCGTCGATGACCTCGTGTGTGACGGACGCCGCGTCACCGGCGTCACGACCTCCGAGGGCCCCATCCGCGCGGAGACGGTCATCCTCTGCGGCGGAATGTGGACCCGGGAACTCGCGGCCCGATGCGGAGTCGACGTTCCGTTGTGGCCCGTCGAGCACCACTACGTCCTGACTGCGCCCATCGACGGCGTGAGCGACGATCTGCCCGTCGGTCGCGACCCCGACCGCGCGATCTACTTTCGTCCCGAAGGCGATCGCGTGATGCTCGGTGCGTTCCAGAAGCGTTCGAAGGCCTGGGACCCGAATCCGATCCCGCCCGACTTCGCGTTCCAGCTTCTCGACCCGGACTGGGATCGCTACGAGGAGCCGCTCGCGGCGGGCCGCCATCGAATCCCGGCTTTGGAACAGGCGGAGATCACCGAGTTCACGAATGGCCCGGAGTCGTTCACGCCAGACAACACATTCATCATGGGCGAGGCGCCGGGTCTGCGGGGGGCGTGGATCTGCGCCGGGTTCAACTCCGTGGGCATTGCGAGCGCGGGCGGTGCGGGGCGCTATCTCGCGGAGTGGATCACCTCCGGGCACGCGCCCTTCGACCTCTGGAGCGTCGATCCGACCCGGTTCGGCCCCGCGCTCAACACCAAGACCTTCCTGATCGAGCGCAGCGAGGAAGTGCTGGGCCTCCACTATCAGATGGCGTGGCCGAACCGGGAGATGGAGACGGGCCGGGACCTGCGACTCTCGCCGCTGCACGACACGTTGGCGGACGCGGGCGCGTGCTTCGTCCAGAAGATGGGCTGGGAACGGCCGGCGTTCTTCGGAGCGGCGGGGACCCGCCCCGGCCTCGAGTACGCCTTCGGGCGCCAGAACTGGCACGACGCCGTGGGCGCGGAGATGCACGCGTGCCGCAACTCTGTCGCCGTGTTCGACCAGACCTCGTTCTCGAAGCTCCGCGTCGAGGGACCGGACGCTGCACTCGTCCTTCAGACGCTGTGCGCGAATGACGTCGACGTCTCGCCCGGCCGCGTCGTCTACACCGCGATGCTGAACGCGCGCGGGACGTTTGAGAGCGATCTCACCGTCGTCCGCCTCTCCGAAAACGTGTTCTGGCTCATCACTGCGACATCACAGACCTGGCACGATTACTGGTGGGTGTGTCGGCACCTCGACGACGCCCGCGCGGTGATCATCGACGAGACCGGATCTCGTGGGGTGCTCGGCGTCATGGGGCCGCACGCCCGTGACCTCCTCGCGCGTGTTACCGACGCTGACCTCTCGAATGACGCGTTCCCGTTCGGAGCCGCGCGATCGATCGGCCTCGGTCCGGTCCGGGCGCGCGCGTTGCGGATCACCTACGTCGGCGAGCTCGGTTTCGAGCTTCACGTGCCCGTGGAGTCGATGGCGACGGCGTACCGGGTTCTCATGGACGCGGGATCGGATCTCGGTGTCGCGAACGCAGGACACTACGCGATCAACGCGCTGCGCTTGGAGAAGGCGTACCGCGCGTGGGGCGCCGACATCACTTCAGACGAAACACCGTTCGAAGCAGGGCTCGCGCGCTTTTGTGCGTTCGATAAGCCGGTGCCGTTCCTCGGGCGCGACGCGCTGCTCATGCAGAAGGCGCGCGGACTGTCCAAGCGCCTCCTCGCGTTCCGGCTCACCGATGGCCAGCCGATGCTCTGGGGCCAGGAGCCGATCCTGCGGGACGGGACCCGGGTCGGCTACACGACGTCTGGGGCGTACGGCCATACGCTGGGCGCATCAGTCGCTCTCGGCTATGTGAACGGGAAGGCGCCGCTCGACCGCGATTGGTTGAAGTCGGGGCGCTACGAGATCGAGATCGACGGTCTCCGCGTCGCAGCGGAGGCGTCGCTGAAGCCGTTCTACGACCCACGCATGGAGCGCGTGAAGTCGTAGACGCGGGCGGCGAGGCTACTGCCCGAGGCGCGAGAAGTGCGAGTTCGTCATGTCCAGCCCGACCGGTGTGCTGCCGCCCGGGAACACGGCCTGCATCGTCAACGGGAAGCCGGTGAGCGCGGGGTCGTTCGGCATCGTGTAGGGGAAGCTCCACGTACCCGACGCATTGGTGACTACGGGGAACGTGATCCACTGCGCGATGCGAGCGAGGTTGAGGTGCGTCGAGCACCCGCCGCCCAGGTTCAACCGTTGGGGCCAGTCCAGGTCCATGAACAGGAATCCGGCCTGACCCGCCGGTGCGCGGAAAATGGTCGTCGTCAGCGCGGTGCCGAGGGCCGGCAGCGGGTTGACGTTCAAGAGCGGACTCGGCGTGACCCCGCAGCCGGTGCCCATGTGCGCGTTGTCGGCCCACGCACCAGCGGCGAGGTACCCGGACACGAGGCGGACCGCGCCACGTCCGGCAGCCTCGTTCTGGGCGCCGACGATCAGGTCGGTCGTTCCGTCCCCGTTGAGGTCGCCGACGTCACCGATCGACGTGCCGTACCACTGCTGCAGCAGCTGGCCGTAGATGGTGTAGATGATGTCGCCGGTGGCGCCGGAGATCGCGTGCATGGCTCCGCAGCGATTGCCGTTGAGAGCAGTGAAGTCGGAGCCCGCGAGCAGGTCGGGCACGGTGTCGAAGTCGAGGTCGCCGCAGGGTTCCAGCGAACGGCCGAAGCCGATCCATAGCGGATCGCGTTGGATGCTCCGGACCAGCGACCCGTCGGCGCCGGAGTGGACCTGGATGATGTCCACGGCGAGGAACAGGCCCGGCGCGGACGCGGCGATGTCGTTGATGCCGTCGCCCGTGACGTCGCCGAGACCGGCCACCGCCCACCCGAGCGACGCGGGGCCGTTTAGCGTGAACATGACGTTGCCCGTCGCGCCGTCGTACACGACCGGAGCCTGACCGGCGGCGTTGTTGCCGACGACGACTTCACCGAAGCCGTCACCGTCGAGGTCACCGCAGTAGTCGACGTCGTAGCCCCAGCGAGAGCCGGAAGATGGCCCGGGCCACGAGTAGAGCTGTGCGCCGTTGGCGCCCGAATACACGTACACCGCGCCGGTGCCGAAGTTCTCGTTCCATGCACCGATGATGATGTCGGCGCGGTTGTCGTTGTTGACGTCGCCGAGCGCGAGCGCTTCGCCGAATGTGCTGAACCCGACGGGACCGGTGATGTTGTACAGCTGTGCGCCCGTTGCGCCCGAATAGACGATCACCTGGCCGGAGTTCGTGAGCCCGCCCGTCGTGGCGCCCGGTCCCGCCGCGGCCTGATCTGGCGTGCCGTCACCGTCGACGTCGGCGCCACCGGCCACCTTCGCACCCAGCCGTACGTTCGCGGCGGCGCCATCGAACTGGCGGATCAGCCCGCCGCCATTGCCGCTGTAGAGGTAGGCAGCACCGGCGTTCGTGCCGAATCCGTCGACAAAGGGCGCGCCAATGATGTAGTCCGGAGTGCCGTCACCGTTGGCGTCACCGGCGCCCGCCACGGACCCGCCGAAGGAGTCGGACTGCGATAGACCGGTGTAGAGATAGATCAGGTTCTGTCCCGGCGCGATGGCGCAGAGCGAGACGGCTAGAGCAAGGGTCAGGATGCGGCGCATCGACATGTTCTCCTCGGGAATCTAGAGACGCGCGCTCTGCGGGAGCCGGCCCGGTTGGGGACGGGAACGCCCGTGACGGGCAGGGGTCAGACTACCGGATTAGAGGTGGCCGCATCCAGGTCGTTGGGCGCTGAGGCGGGCGTGGCAGGAGCTCGAAGACCGCCCTCGCGAGGGGGTCTGCTCGCGCTCGTCAAAGCGCTCGGCTCCTTCAATCTGGAGCCCCGGATTCACTCGGTTCCGCCCGCTCCGATCCCCCGGCGACCTCCGCCCCGAAAAACCAAAACTTCCGCAACAAGCGCAGAATCTTGCCCTGGAGGGCCAGAAAGTCCGGTATCAGGGTGCTCAATTTCGTGCAGGTGGGTCACGATCCAGTGGAGCGCCGGACTGGCAAGGGGCCCTCGCCCATCAGGGTGTCTGGCTGGAACGGCGCTCTCTTCACTTGTCTGGCGAACCGAAGGGAGGTCTCCTGCTCGAGGCCGCCCTGATCCAGGTCCCAGCGCGCGCCCAGCCGGCGTCGCCGGGACCCAACCAACCGTCACGCGGCCCTCGGCCGCCCCTGTTCGAGATCGCGTGAGGGGCGGGCTCGGCTTCATGCCGAGTCCGGAGGCCCGGCAGCGGGATACCGACCACCTGGTGTCCGGTCGCCGGGCCTTCGCTTTCTTGCCGGTCGACGTTGGTGGGTCGACCCGCGGTCGGGCTAGGGCCAGATGTGCGCTGCGAACGCGTCGGACGTGACCCACAGCCCGGTGTCGATCTGTCCCCACTGTCCGAACACGATCGTGCCGGCGAGGGCGGGGTCGGCGGGGATGGGAAGCGGGAGGATGGCGTTACCCAGGCCGTTGGTGACGGTCGGGAAGACTGCGTCGCCGGAGACCAGCAGGTTGCAGCCGCCGACCAACGTCAGCGGAAGCGAAATGCCACCCCACACTTGATCCGACAACCCGAGAACGAGGAACGCTGCCAGGTTAGGTGTTGCGTTGGCCACGCCGATCTGAAAGCCAGCGTTGCCGATGGACGGGACGCCCGTCGACGTCCAGTTGGCGGGACACGGCGAACCGAGCGGGATGAGGCGCGCGACCGGCAGGTCGGCCAGGGCCATGTCGACCGGGTCGCCGGGAATCGGCCCCGCGATGGTCGTCAAAGTCGTTCCGAATACCTGGGCCGAACGGAGCAGTGGCGCGGACGCACCCCCGAGGATGAGGACGTCCGAGCCGTTCATCTTCAGTTCGGCGGCGCCGCCGAACGGTAGGCTCGGGGTCGTTGGCCAGGGTTGCGCGGTGGTCAGGAATTCGAAGCGCCAGAGGCCGCCCTGCGTGTCGGTCACCGCCTGTCGGATCGCGCCCGTCGGCAGATCGACGACGCCGGTGGGCCTCACGGCGCCCATGCCGGTCATCGGGTAAGTGCCGGAAACCACGCCGGAGATCAGGTCGAAGAAGACCAGCTCCGGAGGGCCGCTGGGGATCTCGCGCGCCGCCATGGCCTGCGGGCCGGCCCACGGGATATCCAATGCGGTGACGTTTGGCGCGACGAGGACTGGCGTGGCCGGGCCCCCATTTCGTGGAAAGCGCGAAACACCACCCGCGGGTCCGTCCGTCGCGGCGTATATCGATCCGTTGGGTCCGAACTCGAGGTCGGTCACGGTTCCGGCGATCGTGCCGAGCAGGATTTGGCTCGTGATCGTCGTGCCAGAGATCGAGAGCCGGGCGATGCGCGCGAAGCTCGTGTCCTGCAGCCCGACGATGACGTCGCCGTTGACGCGGTCGTAGGCGATGGCCGTCGGCACGAGGTTGTCGGACGGGAAGCCGCCGACGAACGGCGTGACCGTGCCGGACGTGGTCAGCACCTCGACGATCTGGGCCTGGGTCGCACCGTTGAGACGGGTCGCGACGAGGATCCGTCCGGGGGGCGGTTGGGCCGGAACCGCACTCACGACGACGAGGCACAAGCACGCGATCAGGATTGCGCGGGACATGGGAGGCTCCTCGAGCCGGGGACGATTGACCAGAGTTGTTTGTACCAAAGAGAAGCGTCCGAAATCACCGTTTGTCACGGCGACCCGTTGGCGAAGCGGCGGACCTGGAGGACCTGTGCGAATCTGCTCTGACCGGAGCGCGGCCCTCCGGTCCGCTGGGCCTTTGTGGGGTCGTCTCGCCAGAGCGGGTTGATTCACATGCTCTCCAGGCCTCTCTCTTGACTGGATCCGGCTTCTCCGCCGGAACGGACCCGGAGGTCCGCGCTCCCGGGGAGGTCTGGTTCTCGAAGGCGTCCCTGTGATATCCATGGTCCGCCTATGGAGTGGAACACGACATCGACCATCCTCTCCGACCTGCTGAACTTCGAGAATCAGCGGGCCTGGGGAGGGTTCGTCGGGCGGTTTCTGCCCATCATCGTCGGGCACGCGCGGAATCTCGGGTTCCAACAGGCAGACGCGGAGGACATTGCGCAGACCGCGTTGATGCGGTTCGCCAGTGCGTTCCGCGAGGGTGGGTACGACAAGGCGAAGGGGACGTTGCGTAACTGGATGTTCACCATCACGAACCGGGTGATGGTCGATGCGTTTCGCTCCAATGCCCGCAAGAAGGCGGTCAGCACCAGTGGATCGGAGGGCGATCTCGCGATCATCGACGTCGAGGACGAGCGCGTCCAGAAGGACTTCAGCGATCGTTGGGACCGCGAGATGTTGGCGCGGTGTCTCGAGAAGGCGAAGATGGAGTTCTCGTGGGCGAGTTTTCGCGCCTTCATTCTCCTCGCACTCCACGAACGTCCGGCGGCCGGCATCGCGACCGAGCTGGGGATGACGCGGCGCGCGGTGTACCTCGCGAAGTACCGGGTTTCGAAGCGTCTTGGAGAGCTGCGCCGAGAGTTCGAGGAGCTCGAGTGATGAGCTCGAGTGACCACGTTGGAGTAGGCTGCGAACGATGAGCTCCCGAGAGCTGGACCTCGAAGACCTCTATCGACTGGCCGCTGGCGAACTCGATGAGAAGCGGGCCGCCGAGATCCGTCGGCAGATCGGCACCAGCCAGGAAAACGAGGACACCTGGAAGACGATCCAGGACGAGAGCGACCTGCTCTCGTTGATGAAGCGCCACCTCGATTCGCTGCCGACCGAGGACTCGACAGTGCGCGAGGCTCCCGTGCTTCCCGATGGCTATCGCTTCGTGAAGGTGGTGCGCCGCGGCGGACAGGGCATCGTCTGTCAGGCGATCCAGGAGAGCACCGAGCGTACGGTTGCGATCAAGATCATCCATACTCCGGAAGACGGCGGTTCAGCGGCAGCGCGGATGGAGCGTGAGTTCGAGATCGTCCGGCGGCTGCAGCATCCGGCGATCGTCCGTCTCTACGACAGCGGGATCGTGGCGGGCATGCGCTACCTGGCGATGGAGTTCATCGAGGGCAAGCACCTCGACGCGTGGCTCGAGGAGCGTCAACCGACGATCAACGAGAAGGCGATCCTCCTCGTGAAGATGTGTCGCGCGGTCCATCACGCGCACCAGCGCGGCATCATCCACCGCGATCTCAAACCGTCCAACATCCTCGTCGACGAGCAGGGCGATCCGCACATCCTGGACTTCGGGATCGCGAAGCCGACGTTCGGCGCCATTGAGCTGCGTTCGTTGACCAAGACAGGGGAGTTCGCCGGGACGCTGCCCTACGCGTCGCCCGAGCAGTTGTCAGGTAATCCGGATCTCGTCGACGTTCGCACCGACGTCCACGCGCTCGGGCTCCTGCTGTACGAAGCGCTCGCCATGCGGCACGCGTGGCACCAGCACGTCTCGATCGCGGACCTGATCCGCGCGATCACCGAGCTGCAGCCGACGCCGCTCAGTGAGGTCGCGGTGGGGATCGACCCCGACCTGGAGGCGATCGTGGCGCGCGCTCTGGAGAAGGACCCTGACCGGCGCAACCCATCGGCGGAGTCGCTCGAACGCGAGCTGCTGCGCTGGCTTCGCGGCGACCCGGTCGAGGCGCGCGGCGCCGGCCGCTGGTACCTCCTGCGCAAGACCCTCGCGAAGAACCGGCTGTTCGTCGTGGCGTTGACGGCGCTGTTCCTCGTGCTCGTGGCGTCGACCACGGTCTGCTGGTGGTTCTGGAAACGCGAGGAAGATTCGGCGAGCCGCGCGGAGCGGGCCGAGGAGGCCATGGCGCGACAGAAGCGCGAGGTCGAGCAGGCGTTGCAGGAGCACCTCCAGCTCGGCGACGTCCTCAAGGTGCGCGCTCTCCTGGTACGCCAGCGTGAGCTGTGGCCCGTGGGCCCCGACCTGCGTGGGCCGTGCGAGAAGTGGATTGCAGGGGCGCGTGCGATCAAGGACAACGAGCGGGTGCATGCCGATGCGCTGGACCGACTCCGGAGTCGGGCCTTGCCCTACTCGGACGCCGAGAAGCAGCGCGGCTACCCGGACGAGTTCCAGAGCCTCTTGCGCCTACAAGAGCGGTTGTCCCGGCTCTCTGCTGACGCGCCCGAACGCGAAGAGTTCGAGAGCATGCGGAACGAGCTCGAAGCCGTCATCTCGCTCCGGCTCCACTGGTCGTACGCGGACTCCAGTGACGCGTTCTTCGAGGAGCAGCTCGGTCGGCTGCTCGACCTGCTGTTCGACCTCGACGGTGCGCGGAGGTCGGTGCAGGATCGGCTGAACCGGTCGCGTGAGATCATCCGGCGAACGGTGGACGACGAGCACGCGACCTGGGAGGACTGCTTGTCGGAGCTCGCGGCGGAGCCGCGGTTCCAGGGCGTCGAGATCGAGCCTGTCCCCGGGTTGATCCCGCTCGGTCGCGACGGGACGTCCGGGCTGTGGGCGTTCTGGCACGTGGAGAGCGGCGGACGCCCGCGTCGCGACGAAGCGAACCAGCGGTGGATCCCCGGACCCGACGGCGGCCTGGTGTTGTTGCTGCTCCCGGGCGGGACGTTCCGCATGGGCGCGAGTCCGCCATCAGATGGAGTGAAACTCGGCCAGCCGAACATCGATCCGTGGGCGGATTCGACCAGCGGCCCCGTGCATCCGGTCGAGCTGCGGCCGTTCTTCATGTCGCAGTACGAGATGACCAAGGGCCAGTGGCGTGGGTTCCGCGCGCGCGAACTCGGTCGGCGTCCGCCTGGCCTGGACGACGCGGACAGGCTGGTCCTGCCCGTCGACAACGTGAGCTGGGTCGAGAGCGACCGCGTCGTCCGCGCATTGGGGCTGCAGCTGCCGACGGAAGCGCAGTGGGAGTACGCGTGCAGGGCGGGCACGTCATTCGTGTTCTTCACGGGCAACGACATCGCATCGCTGCGCGGCCACGCGAACATCTTCGACGAGGGGTCGTGCGGCGGGCTCGCGGTCATCCACCAGAACAAGCCGACGCCGGACTTCGATGACGACTATCCGTTCCTGGCGCCGGTTGGAAGCCTGAAGCCGAACCCGTTCGGGCTGTACCACATGATCGGAAACGTCGCCGAGTGGTGCCAGGATTGGTACGTGGCCTACCTGTCCCACCCGCCCCGGGCCGGCGATGGCCTCCGCTCCGACCCGAGCTCGAGAGGGCGGCGGGTCGAGCGCGGTGGGTCCTTCGTCCTCGTCGCGAAGCTGTGCACCAGCGCCCAGCGCCACCACGCCCATCCGGAAGAAGCGCTCCAGTCCCTCGGGGTCCGTCCGGTCCTCTCGCTTCGATGAACCACGGCCGGCCGAACGCGTCTACACTGGCGACCCTATCCCAGCCGACCGACGGAGCCGCCCGATGCACCTCCTGATCCCGATCCTGACCCTCGCGCTTTCGCCGATACCCTGCGAAAAGCCGGTCTTCATCAACGTCGACCAGAAGCTTCGGAGCGCTGCGTGGGTGGCGGAAGTCGAGCTCCTCGAAGTCAGGCCTGCAGAGTGGATGGGCCGCGTCGGCAAGGGCGGCAACATCAAGATCCGGGTCACGTCCGACCCGAGTCGGATCTGGCGCGGCTACGACCGGCTCGGCCAGGTCGTCGAGATCAAGCCGCCGGGATTCGGCCCGGGCTCGTGCACGGCCGAGCTAGGGTCTGCGCTGAAGGCGGGCCAGCGCAAGTGGCTGTTCATCGCCAGCGACAAAGGCGACATGCTCTATGTTGCCGGCGCGATCGTAGACGTCCACGACCGTTCGATGTACCGGCTCCACAGCTGGTGCGACTACAACGCGGCACTGCTCCACGGATCGGTTGGTACTGCGGTGCGCAATCTCCCGCCCTGGGAGAGCGCGATGGACGTCGGCCGCTTTCGCCTCGGCCGCCACCTCGGGAAGACTCGTGCGACCGAACTGGCGCCGCTCGCGTCAGCGATCCTGGACCCCGTGGCCGCTCCCGCTCTCGACACGCTCGGAGACCTGGTTGCGAAGCTCGACGCCGACGCTTCGACCGACCGCGATGCGGCGGAGGCAGCGTTGGTCGCCCTCGGCGTTCGCGCCCTCGGTCCGCTGCGCGCTGCGCTGAAGATCACGCGCAGTCCGGAACCGAAGCTACGCCTCGGCAACGCGATTCGCCGTATCGAGGCGACGGCCTGGGTCGCGCGCGCCCAGGGCTTCCTCGCGACGGCCGGTCCGGACGCGATGACCCGACTTTGGCTCGACGTTCATTCCGCCCTCGACGGCGATCACGCCACGAGGGTCGACCAGGACCTCATCGAGCGTGCACGGGTTGCGGGTGCCCCGTCGTCCCTTGCCGCGAACGCTGACCAAACGCGGGCATGGTGGAGAGACCGCCTGCTCCCGCCGCCTGTCGTCTACGCCCAGGACTTCAAGACGAAGGACGCCATCAAGGAGTTCTCGTTCACGGACCCGAAGGTCTGGACCGTACATGCCGACGAGAAGGGCGGCTGGCTCGGCCACAAACCGGGTGTCAAGTACAAGCCACCCCACCGTTCCCCGCGCAACCTGGCGCTCGTCGCCGACCAGTCCTTCGGCGACTTCACGTTCGAAGCAGAGCTCCAGCAAACCGGACGCGAGTACGGTCATCGCGATCTCTGCCTCTTCTTCGGCTACCAGGACCCGGCCCACTTCTACTACGTTCACCTCGCCACGAAGACCGACAACCACGCCCACAACATCTTCATCGTCGACGCCAAACCCCGCACCAAGATCTCCACCACCACCACCAAGGGCATCAAGTGGGGCAAGGAGACCTGGCACAAGGTGAAGCTCGTTCGCAAGGCCGGCTCGGGCACGATCGAGGTCTACTTCGACGACCTGAACAAACCGATCATGACCGCGACCAACAAGAAGTTCGCGCGCGGTTGGGTCGGCTTCGGGTCGTTCGACGACGAAGGCCGTATCCGCAAGATCCGAGTGACTTCGGGGGACGCGAAGAAGGAGCGGGTCGCGGCGTTCGGAGCGAAGCTGAAGCGGAAGAAGTAGTCCGCGTTCCCGTCAGAGCTGCGCTTCGGCGCTACCAGTTGCGAAGCTGCCGCGCCGGCAGCACCCCCGACCAGAGCCGGATGTCGGTCAGGTCGCCGATGAACGACGTACCGCTGTCGTCTGCGACCGCCGAGCCAGAGTCTTCACCGATGGAGAGGCCGTCGGCGGGGATACGGGAGATGAGGCGCGCGCGGGTTTGGGCGACCCGCTTGCCGGCGACCCAGAGGCTGATGCGACCGTTGGGGGCCAGGCGTCCGGCGATGACGACGGGCCTGTCCATGGCCACCGGGTCCGGCGCGGTGACCGTGAAGAGCTGGTTGCGGTCGCGGATGTGGAACGTCGGGCGGCCGTCGACGAGCTCGAGGCGGTAGCCGAGGACACTGCCGCCCTGCGCGACGAGGACCCCGGTCTTCTGCTTCGGGGTGGCACGTGCGCCCACGGTGAACGGGACGTTGGCGACCGCGGGCTGCTCGGGATACGAATCCGCGCGCTTCTTCAGGTCGAAGAGCTTCTGGAGCTTCGCGTTGTTCGCGGCGTTGGCCCGGTCTTCGGGTCGGATGCGGGGGGTTCCGAGGTCGGGGTCGGTGTCGCCGTAGTGTTCGCGCAGGCGGATGAGCTCGGCTTCGAGTTCCTTGCGGATCGACGCGTACTCTGGGCTCTCGTGGACACTCCTGAGCTCATCCGGGTCGGTCTGCAGATCGAAGAGCTCCCACTCGCCGAGCCGGTAGTAGTGGATGAGCTTGTAGCGATCGGTACGAACGCCGTAGTGACGGTTGACCTGGTGGACGGCCGGGTGCTCCCAGTAGTGATAGTAGATCGACTGGCGCCACGCGACCTCCTGGCCCTTCAGTAGCGGGACGAGGCTCTTGCCCTGCATGTCATCGGGGATCTTCGCACCGGCCATCTCGAGGAAGGTCTCGGCGAAGTCGATGTTCTGGACGAGGTCGGCGTTCTTCGTTCCGGGTTTCGTGACGCCGGGCCAGCGCACGATGAACGGCATCTGGAACGACTCCTCGTACATCCAGCGCTTGTCGTACCAGCCGTGATCGCCGAGGAAGAACCCCTGGTCGGAGCAGTAGATGACGACCGTGTTCTTGGCCAGACCGGTTTCTTCGAGGTATGCGAGGAGATGACCGATCGCGTCGTCCACGGCGGCGATGCAGCGCAGGTAGTCCTTGATGTAGCGCTGGTACTTCCACCGCACGAGGTCCTTCCCCTGCAGGTTCGCTTTCCTGAACGCTTCGTTCTTCGGTCCGTACGCCGCGTTCCAGGTCGCGAGCTGTCCGGGCGTGAGGTTGCGGGGGGGGACGAGTTTCAGGTCGCGCGGGCTCATGTGGCGCGCGATCGTCATCTCCTGACTCTGGCAAGCGGTAGTGCGGTTCTTCCAGTCGTCGAAGAGCGTGGCTGGTTCCTTGATCGTGACGTCGTCGTACTTGTGGAAGTACCCCGGTCCCGGCGCCCATTCGCGGTGCGGCGCCTTGTGTTGCCACATGAGCATGAACGGCTTCTTCGTGTCGCGCCCCTTGAGCCACTTCAGCGCGCGCTCGGTCAGGATCTGCGTCGTGTAGCCGGTGTGCTTGACGGTTCCGTTGGGGGTCTTTAGCGGCGGGTTGTAGTAAGGGCCCTGGCCCCGGAGCACCTCCCAGTGGTCGAAACCCGTCGGATCCGACTTGAGATGCCACTTGCCGACGATCGCCGTCTGATAGCCGACGTTGCGCAGCAGCTTCGGGAACGTCTGCTGCGCACCGTCGAACGACTTGCCGTTGTCGATGATCCCGTTCTGGTGGCTGTGCTTCCCGGTGAGGATGGTCGCGCGGCTCGGGGCGCAGATCGAGTTGCCGCAGTAGCAGCGTTGGAAGAGCATGCCTTCCTTCGCGAGCCGGTCGATGTGCGGTGTCTCGTTGATCTTCGACCCGTACGCAGAGATGGCGTGCGGCGCGTGATCGTCGGTGAAGACGAAGATGATGTTGGGGCGATCGCTGGACTGCGCGCCAGCAAAGCCCGCGGAGACGGCACCTACGACGAGGGCGAAGAGGGATGACTTCATGGCGCGGCTATCCTACCCGCGGGTAGGATGGCGGGCTCAATCAGGGAAGGAGGCGCTCACATGTTCCGCTCCGTGACCGTCGTGTTCGCGATTCTCGCAGGCGTCCCGCTGGCGCCTCTCCCGGGGCAGATCGGGTTGAGCGATGGCGGGCGCATCGTCGCCGACAGCCACCAGGAGTTCCTGACCGACTACGTCAGGTTCTTTGATCAGGGGAGGCCTCGAGGTTTCGATCTCGCGCGCATGGACCAGGAGGTGCGCGTTGCCGCCCGCGCGATGGGACTCGATTGTGAGGGCATCGAAGCGACCCCGGCGTACCTGCGACGGATGGAGCAGGAGTACTTGATGGCTCCTTACTACTGGTTGTCATCCCGAGTCCGGAAGTTGTTCGTTGGATGGCGATGGCGGAGCGTCGAGGTCCTGTCCCATCGGACGCTGGCGGAAGACCACGTCGAGGTCGCCGTCCGGATCATCACCGACAAGAAGAAGTCGCTGCTCGCGCGCTTCTTTCTCGTCGTGAAGGGAAGCGCTCGACGGGTCTACGATTGGGAGATCGTCGATCAGGCCTTCCGGTTCTCGGAGTTCGCCGCCATGCGGCTCTTCGAACCGAAGGACCGCATCGGCAAGCTGGACAAGCTGGACGAGCTGGCTGGAAGTCTGATGATCGCCGGCTGGTGCAACGTCCTCGGCGACGCGCAACGGACCCTCGGGACGATCGCGGTTCGTGAGCCGGAGACGATGCGCCTCCCGAAGCAGATCGAGGGCAAGATCGCCGCGCTCGAAGCCTCCGCGTTCCTGTCCTTGAACATCGGGCCCGAGGCGTCGAAACGTCTCACCAGATTCAAGGAGTCGAAGGCCGACATCGCTCTCGGCTTCCGACTCCTCAGCGAGCAGGCAACCCGCGACGACCAAACGGGCGAGTCGGCGAAGTGGCTCGGACGCTACTTCGGGTCGTTCGCCGTGGATGAGAAACGTCTCGAGAAGACGGTGAGGGAATGTGAGGGCGTCGGGGAGATCGCAGGTGCCCTCGCGCTCTACGAAGGAGCGCTGAAGAGAGACCCGACTTCGGTGCGGTGGCATCTCGAAGTCGCGCGATTGCACGTCGCGAACGAGGACGGCGGCGCCGCCGCCGCCGCGTGGAATCGTGCGTTGGAACACGGTGCGGACCCGCAAGCGATCATGACGGCTGCGGCTCCTGTTCTCTCCCGGTTCAAGGACTACGCGGGGTTGCGCCGCATCACGGAGAACGTCCTGAAGCGGGCCGCCGGTCACGCGGGGGCGCTGGCGTGGCGTGTGTTCGCCTTGCGGCGCGAGTCGAGCCTCGAGGAGGCGACGAAGATCATCGACACTGCGAGGCCGGCCGCGCACGCGGCGGGTCTCAGCACGTTTCACCGTGAGGCGGCATTCACCCTCGCGGCCGCGAAGGACCCGCGCAGCAAGCGATTCGCGGCCCTGGCGGCGCGCGCGCTCGGGCGTCCGGAGCTGGTCAGATTCTGCTCGGCGTGGTCGAAGGCGGCCGGCGGCGACGCCAGGCGCGCGATGAAGGAGATGTTGCCCGCGTTGCGGGCGAACTGGGAGCTCATCGAAACGGTCTCGGGGGAGCCGAGCCTGGCGGCGCTCAGAAGGTCGAGAGACTACAAACGACAATCCGCGTCCGTGCAGGCCGCGAAGTTGTTCCTCCGCAAGGTTCGTGAGGCGCGGGCCCGCGGTGACCACGACGAGATCGTCACGGTGGCTGAAGCGCGCACCGCGAAGCTCAAGTCCGATGGCCTCGGACTGCGGGTACTGGGGGGCGCCCTCGAGAAGGTGGGGCGTTATCAGGACGCGCTCGTGATCTGGCGCCGGGCCTCGGCCCGCGGCGCAAAGTCACGACGTCGGCAGTATGCAATCCGCAGCGTTCACGCGCAGGTGGACCTCGGCGGCGCCAAGACTGCGTTGAAGTCGGCGGGCCGCCTCGTTGCGGAGGACGGCGACGATCCGTGGGCGCGGCTCGCGCGGGCCCGGGTGCGGTTGGCGCTGGAGGACGCGAAGGGCGCGAGCCAGGATCTCCATCAGGCCTACGCCGGCAATCCGGATCTCGCTGATCTCGTCCTGACGGATGAGCGATACGCTGCTCTGAAGAACGACCCCGCCTGCAAGAAGGTGACCGACGCGTTCTGCGCGAAGCGCTAGCTGCGACCAACGTGCGTTGACGAGGGTTCTCCCCAGGTCTCTGCTCTCCTGAAACGACCTGCTACCGATCAGCGTAGCTGGGCTACGGCGCGGCGCAGTCGCTTGCGATTGAGGGCCAGGCAGCGCGCACGTCGCGCACGGCGGCGTCGGAAACGCCATGGGCCTCGAGGTCTTCGCACAGTACCCGGATGGACGCGGCAAGTGTGCGTGAGCGGACGATCGTTGGGGCGTCGAGGGGGACGTCGGGGGCGAGATGAAGTCGGCCGGCGTCGTCTCTTCGTAATGTGTCGACAAAGCCGCGCCGCGGGATGAGGCCCGCTGTCCAAAGGGCGCGGGTCAACTCGAGCAGGTCGGGGAGGAAGTCGCCGACTTCTGGGTCGACCGGTCGCGGGCTCGCGGTCCACGGGCAGGCGAGCAAGGTGGCGCGGTTTTCGTCCAGAGCGCGATGAGCCACGGGCCGAGCGCCGGCGACGTCGAAGGCGTGGAACAGGCGCAGCGCGCTCCACACCCGCCAGACTTCGTCAGCCGAGCCGCAGAGGCGCGCGAGCTCGTCGCCTTCCGGTTGCGTCCATCCATCGCCGGCGTCTTCGAGGTCCTCGAGTGTGGCGGTGCCGTGCATGGTCACCCGGAGCCCGGGTTCGGGGAGGTGCTCTTGAAGCGGGGGGACGGGTGCGGTGGCGAGGAACCGCCGGAACCGCCGGCGACGCGCGCGGGTCGCGGCATTCGCGCCGATCTCACGCCACATGTCGCGCAGGGGCCACGCGACGTTGCTGGCGGCGAGGTAGCTGCGGAGTGCGGCGAGCCGCAGCGAGCGGCGCACGGGCCACCGCGGCAGGGTCGCAGCGAGCGCGGCCAGATCCTGGGCGCGCCGGGTCCTGGACGGTGCCGACCGTGTCGTCGCGTCGGCGAGATCGAGGAACCCCACGACCGGCGCCTCATCGGCCAGATCGACGAACGCGTGTTTCGCGAAGAGGGAGGGGAAGGACAGGCCGCACTCGTGTAGGCGGGCGATCGTGCGGCCTACGGCGGCAGCAATGGTGCGTGCTTCCGCCATTGGCGGCGACGGGTCGGCGACGAGGTCGGCGAGCGCGCGGCCGGCGAGGGCTTCGGTAACCAGCATCTCGACGCGAGGGCTCTCGTTGCGGTGCTCGATGGCGGCGATCGGAGAGGCCACGGGGATGCCGGCGCACCGGGCGTAGTCCAACATGCGGAACTCGTGCCGTGCAGACACCCCGGACGGTCGCCGCGTGAGGAGATCCCGGACGCTCCGGGCGCGGTCGACCACCAGCGACTTGTCGAAGACGGTGACGCCGTCGAGTCCATCGGAGCGCGTCGCGTTGCTCCGCCGCTTGGAGCAGAAGAAGACCGAACGGTCGGGGTCGTCGCTCGGTGGTCCGTCGGCGGACAGGTATCCACGCTCCTCCAGCCACACCCGCCAGGTCGGGTTGCAGAGGACCCGGCCCCAGGGGAAGGAGAGATCGAGCGGCGCGACGGACATCGGCGAGAGCGTAGCACCCGCGCGACGGCCGTCGCAGCGGGGTCAAGGAAGAGTGACCGTCGTGAGGTTCGAGATGAAGAAGTACCCGTTGGGCGCGTCGCCCGCCAGCGTGAGCGCCTGAAGGTCGAAGACCAGGTTGCCGACCGGCGGTACCGTGATCGAGAGCTGGAACGCGCCACCGGGCGGAATCACCGCGAACGGGTTCGCCGGGCCGAAGAGGCCGACCCCGTCGAGGAGCGGGACGTACGCCGGATGGAAGATGTTCATCATCCACCCGAACGGCGGCAGGAAGACCTCGTTGAAGCCGATCGTGGGCTGGGGAATGGTCCCGAGCACGAACGGGTCGCCGCCGGCGGCGGGGCCGTAGACGTTGAAGACGACATTGCTGCCCATGGGCAGGTTCGGCAGGACGTCGACGATGAGGCTGCCTTGTGAGTTGACGGCCACGTCCTGGTCGACGCGCCAGAGGAACTTGCCGGGCTGGCCGCCCGTCGTGATCCCGACGTCGGTCAACCAAACCATGTTCTGCCGGATCCCGGTCGCGAGCGAGCACAGGCCCGTGCGCGGAGCGCTGTAGTTCTCCGTTGCGAACGGTGCGTTCGATCCCTGGGTGAGGTCGCCACGGAACGCGAAACCCGTGCCGCAGATGCAGAGCGTGGTGAGCTCGTTGAAGCCGATGAGTGCGCCGACGCCGTTCTGGTTTGCGGAGGACCGCGCGAGCGAGTTCACACGCGGAATCGTGTTGGGGATGACGCCGCCGGGCGACCAGTACGGCAACGGCCCAATAGCGAGGGGCGTCCACCGACGGACTTCGAAGCCGTCTGCGATGAGGACGTCACCTGTGCGGGCGAGCGATTGCAGGATGGCGTTCTGCCCGAACCCAGGGCCAAGTGGGACGATGGCCGCGGTGCCGGGAGTCCACCTGAACAGCCCGGGGCCGGTAACGGAGGCCTGGGCGCCGAAGACGAACCGTCCGTCGTCGGTGATGGTCAGGCCGCGCACGATCAGCGGGACATTGCCGATCTGCGTCGAGCCGCCATTGGGCTCGATGCGATGCACGCTGCTCATGATCACCGGCAGGACCGGCGAACTCGCAGCGAAGTAGCAGAATCCGTCCGCCGGGTTGTACGCGAGCTGCGAGATCAGCCCGACGTTCGTGACGTGGTTGGGAGTGACCGTGCCGTTCGGGGTCACTCGGGTGATCGAGTCACTGCTGAACGGCGAGTTGGTCCGGTCGAGGATGTAGGCATTGTCGCGGGAGTCGAGCGCCATGGACTCGCCGGACGCGGCAATCCCGTTCGCCTGGAGGCTCACGGAGAAGTTCGGGGGGATGACATTGGGCTGCGCGGCGCAAATGACCGCGGCCATGGCCCACAAACCGAGGGTGGAAAGGAATCTACGCATCATGATCTTCGTTTGTATGGGGGGACCTGAACCACACCAGCACCGGGAACAGCTGCCAGTCGGTGCGAGGAGCGACAGGGGCCCATGGGTGCAACGCAGGGATTCCATGAAATCGTGCAAGCCCTGGAATCGTGTACCCTTGTGCCGTCCCAACACCGGAGGAGAAACCATGAAGAACGTCACCTGGAGTCTGCTTGTCCTGGCGCTGGCCCTGCCAATGCTCGGCGGCTGTGCGAGTGGAGAACACGATGGCGACACGGCCGCAGCCTACATGCTCTGCGGCGGCTGCGGACAGGTCAAACACACGGAGGCCTGCTGCGCCGAGGGCGCCGCGGCCTGTGCCAAATGCGGTCTCCACGCGGGTTCCCCGGGCTGCTGCAAGATGAGCAAGGGCACGGACGTCGCCCTCTGCTCGGGCTGCGGTCACGCGACCGGCGCCGAGAGCTGCTGCGCAGAAGGTTCCACGAAGTGCGGCAAGTGCGGCTTGGCGGCGGGTTCGCTGGGCTGCTGCAAGCTGCCGAAGAAGTAGACCACACGGGAGGCGCGGGTCTCCAGATCCGCGTCTCCCGACAGGTTCGTCAACGTCGCCGCTCGCGGCGACGCAGTCGCTTCAATCCACCGGAACGCGCTACCTCACTGCGTCGCGTCGTAGTTCTGGCCGTCGTCAACCGTCTGACGCCAACGGCACCTGCGAATTGGGACCACGACCTTCACCGAACCGTTGCAGGAGTTGCCAGCGGAGTCGGTGGCCGTGAAGTTGATCCGGTACACGCGGCCGTTGCCGCATCGGTAGCGCTCCGATCGCAGGTAGACCCGGCATCCGCGGATGACCGCGTCGGGTCCGGTGTCGCCGCAGCCGAGCCCGGTCGTCGGTTCGTCCGACGTCACGGAGTTGATGGTGATGGTCACCGGGTCACATTCGGGGTCGCGTATGCCTTTGATGCGGATCTTCCGCATGCGGTGGTTCGGGCACCAGAGGTACCGCCGGCTCGGACGGGCGCGGCTGCAATCGGGCGGTGCATTCACCGCGCGAACGCTCACGACGACGTTGTCGGTCACCGTGGCGAGGCCGTCGTTCACCGTGAGCGTGAACTCGAGGTCGACGGTGCCGGAGCTGACCGCGGGGGCGGTGAACGTCGGATCCAAGGATGCGGCGTCGCTCAGACTGACTGACGGTCCACCGACCTGGGTCCACGAGATCATGAGCAGATCGCCATCGGGGTCGAATGCGGTGCCCGCAAGCGCCACGGCCGACTCCGAGTCCTTGACCTGGTCCTCACCGGCGTCCGCCACGGGCGGTTGGTTCTGGTTCAGCACCGTGATGACGACGTCGTCGGTGTCGACATCGACCCCGTCCGAGACGGTGAGCTGGAACGTGAGCTCTTCGCCGGCGGGGCCCACGGGCGGCGCGACGAAACCCGGGGCGGGCGCCATCGCGTCCGTGAGCGTCACCGGGAAGCCACCCGTCTGCACCCAGAGGTACGCGAGCGTCTCACCGTCTGCGTCGAAGCTGCCCGATCCGTCGAGGGTGACCAGGTTTGTTTCGCACACCGTTTGATCGTCACCGGCGTCCCCGAGGGGCACGTTGTTGACGTTCTTGATCGTGACGTCGACTGTCGACGGCGCACTCGGGAGCTGACCGTCGTTGACGATCAGCTCGAACGTCAACGTCGCGCCGCCGACGTCGACCAGCGGAGAGGTGAACGTCGGGTGCACGGGGTCGAGCAAGTCGAGACTCACCGTCACCGGACCGGCGATCTGCGTCCACGAGTAGGTCAGCGCATCGCCATCGGGGTCGGAACTCGTGGATCCATCGAGCGTGACCACGGTGGCCTCGTTCACGGTCTGGTCCGCGCCGGCGTTGGCGACGGGAGCGTTGTTGACGACGACATTGTTGACCGTGATGTTGACCGACGACGGCGGACACGGGAGGCCCGGTATGCCAGTCGCAACCATCAGATCAAAGGTCAGCACGGTTGCGGATTCGACCATCGGCGCGGTGAAAGTGGGGTGCACGGGATCAGTGAGATCCAGGGTCACCACAGGGCCTTGGCTCTGCGTCCACGTGTAGGTCAGGCCGGTAAGGGTACCGTCGAAGCTTGCCGACCCGTCGAGAGTGACGGTGGTTCCTTCGTCGACGCTCTGGGCCGGACCGGCATCCGCCCCGCACGGCGGGCCGACGATCTGCGCGACGGCTGGGCTCGCGAGCACTATCAGGAAGACCAGAAGACGGACGACGACACGGCAGCGCGGGACAAAGCGCATTCGGGGACTCCACGGAGAGGTTTGACGGACCAGGCCCGGATGGGGTTCTCGGGCTCTACGTCCCCTTCTTTCGCCATCCGGCGGCGTCGGCATGAAGAGAACCGGCCGAGGTTACTGGTCGTAGAAGGCGTGCAGTAGCTCGCACCCCGGCACGACGATGGTGCCGCGGACGTTCGTGGAGGTGTAGTCGAAGAGGACGACGACGCCGACCGAGGGGTACGCCACGAGAAGGACGGTGGGGCCGTTGCCGTTGCCGAAGGCGGGGTCGCAGATGAGCTTATTGTCGACTGCGCCGGTCAGTGCGATCGAGTAGAGACCGGACAGGGGATCGATGGCGACGTCGGTGGGGGAGGCTCCGGCCGCGGGCGTGCCTGCCGAGTCGAACGAGCGCTGGATGCTGTAGAAGCGGGTACCCGGGAAGCACGGCGGGAAGCCAGGACAGATCCCGAGGGTGAAGTTGTAGAGCGTGAGTTCGTCGACGGTCGTGCCCGTGCTGTTGACGATGAACGCCCCCGGCTTGGCGCCGATTCCCGGGGTCCAGATGTACGACTGCCAGTTCCACACCGCGCGCCTGGGGCCGGAGAACCCGGTGATCGTCGTGACAACGCCGAAGAACCCGAGGCCGGGCGCGTCGGATTCCCAGATGGTCACGGAGTCATCCCAGAAATTGGTGACGAACGCCGTGTAGGCCTGGGTGAGGCCAACGCCGAGCATGCGCGGCGTCACTGCGATGTCGGTGGGCCCAAGTCCTGTGTTGAAGCGCGTGATCTCAGTCAGCGTCCCGGTGTCGATGACGGAGACCGTGCTCTCACCGAAGTTCGCGACGAACACGTCTTCGCTCGACGGCTGCACGGTCACGGCGATCGGGTTGAGGCCGACCTGGATCGTGGTGAGCTGATTGTGGAAGTTGGGGGAGAGCGGATTCGCGTCGAAAACGTGAAGCGTTCCGGTCACGGCGTCAGAGGCATAGAGCCGCGACAGGTCGGGGGCGATGCCGAGCGCGCTGGCTGACGTCGGGCCCTGCAGTGTTGCGATCGGAGTCCACGTGAAGGAGTCCAGGACGCGGACCGTGCCTGCATCGCCGTCGGCGACGTAGACGTACTGTCCCCACGGTTGAAGCGGTGGGAACGGTGGCGGGACGAACGCCGGCAGGATGAGCTCCATCATTCCGGCGGGTGTCGTGCCGTTCTGGGTATCGGGGACGCCCGGTCGGAGCGTCGAGCTGCGTCCGGGATTCGGGAGGACGTTCTCGCCGGTGTTGAGCGCGGTTGCGGAGCGCAACCAAGCGCCGATCTCCATGTCCAGCACGCGACCGAGGACCGCGGAATCGGTGAGACGATCCGGCTCCAACGTCGCCGCGCCGACGACTGATTCGCCCGCGCTCACGGGTATCGGGTTGAAGGTCCCGGGCGCGGTTCCCATGGCGTTCGACATCAAGCCGGCGGTGTTGAGCGCGCCGACCCCGCGCAACGTCTGATCGGCGCTGCCGACGAGGACGAGGTCTGGTGATTGCGGGTTGCGCGCGAGCCGCGGGGTGCCCGGTGTGGTCACGGTGAACGACGCAGCGTTGGTCAACGTCGCGCCGAGAGGGACCGTCGGATCGACGAACGCCGCCACCGAGTACCACGTGGTTCCGACCAGCGCCGGGTCGCTCGTGACCGTCGTCGTCAACACGCGCCGTCCGGAGCTCGGGAAGGGTGCGCCGCCGCCGATGTCCACGAAGTTCATCGAGAACCCGATCGGCGCGACGACGCCTCCGGTGAGCGTCGTCGGACCGGGGTCGGTGTCGAAGCCCCATACGTGCACCGTGCCGGCAGGACCGTCGAGCTGCACGACCAACGTCGATCCGAGCGGTGCGGAGGAGGCACCGGGGGAGCCGTTGATGAGCAACGTGTCCTGCGCGGGCAAGGTTCCGGCCACGGTCACGATGACGGCGAGCAAGCGAAGTCGCATGACCCCGATCGTAGCTCGCGGCCGCCCGCGTCGACGAACCAGTCGACGAACTTCACCGGGGCGGTCCAGGCCTTGAGACGAGAGCCGGGGGAGCGGACGTTTGGATGACGGGGTAGCAGCCGAGGACGAGCCGGAAGGGTCGGCCATGCGGCTCGCCGTCGGCCGGGTCGAACGGCTCGGTGTGCTGGGCGATCACCTCGGCCAGCGCGACCTGCAGCCCCTGGGTGAACGCCGCGCGCTGGAGGGGGCTGGCGAATCGGAAGTCGGCGCTGAGGGAGAGGGTTGCGAGGTGCAGGTCCTCGTCACGGGCGGCCTCGGTCACCCCGGCAAGTTCCGCCTGCGCACGGGCCAGCAGCGACAGCAACGCCCCCGCGCTGAACGCGTCCTCGAAGCGATGCCGGCCCACGCCGAGGCCTCCGAGGAGTTGGGGGGCAAGGACCCAGGACCGGGCCGACGCCACCCATCGCTTCTCGACCATGTTGCGCTTGGTCCGCTGGCCGGCGGGCTGAAGGAACCCGGCGTCGGCGAGGGCGCGAACGTGGTAGTTGACCTTCTGCCGGGGAAGGTCGAGGCGGGCCGCGATCTCGGTGGCCGAAGTCGCCTCCCGGGCCTCCTCCACGATTCGCAACCGCAGCGGGTGAAGCAGGGTCTGCGCGCGAGCCGGGTCGAGGACACAGTGGACGTCGGGAGCAGTCAGAGTGGGGGTGCCTGAAGGCATGACCAGGAGAATAGTCATGACAAATAATCTTGTCAAGAGGGGCGCGGACTCCACGAGAGAAGAGGCGCCCTCGCGACGGAGGGCCTACTTCAGTTCACGCGCGAAGCGGATGTGCTCCCGGGCCGGCACGCTGCCAATGATCCGGAGGACGCCATCCTCCAGGAAGAAGACGCTGTTCTCGTACCAGTACAGCGTGCCCCGGAACCCCCTGACCGTCCCGGAGTTACCGTCGTAGCCCTTCTGGTGGGTGTGGGCCGTGGGGACCCGCGCGAACGATACGTGGCGATGGATCAAGGGCGTCCCGGTCTTGCCATCAAAGGTGCGGGGCGTCAGCGCCTCCATCCACCATCTCGCGTCGGCGCTTCCCAGGTTCTCCAGAGCGACGCGGTAGCGGCGTGCGCCGTTCGGGATCCCGCCCTTGAGCTCGTAGTAGACGTAGCCTCGGATGGCGACCTTCACGAGGTCCTTCCGGCACTTCGGCGGCAGCTCGATCATCTCGATGTCGAGGGTGTGCCGAGTACGGCCCGTGAAGTCAGCCCGGCCTTGGTCCACCACCTTCTTGACGAGGAAGAACAGGTCCTCGTCGTAGGGCATGGCCGGCATGGTCTCCGGGCCGGCTGCTCTGGTCCTCGGCCGGGCCTTCACGTGGCTCGGGGCGGTCTTTTCGATGGCTTGAAGACGCTTCTCCACCGCCTTGAGGCGGTCGTTTTCGGCCCGCAGGGCGACGATCTCCCTCTCGAGCTCGACAACCCGCTTCTTCAGGCTCTCCGAGTCGGTGGGTGGCTGGGCGATGGCGGCCAGGCTCAGGAGCAGGGCCGCGAGGACGGCATGGGCACGCATGCGTGGTGTCTCCAGATGAGGCGGCCCCTGATCGGGGGGCGCCGGGACGCGGACGCCGCTCCACCGGCTCGCGTCGCCTTCCATCCTACGGGACGATTCAGGCGGCCCGGTTATTCCGGACGGATGACCCGCACACCTTTGGCGACCTTCCACTGGTGGGTGGGCTTCTTGTTGCGGGGGGCGAGCGTGTATGCCACGCCGGGGATCAGCTTCGCCAGGTGCGGTTCGAGCACGATGAG
This sequence comes from Planctomycetota bacterium, assembly GCA_002687715.1. Lineage (GTDB taxonomy): Bacteria > Planctomycetota. The sequence continues at coordinate 3,355 of NZBC01000058.1, read as the reverse complement.
GTGGAACTCGCGGAGGTGGCCCGAGCTCGACGCGACGCTTCCGATCGAGCACGTCGCCAGGACCTTGGTCCGTCCATCCGCGACGAGGTCGAACTCCCGGTCCACGGCGCGGCTGAACTCCTTGAGTTGATCTCCGCCCCGGAGTGGGTTCCACTCCTTCACGTGGATGAAGAAGTGTCCGTGGCCGTCCTTGGGCAGGTTCTGGCGGACGATGGCGGGCGCGTCGTGGTCGGTCCCCCAATACGCCTTCTCGATCGTCATCGACGTGTGGGACTTGGGCGTGGACGTGACGACGCCCTTGCCCCGTTCGAGGCGGACGTCCTTCGCCATCTTCCACTTGCCCGCCTTCCTCTCGTTGCGTGGGACGATCCGGTAGGCGACCCCGCTCTTCATCCGCGCCATCTCCGACTTGGGGATGCGGAGGTAGAACTCGTTGCCCCAGCAACCGAGCTCGGCGTTGGCTCGAAGCGTCGGCTGGCCCGTCGCCGTCAACGTGAAGCTCTTGTCGACTTGCCAGTAGAGCTCCGTCATCTCGGAGAACGAGCCGTCGAAGTCGACGTGCATCAGCACGTGCCCCGATCCGTCGTTCTTCACCGCGTCGGCGGGGATCGTCGACGGCCGATGTGACGACTGGAACCAGTAGGCGAGCGTCACGCTGAGCTCCGTCGCGTCGACGTCCTCGACCTTGGGGTTCGCGATCTTCGCGTGCGTGCCGAAGCGATCGGAGAGCGTCAGCGCCGAGTAGGGGTTCGAGCCGCGGAACGCCGCGCTCTTGTAACCCTGCGCGTACCGCGTGCCCCAGGTTCGTGAGAGGCCTGCGTCGCTCAAGTCGTCGAACGTGTTGACGTGCGTGAGCAGACCGAAGTACGCCTCGTCGAGGATGTTCTGTCCGAGGTTCGTGTAGTTGAGGCGCCGCCAGCGGCCGTCGACCCACACCTCGTTGAACGTATGTGAGGCGAAGGCCTGGCCGAGACGCTTCACCCCGCGGCGGATGGTGCGCCGCACGGCGTGGTGCGTGATGCGGTCGCGCACGAGGCGTAGCTGGTGTGGGTCGGATGCATCGACGACCGGGATGCAGAGCACCTGCCGCGTCGGGAGACCGATCGCGCGCAACACGGTCGTGAGATACGTAGCGGTCGAGGTGCAGTTCCCGCGCGTCTTGGCGTAGAACATGCCGCGGCCGAGGATATCGCGTTGGAAGATGTCGCCGTCGGTCCAGGTCGCGTCCTTGCGCGAACGATTGAAGAGGCTCTCGCACCCGGGTCGCACTGCCGGTTTGCCCTTGGGGAAGTGCACGCAATACGTCGCGAACAGTTGGCTGCGCTTAGCCCGCACCAACGCCCACGCAGTGACCTTGCGCGCCGCGTCGGCGTCGGTGAGCCGTGCGGGGTCGATGCCGTCCTTCTTCAGTGCGGCCAGCAGGTCGCTGCGCATCTTCGGGTCGAAGTTAGCGGCGGGCCGGGGCTCGAGATACCGGCGCAGCTCGTCCGGGGGACTGCGCCACTTCGACGAGGCTCCGATGGCGCGGTCGACGGAGTTCAGCGGGTAGTGCACGACCTCGATTTCCACATACTCGTCACCCACGACGTCGAGGACCCGGCCGTCCTGATAGTCGTCGACGAGCGCCGCTCGGTTCACTGGTGGCATGACCTGGATCACGCTGCGGATCGAGTACGTCCATTCGCGGCGTTCGTTCCAATCGCCGTCCGGCACTCCGTCGCCGTCCGAGTCCCTCTTCTTGGGATCCGTCTTGTACTTGTGGATCTCGTGGAAGTCGGACAGTCCGTCGCCGTCCGTGTCCTGGTCGGTGTGCTGCGCGCACAGTGGGGGGAGCACGACGAGGATCAATGAGACGACGAAGGGGAACGCCGCGTTGCGCATTGGGACCTACTTTCCGTTGCCTAGCCTCACCAGGACGTAGCCATGGGTGCCGAAGCCCGCGTTCGTCATCTTGAACCGGCATTCACCGATGACGAGATCGAGCCGCCCGTCGCCGGTCCAGTCTGCGACCGTGGGTTTGAAGCGGCAACCGTCTTCGATGAATGCGCTGCCCTCATGCAGGGTGACGGCTCTGCCGAGCTTGGGTTTCTCCGCCGTGCCGACATTCGACAGGAGGAGGACTCCCGTCGATTCGGAGCCGACGATGAAATCGAGGTCGCCGTCGCCGTCCCAATCTGCGAGTACGGGGCCCGCCTTCGAGAACCGCTTCGGAAACCGCGGATCGATGCGCCCGTCGACGAAGACTGTCGGTTTGCCGAACTTCGGTGCGCTGCGCGTGCCTTCGTTCGCGACGACGTAGATGCGTCCGAAAACCGTGCCGACGACGAGGTCAGTGTCTCCGTCTGCGTCGAGATCCCCGGTCGCAACCGCGCCCGCCTGCAGCTCGCCATACTCGTAGCCGGCGTACGGATCGTCCTTGGGAGTATCCGCTCTCGCGACGAGCACTTCGCGCTTGCTGAAACCACGGAGCTGCCGGTCGGGCCAGCGATAGACGACGGCGCGCCATCCGCCGGAGATCAGGTCTTCGTGTCCGTCACCATCGAGGTCCGCCAACTGCGGACCGAAACCGACGCGTCACGCTGATTCCACGGAGACGGCGCGTCCCCCGCCGCGCACGTAGGTATGCGCGTCGAAACGGGGGGCCTGCTTCGTTCCCAGGTTTCGGTCGAACCTCGGGCGTCCTCGATCGAATTGACCGAGGAGGAGGTCGTTCTTCCCGTCGTGATCCCAATCCACGACGAGGGGGACGGGATGTCCGTCCTTGATGTGCAGGTCTTTGCCGCCGACCTTCACGCGGACGGGGGGACCCAGCTCTTCGGGCTGCGCGGCGACCATCGTCGTCACGGCCAGGAGCAGAGCCAAGTGCAGCAGGGTCACGGAAACGGGACGCTGCATCGCTGTTCTTTCCTTGCCGGCGAGTCGCGCTCGGGCGTTCCGCATCTTATCCGACGCCGCACCCGGTTTTGCCATCTGAACCGGTCGGTGGCAGGGTGGGTGGCTGAGTCAAAGGAGGTCGCAGGATGGGTTTCATCTTCGGATTGTTCACGGGCGGTCTGTTTGGTCTCATCGTCGGAATGGCGATGGGCAAGGGCCGGAAGGCGGAGGCAGGGCTCACCACGCGGCCGCGGGCGCGGCCGCGTGGCGATGCTCCCCTGAGGGGAGCGCCCACGTATCGACTGGATGATGCCAAGACCCTGTGGGCCGACGTGGACCCCGACCCGGAGTTCTCGCCGGGGGGCGGATTCACCACGTGGACTTCCGATGAACGAACCGCTCCCTGCGGTCTTCGACATCGAGGAGGCCATGAAGCCGGGCGCACCCAATCTCCATGAGCACTGGTCCGGTGTCGATGGGG
>NZBC01000057.1 GCA_002687715.1 Planctomycetota bacterium | reverse complement strand
CCGACGCGGCCCTGGCCCGGCTGGAGCGGTTCGTGACCCGGGTCGGCGCCCGCGGCTTCTCCCGCGGTCCCGGTCCGTTCGGGATCATCGAAACCTATCACCCGTACATGACCCACGGGCGCGACATTCTCGAGCGCGGCCCGGGACGCGTGTGGGTCCAGCGCGGCGAGAACGTCGGCGCGAGCCAGGACGCCAACCGAACCACGTTCCGCCGCGCGAACGACGCTCTCGACCGTTTCTGCGCCGCCACCGGGTTCGAGTACGCCCTCTTCATCGAGCACGCCATTGGACGCGGCGAAGCGACGCGCCAGCGCTTCGAGCGCTCGGGCGACACGACGATCAGCTACGTCGGCGCGGACCTCGAAGACGCCGCGCTAGAAGCTGCCCGGGACGAGCGCAGCCACGGCCGCCTCCCCGCAGCGATGAAGTTCGTTCAGTCCGACATCGGTGGGCCCGACGCCCTCATCGAGGCTCTTCGCGGCCACGGGCTCGACCCCGACGGTGCCGTCATGCTCGTAGGTAACGGGTTCCACGAAGTGCGCCAGCAGACCGACGACGGCATGGTCGACGTATTCCGCGGCTACCACGACGCCGGCATCGTCCTGCTCTTCACCGAGGAGAGCGCGCTCTCCATCGACGACCTGCGGGCGACGGCCTGGAACACCTATCACGCAGGCTTCAAGTACGTGCACGAGAAATCGGGCCAGGGGTTGCGGCCCGCCGACCCGCGGCCGCAGCCGCGCCTCGGGCACCCGCTACGCGCAGCCTGGAGCGAGTGTGCGCGCCGCGCCGGATACGTCCGCGCGTCGGCCTTCTGCAGCAGGACCCGGACCATCTACCCCTACCCACCGCCGTCCGGCTACAACCCGTCGATCAGCGTCAGCCACTTCTTCGTCCCCGCCTCGCTCGCCGATCGGCTCGGAATCTCCGAAGCACCGACCGACTGACAGCCGAGGGCCGGTGGGTCTGATGCGTGCAGGTCTCGTCCGTGCGCGATCGAGTAACCTCGTGGCGGAGTTCCACCACGATGTCTATCCCACGTATGCGTGTCGTTGTCCGTACCCTCGCCTCCCTGACCCTGCTCGCACCCGTCCTGCTGTGGACCAGCTTCGACGACCCGTCCGTCGACCCACCCACCGTCCGCGCCGTGAAGCTCGAGAAGGGGGACCACATCTGCTTCCTCGGCAACGCACTCGCCGAACGCATGCAGCACCACGGATGGCTCGAGAGCCGGCTCCAGCTCCGGCTGCCCGAGCCCCAGCTCTCGTTCCGCAACCTCGGCTTCTCCGCCGACGCGCTGACGGTGTCGCAGCGAACGGCCGGGTTCGGCAGCTGGGACGACTACCTGAAGCGGTGCCAGGCGGACGTGATCTTCGCGTTCTTTGGCTACAACGAGTCGTTCGAGACCGAGACGCCGAAGTTCCGGACCGACCTCGCCGCCTTCATCGCCCACTCCCGCAAGCAGCTCTATAACGGCCGCTCGGCGCCGCGTCTCGTGCTCTTCTCGCCGATCCCCTTCGAGGACACTGGCGACCGGAACCTCCCCGACGCCAAGGTCCAGAACGCGCGACTGCTCCCCTACGTCACGGCGATGGGAGAGGTGGCGAAGGCCAACGACGTCCCGTTCGTCGACCTCTTCTCCCCGATGAAGGCGCACCTCGCCGCCGGATCGAAGCGGCTCACGATCAACGGACTCCACCTGACCGACGAGGGCAATCGCGTCCTCGCCCGGGTGATCGAGAGCGCACTTCTCGGCGATACCAAAGCTCCCGACGCGGGCCGCCTCACCCCGCTGCGCAAGGTGGTCCTCGACAAGAACCTCCGCTGGTTCAACCGATATCGCGCGACCGACGGCTTCAACGTCTACGGCGGCCGCTCGCACCTGAAGTTCGTCGACGGCATCACCAACCGCACGGTGCTGCAGCGCGAGATGGAGATCCTGGACGCGATGTGCAACAACCGCGACCGCCGCATCTGGGCGATCGCGCAGGGGAAGAAGCCCCCCACCGACGACCCGACCCCGCCCTACATCCGGGTGAAGACGAACAAGCCCGGCAAGGGTCCGGGCGGAGTGCACATCTACGTCGACGGCGAGAAGTCCATCGCCAACATGACGGTCGCGCCCGGCATGCAGGTGAACCTCTTCGCCTGCGAGAACCAGTTCCCCGAATTGCAGAACCCCGTCCGCATGGCGTGGGACACCAAGGGCCGCCTCTGGGTCGCCGTCTGGCCGACCTACCCGCACTGGGAGCCGGACAAGCCGATGAACGACAAGCTCCTGATCTTCGAAGACACGGATCAGGACGGCAAGGCGGACGTGTGCAAGACGTTCGCGGGCGATCTCCACAACCCGACGGGCTTCGAGTTCTGGGGCGGCGGCGTCATCGTCGCGCAGTGTCCGGACCTCGTCTTCCTCAAGGACACGGACGGCGACGACGTCGCGGACCACCGGGAGCGGGTGCTTCACGGACTCTCGTCCGGGGACACGCACCACGCCGCGAATTCGTTCGTGATCGGACCCGGCGGCGCGCTCTACTTCCAGGAGGGCACGTTCCACCAGAGCCAGATCGAGAGCGTCCACGGTCCGGTGCGCAACCACAACGGTTGCGTGTGGCGCTTCGACCCGCGGACCTACCGCGTCGACCGCTACGTCCCCTACAACTTCGCGAACCCACACGGGCACGTGTTCGACCGATGGGGCCAGGACTTCTGCACCGACGGCACCGGCAACCGGAACTACTACGCGTTGCCGTTCTCGGGGTACATCAAGCACCCCGCCAAGCACCCCGGCTACTTCACGTTCTTCCAGCAGCCGAGCCGTCCCTCCCCGGGCACGGAGATCCTCTCGAGCACGCATTTCCCCGAGGAGTACCAGGGCAACTACCTGGACGCGAACGTCATCGGCTTCCGCGGCATCTTCCAGTTCAAGGTCCACGACGCCGACTCCGGGTTCTCCGCCACCCAGGTCGACTCCATCGTCTCCAGCACCGATCAGAGCTTCCGTCCGTCCGATCTCGAGGTCGGCCCGGACGGCGCGTTGTACTTCATCGACTGGTACAACCCGATCATCGGGCACATGCAGCACCACCTGCGCGACCCGAGCCGCGATCACCGTCACGGACGTGTCTACCGCGTGACCTACAAGGGTCGGCCGCTGCAGAAGCCCGCAGACATCGCGGGAAGCCCGATCAACGTGCTCCTCGATCTGCTCAAGGACCCGGCCGACCGGGTCCGCTATCGCGCCCGCATCGAGCTGTCGGCGCGCGACTCGAACGAGGTGATCACTGCGGCGAAGGCCTGGATCGGCCGCCTGAACCCCAACGAGGCCGACTACGAGCACCACATGCTCGAGGGGTTGTGGCTGCATCAGCAGCACAACGTCGTGAACCAGGGCCTGCTCGAACGCGTGCTCCGGTCGAAGGACTACCGCGCGCGCGCCGCCGCAACGCGCGTACTCCGCTACACCCACGCTCGGGTCAATGGTGCGCTGAAGCTGCTCTCCCGGCAGGCCCGTGATCCGCATCCCCGCGTCCGCCTCGAGGCCATCGTGGCCGCCAGCTTCTTCGGCTCCGCCGACGCCGTCGCGGCCGCTCTCGAAGCCAAGCGTCACCCCTCTGACCGCTTCATCGATTATGCGCTCAAGGAGACGATGCGCGCGCTCGATCCCGTGTGGAAGGCGGCCATCCGCCGGGGCCAGCTCGTCGCCGCCGACAATCCCGAAGCCATCTCCTACCTGCTCGGCCTCGTCTCCGACGCCGAGCTCGTGGCCCTGCCCCGCGTCCCGGCGGTGCTGCGGGTGATCCTCACGCGCCGCACGGTCGATGACGCAACCCGGCTCAAGGCGGCGCAGGAGCTCGCCAAGACCGAAGGCAAGTCCGTGTCCGCGATCGTCGTCGACGCGGTCAAGGACGTCGACGACCACGGCCGCATGATGCACGGCCGCGCGGTCCTGCACGCGCTCGGCGAGCTGCTGCAAACTCGCATCGCGAACTCCGACGCTCCGCCGCGCGCCGACCTCGAGGACCTCGCCCGCAACGGCCAGGAGATCGAGACGCAGCAGCTCGCGTACGCCGGGCTCATCAGCATCGACGGCGACGTCGAGGCTTCGTGGCGCGGGGCGTCGAGCAGCCGCAAGGGGCTCCTTGCCTTCCTCGGCGCCGTACCCATGGTCACCCGCTCCGACCTTCGTGCGTCGGCCTACGAGCACCTGCGTCCGCTGATGTTCGTGGTCCCCGCGGGCATGCAGACCACGGACGAGAGCGCGGGCGTCCCCGGAGTGCAGCTGGCGTTCTACCGCGGCACTCCCAAGAACGCGGAGCTGACGACCTTCCAGGAGCTGAAGCCCGAGACGGTCGGACGCGTGGAGGACTTCACGATCAAGTCGCCCCTGATCAAGGTGCGCGATGCCTTCGGCGTGATGTTCACCGGGACCATCCACTGCCCGCGCGGAGGCCGCTACGTCTTCTTCACCAACTCGGACGACGGGTCGCGGCTCTACATCAACGGTCGCGAGGTCGTGAACAACGACGGTTCCCACGGGATGAAGGAGAAGAAGGGGGCGCTGCGTCTCGGCGCGGGGCCCCACGCAATCGCGGTGACCTACTACGACCAGGGCGGCGGCGACGGACTCGTCGTCTCGTGGCGCGGGCCCGGGTTCAAGAAGCGACGCATCCCTGGCTCCGCGCTGACGACGGGAATCGCGGACACCATCCGTGCCGCGGCCATCCGCGCGATCGCCCACGCACCGGGCAACGAGGCGGAGAAGTTCCAGGACGCGGCCCGACTCATCGGTGAAGGTTCGCTCCTGGAGTCGGCGGTCTACCTCGTCGACCACACCCCGCAACGCCGCTGGCCCGCGGGGGGCGTCGAGCCGGTCGTGGATGCGATCGCGGCGTACGCATCGGGTCTGCCCAAGGAGCAGCGCACCGCGCCCCACGTCGTAGCCGCGCTGGAGACGGGCAAGCGACTCGCCCGGTCGTTGCCGGACGAGCAAGCGAAGGCGATGCGCGACCGTCTCTCCGGTCTCGCCGGTACGACGCTCCTCATCCGCACCGTTCCCCACGAGATGCTCTACGACCGCAAGGAGATCCTGGTCGAAGCGGGCAAGCCGGTGGCGATCATCTTCCAGAACAACGACGTGATGCCCCACAACCTGGTCATCACCAAGCCGGGCCGGCTGAAGGCGGTCGGCGTCGCGGCGGAGGCGCTCGACGGGGTGAGGAACCCGAACTACATCCCGCAGACGGACGACATCCTCTGGCACTCGTCGCTCCTGCTTCCGGGCGCCACGACCCGGGTCACGTTCGTCGCGCCCGAGACCATCGGCCGCTACCCCTACGTGTGCACGTTCCCCGGCCACTGGCGGGTCATGAACGGTGCGATGCGCGTCGTCGCCAAGCTCGACCCCAACGCCCAGCCGGCCCCCGTCGTCGCCAAGGCAGGTACCGCCCCCGCCCGCCGCTTCGTCAAGATGTGGGCCTACGCGGACCTCGAATCAAAGGTCGCCCCGGGCTGGACCAAGGGCCGCTCCGTCGCCAACGGCGAAGCCATGTTCACCGCCGCCGGCTGCGTGAAGTGCCACTGGCTCAACGGCCACGGCATCAAGAGCGCCCCCGACCTCTCCAAGGTCCCCGACAAGTACACCGCCAAGGAGATGCTCCGCCACATCCTCGAACCCTCCCTCGCCATCCAGGAGGGCTACGAGACCTACCTGATCGAGACCGCCGAAGGCGACCTCATCGACGGCCGCATCGTCAAGGAAACCGCCGACGCCCTCCACGTGAACACCAAGCTCCAGGACCCCAAGGCGATCACGATCATCAAGAAGTCCGACGTAGAGGACAAAACCAAGATGACGTCCTCCGCCATGCCCACGGGCCTCCTCGTCACCCTCGACGCCACGGAGATCCTCGACCTCCTGGCGTGGTTGCGTAGCGGCAAGGAGTAGCGCTCGCACAGATTGTCCAGCGCATCCCGGCAGAGCAGATTGCTTCACGTGCTCTGGACGTCCGCGCTCCCGCCGGAGCGAACCCCCAATGCTCGAATCCGCTCGGGACGAATCTCGGAGATCGGCGTGTCATCCAGACCGGCGGCTGGGCTACACTTCTTGCGTAGCTTCCCTCGTGCAGCCGGGTCGCCCACCGGAGATTCACATGGTCTTGAAGACGCTAGCTGCCTTGCTTGTCCTCTGTGCCGTCGCGTCGGCGCAGTACCCTGCGGGGGCCGCGGGGTTCCTCTGGCAGGGGCAGACGACCGCGACCGCGGGGACGTTCTGCTGGGGGTTCTCGTGTACGGCCACACCCGTCCAGATCACCGGCGGTGAGACGGTGACGTTGACCGTGCGCGGCGACTTCAACATGCCTTATCTGATCGGGATCTCGGCCGGTGCGAACCGCTGCCTGATGTCGCCGGTCTGGTACAACGGCCTCATGCTCGACGATCCCATCATCATCCTGGCGCAGGGCCAGTTGACACAGGTGTCGGGCATCCTCGCGTGTCCGAACGCGACCGACACCGTCGCCGCGCAGCTGCCGAACACCGTGCCCGTGGGTGCGACGTTCTCGCTCCAGGCCGCGGTGCTCTCGGGCAGCGCCGGATTGGCCCAGCTCTCGTTCACCACGACGTTCGACGTCACCGTGCTCTAGAGCCGGTCGGCAGTGGAGCGCGCGCAGCGCCTGCATGCGCGCTTCCGCCGTTCTCCCCCCTTTGATTCGCGGCTCCGGGGAGATTCTCCGTCACATCGAGCGGAGCTGGCACACCTAGCGAGCGTCCGGGCCGACCGCCCCCGAACCCGCCCCCCCCCTTTCGGAGCCCTGCCATGCTGCGTCTTCTGATCTTCTCAGCGGCCTCTCTTTCCTTCGTCTCCACCTCGACCGCTCAATTCGGCCCGGCCGCGGTGGTCTACAACCGACCGCCACTGACGTTCCCCGGACCGATCCTGCGGATCGCCGACATGGACGCTGACGGTGACCAGGACATCGTCGCCACGCTCGAAGGGGAGGTCGTCATCCTCTCCTCGACCGCCGCTGGGAACTTCGTGCTGACGTTCGCGGCGTCCGCGGTCCTGCCGACGACGAACTTCTCCGGCGCCCGGACCGTCGATGAAGACCTCGACGGCGACGGCGACGTCGATCTCGCCATCGTGGTGAACTTCGGCAGCCCGACGTCGGTGCCGTCGTCGTCCTACCGGGTGTACCTGCTGCGCAACACCGGGTTGATGAGCTTCGCTTTCGACGGGTTCATCACCGTCAACAACGGGTCCGGTGGCGGGTTCAATCCACGCGCGCAGCTCGCAGCAGCTGTCGACCTGAACGGCGACAACCTGCGCGACCTCGTGTTCCAGGAGTCGACGAGCAACTTCCTCACCATGGGCACCAACGACGGCGCCCGCATCATCTTCAACAACGGACCGACCGCCGCCGGCAACCTGTCCTTCGGCGCGAGCATCACGACCCCGCCGCTATCCGGTGACGAGTCCAACATCGACTGGGTCCTCGGGGACATCGACGGTGACGGCGACGTGGACGCGGCGATCGCGTTCGGACCCCAGCTCGCTCCGGGAACCGCGACGAACTCCGGCGTCCGGATCATCATCAACGCGTCGGTCCCAGGCTCGCCGTTCTTCCTCCTCGGCCCCATCATCCCGGTGGCTTCGATCCGCAAGGTCCGTCTCGCCGACATGGACCAGGACGGGCTGCTGGACGTCGTCACGATGACCTCCACCCCGGTGGGCCTGTTCGACTGCCTCACGGCGGAGGTCCACCGGAACACCACGACGCCCGGCATGTCGCCGAGCTTCATCACCGTCGCCTCGGTGCCCATCCCCCACGGCTACGACCTCTCGATCGGCGACGTGAATTGTGACGGTGTCCCCGACCTGGTCACGTCCGGTGAATGGACGCCGTGCATCCTCCCGAGCCAGACCCAGAACTGCGGGCCGTTCGGTGAGATGCACCTCCACGCCGGCAACGGAACGGGGACGTTCCTCGCCCCCGTGTCGTTGAACGACCACGGCCGCGCATCAATCCTCGCCGACCTCGATGGCGACAGCCGGCTCGACCTCGTCTACTGGCGCGACTACGCCAGCGACCTGATCATCCGGGCGAACAGCTCGACGCTGCCGTGTCCGGCGCTGCCGCTCCTGGCCGGAACGGTCAATGGCAGCACGCCGGCCGGGGGGACGCTCACGTTCTCAGCGCCGTCCACGCTGGGATTCGGTCTGCAGAGTACGTTCCCGGGCATCGCGGGTGCGGCCGCCACGATCTTCGCCAACGTCCCGCCGGCCTCGACGATCGCGGCCGTGACTCCGATCCTGGGTCCGCTGGGATCCGTCCCGAACTTCGAGGTCGTTCACGGGCTGTCCATTCCTGCGGGGACCGCCCTTGCGCTGGGTGACGGCCTCGGCGTTGCCGGAACGCCGTTCGTAGCCGGTGGGATCTTCACCCCACTCGCGGTCAATGACCCGTACGCCGCGATCCCGATCCCGGCCGGCATCTTCAACCCGGGCGACGAGATCCGTCTGCAGGCGCTCTACATCGACGGAACCACTCCGCTCGGCATCCGCGCATCGAACGTCCTGAGGTTCCGCCAGCTTTGAGGGACAGCGGCTCTGCGAACGCCGGTCTGCGGTAGCCTCTGGGCGCCGCCCCCTCGCAGCGGAGCCCTGCCTCATGACATCCTGGTATCTGGACAGCGCCGACGGTGTGGACGTGGACACCGGCGGCTCACAGGCGCAACCGTGGCGAACCCTCGCGATGGCGGCGTCCGCCGTCGCCGAGGGTGACGTCATCCACTTGAAGCGCGGACGCACGTGGAACGAGTCGTTCGTCGTCCCGGTGGATCGACTGACGCTGGGTGCATACGGATCCGGTGCCGCGCCGGTCGTCGATGGCGGCGGCGCCGCGATCACCATCGTAGCTCCGGGGCGCGATGGGACCGTTCTGCGCGACCTGGACGTCCGAAACTCCGGCCCCGCGTTCGACTGCGTCTCCATCGACGGCGGCTCGGCGAAAGTGGAGCGCTGCATCACCGACGGCGGACGCATGGGCCTGCACGCGAACGGAGACGCGACGGTCGTGGGCGTCGACTGCGTCTGCCGCAACCAGGCCAACGACGGCTGGGACAGCTCCGACCACGCCCGCCTGACCATCCGCCGCACCACGTTCACGAACATCGCGCCGGATGCACCGTCGAACTCCGTCCACGGCGACGCCGTCAGCGCGCATGGTCAGTCTTCCATCACCTGCCACGAGTGCACGTTCACGCACTTCCGTCGTCTGGCCAGCATCAACGACACGAGCACGTCGTTCCACCGCTGCGACATCACGTGGGACCTCGACCGCGTCCCTCACCCGTACCTCAACGCGATGGCCACGACCGACTTCCCCGTCGCCACCGGGACGCGCATGCTCTTCGAGAGCTGCGTGATCCGGATGCTCGGCTCGACCCCCGGCGTCCTCTTGTTACCGAGCAACGGCGGGACCATCATCGCCCGCAACTGCACGCTGTATTCCGACAACGACAACCCCGGCACAGGCGTCAACGCCAGCGCGCTCGCGGCGCCGTTCACGGGCACCGCGCCGGGAACGCTGCAGCTCGAAAACTGCATCCTCGGCCTGGGCCCCGGAGTCTCCCCCGGTCACTATCACGTGTTCCGCGCCGGCAGCTATGTCCGCGGCCGCCACAACGCATTCAACCGCAACGACACCAACCGGTTCTTCGCCGGCAGCGACGTCCCGTTCGCCCAGTGGGCCGAGGCCCACGAGATCAACGCGCTCGATGTCCTTGACCTCGGCTTCGTCGCCGACGCGCCCATGTCGGCCGCGGACTTCGCGCTCCTCGGCTCGAGCCCCTGCCGCGACGCTGGCGACCCGACCATCGCACCGCCGGACTTCACGGGTGCCGCGCGTGACGGAGCGCCGGACATCGGAGCCTACGAGCACCTCGCGGACGCGCTTGACGCCGCAGGCCGCGAACACTGAACCGCAGAAGCGGGATCCCCCGCAACGTCAGCGTTGGCGAAGATCGACGCACACGAGCTCTTCGTCGTTGCGTGCGAAGACGTGGCCGTACGCGTAGCCCGGATGCGACCAGCAGACCCCGCCGCGGCGGTTGAGCTGGCCGCGAGTCGGCTTGATGAGGAACGCGCGCGACCGCTCTTCGAACCCCTTCGGGGACAGCCGGCCGATGAGGAGCTCGCCGCGTTCGTTGAACATCCAGGTGTCATCACCGTTCTGCACGAAGTGGATGGTCGCCCAGCGGCTCTTGGGAACGGCCGTCAGGTCCTCCCACACGCGTTCACCATCGTCGAGCTTCAGGCATCGCATCTCGCCGTAGCTGCAGACGCCGTAGATGTGGCCGTCGCGGATGAACGGCGTGGAGATGATCGTGTGGAGCGCGTCCGTTCGTCGCTCGTTCTGCCCACGCCGGCGCCACACCTTCTCGACCGCGAGCTTCTTCGAATCGAGCCGCAGCATGAGCGATCCGTCGTAGAACCCGCTGAAGAAGAGCAGGTCACCGTGGCGGACCGGATCGGCCACACCGAGCGGCATGCGAGTGGACTTGAACGGGTATTCCCACTGGAGCTTCCCCGTCGCGGGATCGACGCCGAGGATGCGATCACCGGACCAACACACGAGCACCCGCTGGCCGGCTTGATCGAAGATGATCGGCGCAGAGTAGTTCCCACGATCGGTGAACGCCTTCCATCTCTCGACGCCGGTCTTGCGATCGAACGCGACGAGAAGGGCTTCTCGCCCGCACGTCGGGACGATCAGCAGGTCGTTCTCGATGATCGGCGACGCCGCGACGCCCCAGATTGGCATGTCGACGTCGTAGGTCACGCCGAGATCGCACGACCAGGCGACCTTGCCCTTCGCGGCGTCGAAGCAGACCAGATGACCGGCGGCGCCCAGACTGTAGGCGAGCCCGTCGTGGACCAGCACCGACGCCCGGGGCCCTGCCTTGTACGAAACGTCCGCGTACGAACACGGGTAGGCGTGCGTCCAGACGGTCTTCCCCGTCTTCGCATCGAAACAGTGGACCCGTTCGCGGTTCGGGTCCTCGACCCGATCGGTCACGTAGACCCGGCCTCCGGCGATGGTCGGCCCCGAGTAGCCACCGCCGATCGGGACGGCCCATCGGCGTTTCAGCGTTTTCGGAAGCTCTTTCACGAGCCCCGTTTCGCGCCAAACGCCATCCCGCGCGGCACCGCGCCACTGGGGCCAATCGTGACGCTTCTGCCCGGGCAGACTGGAGACGAGCAGGAGGCAGATCGCGAGGCAACGAACGGTAGTCATCGTGCCGCGACCCTACCAATTCGCGCGCGACCGTGCGGGTTTCCGCGCCCGCCCCGTCGACCAACCCGGCCGCTGTGGGTATAAGACCCGCAATGGCGACTCCAGAATCCAAGAGTGCGGTCGTGATGGCGCTGGTCGGGAACTCCTTCCTCGTCGTCATCAAGGGGATCGCGTTCGCCGTGTCCGGTTCGGGCGCGATGCTGTCGGAAGCGATCCACTCCGTCGCCGACACCGCCAACCAGGCGCTGCTGCTGCTGGGCATCAAGAAGAGCACCAAGGGACCCAGCCGCAAGTACCAGTACGGCTACGGCGCCGACCGCTACTTCTACTCCCTGATGTCCGCCGTCGGCATCTTCGTACTCGGTTGCGGTGTCACGGTGTATCACGGCATCCACGTGCTGATGCACCCGGGCGAGATCCACGTCACCTGGATCACCTGGGTGGTGCTCGCCGTCGCCGGCGCGGTCGACGGCTTCGTGATGTGGAAGGCGATCCAGTCCGTGAGCGGGGAGGCGAAGGCCGCCGGCGGGTTCCTCTCCTACCTCTCCGACGCAACCGATCCGACCGTTGCCGCCGTCATCTTCGAGGATGGCGTCGCGGTCCTCGGCGTCGCCGCCGCCGCCGCCGGCATCGGCGTCTCGGCTGCGACCGGCTCCGCGATCCCGGACGGCATCGCGTCGATCGTCATCGGTCTGCTCCTCGGCGCCGTCGCAATCTACCTCGGGATGAAGAACCGCGAGCTGCTGCTCGGGCGCTCCGTCCCCAGCCCCATGGAGGACGAGGTCATCGAGTTCCTGGAGTCCTGGCCGACCGTCGTCAACGTGAAAGACGTCCGTAGTCGAGTCGTCGGGGCGGACCGCTTCCGCGTGAAGGCGGACCTCGAGTTCGACGGCGAGAAGCTGGGGTCAGTCCACATCGATTGGGTCGAGATTCAGGTCAAGGAGATCAAGGACACCGACGACGCTCGGCGCTTCGCCGCCGCCTTCGGAAGCAAGGTCGTCGAGGCCCTCGGCGACGAGGTCGACCGGATCGAGACCGAGATGCAGAAACGGTTCCCGAAGATCGAGTGGGTGGATCTGGAGACGGACTGACGGGCGTAGAATCGGCGGACATGCTCGACGACGCCAGCTACACGTGTGATGCCTGCGGCGAACAGGTCGTCGTGCCAATCGATGCGACCGCGGGTCGCGACCAGGAGTACGTCGAGGACTGCCCCGTGTGCTGCCGGCCTCACGTGCTGAACGTGCGAATCGGCGATGACGGCGCCGCCTTCGTAAACGCACGCCCCGAATGAACGCGATGTCGTCGTGACCTCCAGGCAGGGTTGGTCTGCCTGGAGGTCGACCGCAACCTCGAGATTCGCTACTTCACGCCGAACACCCGCGCGTAGCGATAGTAGGTCTCCAGACAGAGCGCGTTGATCGCGGTCGTGCTCGCGGCGCCGGAAGCCCGGGTCCAGGGACCGGCCAACTCCCAGGTCCCCTTCGCCGCTCCCGCCGTGACCTGGTGGGCCGCGATGTTGGACTTCAACGCTTTGCCCCACGCGCGCCAGGACCCGCCCCCGACCTGGTAGCAGGACAGCCCGCCGAACATCCAGTACACGTTGTTGACGGAACCTCTCTCCCACTTCGGCGTCTTGGCCGCGAGGAGCGCGGCGCCGGCCTTGATGACCGCGCTGTCCTTCGGCTTCTCACCGCAGAAGACCCGGGTCAGGATCGCGGCCGCGGTCTCGTCTTCCGTACGAGCGGGTGGGAATCGCTCGAGCAGGCCCGCCGGACGCACCGGCGACTGCCCCCGACTCGTGAAGCCGGTGCGGCCCGTGCTCCCATCGGTGAGGGAATCGACGAACCCGAGCGCTCGCTCCAGCGCCGCGTCGATCTGCTCGCTGTCACCGATCTTCCCGACTCGCGCCGACTTGAGCGCCATCACCGCCCACGCAGTCGTGTAGGTGTTGGGGAGTTTGACCGCGGTGCGGATGCCCCAGCCGCCGGCCTCGTGCTGGTCCTCCAACAACGAGGCGACGGCCGCCTGCGCGGGTCCGGCATAGGTCTGGTTGCGCGTCATCGCTGCGAGTTCGCACAGGGTGAGCGTCGCGAGCGGAAAGTCCGGCAGCGCGGCCGGCGGCAATCCCCGGCCGAGCCGCTTCTGGGTCTCCGATTGCGCGATCAGCCAGGTCGCTGCGCGATCCAGAACACGCTTGTGCGGCCCCGACTGCGGCGTGTTGCCCGCGCCGAGAAACGCGAGCATGCTCAGCGACGTGGACGCAACGTCGCCCCCATCGTCGGCAGCCCAGGAACCGTTCGTCCGCTGCAACCGGGCCAGCGCAGCGAGCGCACGGTCGACGGCCGATCCGGGTTTCGACGCCTTCGGGTTCGAACCTCCGGACGCCGCAGGCGGCTTCTCCTGTGAGAAGACGCACGACGTCGTCGCCAGCGGCAACACCGCGACTGCGAACAGGATCGCGATCACTCCCGCCGCGCGCCCGGCCGGCCGCCAGCCTGGCGCCGACTCACCGAGCAGGAGCTCCACGCGGCGGCGGACCGCGGGACCCCGAGCGCCGACGGCGAGCGCCGACTCGGTGCCACTGCGAGACCG
This sequence comes from Planctomycetota bacterium, assembly GCA_002687715.1. Taxonomy (GTDB): domain Bacteria; phylum Planctomycetota. The sequence goes on along the minus strand of NZBC01000057.1, from coordinate 7,130 downwards.
CAACACCGCGAGGAGTCCGCGAGCGTAGGAAGAACGGCGCCCTTCCTGGGTCCGCACGACTTCACCGTCAGTCGCGATCTCCCGATCCACGGCCAGTCCGCGGTGCATCATCCACATCAACGGGTCATGCCACAGAAGTGTCCTCAGGGTCAACGAAAGTCGATTCACGAGTCCGTCCTTTCTGGCCACGTGCACGAGCTCGTGCAGCAGCAATGGTTCGAGGAGTTCAGCAGGCAAGCGGCGCGAGAGGGTGGCCGGCAAGACGATCACGGGGCGCAGGCCGCCCGCAACGAATGGTGAGTTGACGTCGGGTGACGTCACGATCGCAACAGGCGCGATGCCTAGGCCCCGGGCCAATCGCTCGGGATCGAGGTCAGGGGTCCCGGTCCAGGGGCGCGCGTTCGAGACGAGGCGGCGAATGCGCCACGCGCCGACCGTCAATCGCAAGGAGAAGAACGCGACGCCAGCGATCCAGATCGCCACCATCCACGTTCGCCACGATGGGGTCTGCGTGGAGGGCACCGGGTTCGCGACGCGGGCAGGCGTCGCCGGGGCAGGAATCACCGGAGCGGCGTCACGCGATGGAGCGGCTGCGGGAGACCCCCCAGCCCCGGCGCGCTCGGCTTCGCCCCCCTCGGCGTCAGCGCGGTCGAACATCGCCAGCGTCGAGCCAGTGTGTCCAGCCTCGTCGCCGTACCACCCCATTCGCGGCACGAGCCCGTAGCTCGCGACGAGCACCGGGAGCGCGCACAAGGCGGCCGTCCGCATCGAGCACCGCAGCGCCGCCGACCGTCCGCTCAACGCGAACGCGAGCAGCCCCGCGGCCAGCAGCACGATGGAAGCCTGCCAGGTGAGGTCGGCGAGGGGTGCCAGGAGGCTCTCGAGGCCGCTCATCGGTCCTCCTCCCGGCCTCGCAGCGCCGCCACCCTGGCCTCCAGCTCATTCAGCGCAGCGTCATCCAACGCCCGCCCGTCCACGAGGTGGACGAGCATCTCGTCGGTCGCCCCGTCGAACGTCCGCTGCACGAAGTCGGCGACCAGTCGCCGCATGGTCGGCCCGCGGCCGGCCCGGGGCGAGTACACGTGACTCCGCGCCCCCCGGTCCACCGAGACCAGCCCCTTCTCCTCCATCACCTGGAGGATCTTCAAGACGGTGGTGTAACCCACTTTACGGCGCGCCGGCAGCGCCTCGAGCACGGCGCGAGCCGTGCTTCCTCCACGCTCCCAGAGCACTTTCAGCAGGCGAAGCTCGGCGTCCGTCGGTTGCGGTGTCCGTGCCATGGTCTCTCCTGTCCAACGTACGACACCTATCGTACGTCATGCCCCGAAGAACGGGGTGGCCGAGGGGGGGGTTCACGATCTCTCGAGAAAAAAGGACCCCCTCCCTCATTCACCGGGTCCGCACCACCCATTCGTCGAGGAAGGTCCACGGGGGATGGCCGACACCGGGATAGGGCCTCGGGATCGAGGCGCTCGGCGTCGCGACGAAGCGCAAAGCCCGGACAGGATCGTCGGGTGGGTCGAGCGAGACGAGCCGCGTCGTGGGATCGGTCCCGGGGCTCGCCAGCGTCCGTCGTGTGACGCGGGCAAAGGTCTGACCATCCGTCGACGCGTGGAGCTCGACGGCCATCGGCAGGTGGATCCACGCCGCCGGGTCGTGGCGAAAGTGGATGGCGACTTCCGCGAGCGCACGGGGCTCAGGGAAGCTCAGCGTGCCGACGACCGGCTGATCCCGGAACCCGAGCCAATCGTTGAAACCGCGGGGAGCATACTGGTCGAGAGGGCGGTGCTGGCCGTCCGTGGCGCGCGTGCCGGCGTCACGCGCGTACTTCTCGACCGGTGGGTGCTTCCACACGACAGGCAGACCGACGGCATCGTGCTCGATCGGGCGCGGCGCGAGGGAGGCGCGGAACCGGGCCGGATCGTCGCCGTATTCGGATTGCAGGTCGCGCAGCTTCACGCGCAGTCCATCGCGAATGTCGGCGTACGCGGGGTCGTCGTGGACGTTGCGACGCTCCTCGGGGTCGCGTTCGAGGTCGTACAGCTCCCACTCGTCGACATCGTGATAGAAGTGGATGAGCTTGTGGCGCGCGGTGCGGACGCCGTAGTGGCGCTTCACCGCGTGGATGCCGGGGTACTCGAAGAAGTGGTAGTACACCGCGTCGCGCCAGGCATCCGGGGCACGTCCGGTCTCGAGGATCGGACGGAGCGAGCGCCCCTGCATGTCATCCGGCACCCGCACCCCCGCCACGTCGAGCAGGGTCGGCGCGAGGTCGACGTTGGCCGCGAGCGCGTCGGCCGCGATTCCGCCAGCGCCTCCCTTCGGCCACCGCATGATCAGCGGCATCCGTAGCGCCTCCTCGTACATGAACCGCTTGTCGAACCAGCCCCGCTCCCCGAGGAAGAAGCCCTGGTCGGACGTGTAGACCACGAGGGTGTTCTCGGCGAGGCCCGCCGCGTCGAGGTGTTCGAGGACACGCCCGATGCTCTCGTCCACTGCGTCAATGCAACTCAGGTATTCCTTCAGGTAACGCTGGTATCGCCACTTCACGCGCGCGCGCCCCGCCGCCGGTTGGGGATGACGCCGGTTCTCCTCGCGATACGCCGCACGGAGGCGGGTCCTCTGCTCCGGGGTCATCCGCGCGAGCACCGTGTCGAGGTCGCGCGCCTTCAGGTCGGATACCTCGTCGAGATGATCGGCGATCGTCATCTCCTGCTGGCGGGCTGCGGTGCCGCGCTTCGCGTGGTCGTCGAACAACGTCGGCGGTTCGGGGACGTCCGCATCCCGATACCGGTCGAGATGCCGCAGGGCCGGCATCCAGTTCCGGTGCGGTGCCTTGTGGTGCAACATGAGGAAGAACGGCTGCGATCGGTCACCCACCGCATCGATCCACCGCAACGCTTCGTCGGTGACGAGATCGGTCACGTACCCCGACAGCCGGCGCCGCCCCGTCTCCCCCCCGAGGTTCCCCTCGATCACGTCGGGCTGGTAGTAGTGCCCCTGCCCCGGCAGCACCATCCACCGGTCGAACCCCGTGGGCGTCGACCCCAGATGCCACTTCCCGATCAGCGCCGTGCGATACCCGGAACTCCGCAGCAGCTTGGGCAACGTCATCTGCCGCCCGTCGAACCACCGCGAGTTGTCGAGCACCCCGTTGCGATGGCTGTACTTCCCCGTCAACACCGTCGCCCGCGCCGGCCCGCAGATCCCGTTGGTGCAGAACGCCCGGTCGAACCTCACCCCTCCCCGAGCCAGCCGATCGATCTGCGGCGTCCGATTGATGCGGCTCCCGTAGCACCCGACCGCCTGCGTCGCATGGTCGTCGGCCATGATGAACACGATGTTCGGCCGCCCCGCACCCTCGTCCGCCGTCGGAGGGTGCGTCGTGCACGCGGACAGACCAACCATCGCCACGAGCAGCGGCCACGCCCGGCCCCGTCTCGGGGCGGACCTCGCCGCTGCGTCGCCGGTTGCTTTCACGATCGTCTCTCCAATGGGTGGAGGGGTTCGACCTGGGATCCGCGGCATCTTACGCGGTTCGAGGACTGAGACGGCGGTGGCCCGACAGACCGACGAAGGTCACGCATCCCGCGCCCGACTCATGCCTCGGGGCCACCCCGCACTCGTTCCGCGACCTCCGTCCACACAGGCGCCACGGCTCTCCACAGGTAGCAGAGGTAGTCTTCCAGCGTCTCGATGTCGGGATCGTCATCACCCGTGGCGTGGACGATCTGGAAACCGAACGCACTCTCGAAGGCATCGTCGATGTCCCACGTCACATCGCTCCACGTCGCGTCGAACATGCCGAGGTCTTCGACAAGCCGACAGTCGGGGGCCGCAGCGGACAGGTTGAACTCGAAGCACTCTTCGAGGCACTTGCGAAACCAGGAGACGAACGCGGGCGGGATCGGCGTACTCCCAGATCGCTGGGTGATCCACTCCGCGTCGGAGAGGCTCGGAAGCTGCGCGAGACGCACGGAGACCTCGTAACGTCGTTCGAGGTTCGGGCCGTAGCTGCCCACGCGGGCGATCGCGTCGCGAATCCACTGCCATATGCGCACGAACATCCGAAAGCAGTCGATGCCTGGAACGACCTCGGCCTCGGCGAATTCGCGTTGCACTACGTGCATGACCTGAACCAGCGCGAGGTCGACCTCCTGGTCGTCAAGGATAGCGCCCCGTGGTTCCTCGTCGAGGTCGAACTGTCGGAGCGCCCCCTCGGCAGACCCCTCCGCTACTTCCAGGATCAACTGGGCGCGCCCCACGCTTTTCAGGTCGCGGTCGAGGCCGAATACGTGGATGGGGACTGTTTCCAGAGCGCCGGGCCGATCGGCGTCCCGGCACGGACTCTCCTGTCGCAGCTGGTGTGATCTTCGGAGCCCTGGTCCCCATCACCTGGCGACCAAGAACCGACCTACCACTCGTGGGGGGCGTGAGGCTCAGCACGTAGAATCCGCCCGTCCCATGAATATCCCCACCTCAGCACCCGTCTCCGTCGCGCTCGTCGCGCTCGCGCTGCTTCTGGCCGCGTGCGGCGACGAGCCCGCACCGCCGCCCACGCCCGGACCGATCGTCTTCCAAGACGTCACGTCCCCGAGCGGGATCGCGTTCCACCACTTCAACTCCGTGCGCGCGTCCGTGCTCCCCGAGGACATGGGGTCAGGCGTGGCCTGGGGCGACGTCGATGGAGACGGACGCGAGGACCTCTACCTGGTGAACTACGCCGGGAACCTGCTCGCCACGCAGGCGGAGATCGAGAAGAAGCCCGGAAACCGCCTGTACCGCAATCTCGGCGACGGGAAGTTCGAGGACGTGACCGACGCCTGGGGGCTCACCCGGTCCGCCCGAGACGCCGGTGCGCTGTTCTGTGACCTCGACAACGACGGAGATCCCGATCTCCTGGTCACCGGGCTCGAGGGGTGCGTCCTGTACCGCAACGACGGACAGCGCTTTCAGGACGTCACCGAAGCGTCGGGACTCTCGGTCGTTCGCGGAATGGCGCTCGGCGCCACGGCGGGCGACTACGACCTCGACGGTGACCTCGACATCTACGTGCCGTGCTACGTCACGTTCCCGACCGAGAAGGCCCGGAACCGGCGTCTCGTCGGCGGACGGCCCGAGCCGTGGACGACTCCGGCCAGCTATCCCGCGCAGCCGAACTGGCTGCTCCGCAACGAGGGCGAGCTCCGGTTCACCGACGCAACCGCGGCCGCCGGCGTCCGGAACCCAAAGGGTCGCAGCCTGCAGGCCGTCTTCATCGACCTGGACGGTGACCGCTACCCCGACCTCTTCGTCGGCAACGACCAGTCACCCGACGTCCTGTTCCGGAACCTCCGGAACGGGAAGTTCGAGGACGTGAGCTTCAAGGCGGGCACGTGGGATCCGCGGGCCAGCATGGGGGTCGCGGTGGGCGATGTCGACGGCGATGGCTGGTTCGATCTCCACCTCACCCACTGGGTCCAGGAGCCGCCCGCGCTGCACCGGAACCTCACCGGGGAATCAGAGCCGGAGGACGGACGGCCGCGGCTCACGTTTCGCGACATTGCGGATGAAGCCGGGGTCCTCCGCGCGTGGTACGGCGCGCTGGTCGGCTGGGCTACCGGCCTCCACGACTTCGACAACGACGGCGACCTCGACCTCCTCGCCGCGCACGGCAGCACCATCGAGGACGAGCTGACCGACGAGGTGTTCACCGACCCGAAGCTCCTCCCCCAGCGGCTCATGGTCCTCGCGAACGACGGACACGGGCACTTCGAGGACGTGCGGGCTGGCGCCGGTCCCTTCGCCGCGGAGCGCATCGTGGCCCGCGGCGGTGGCTTCGCCGACTTCGACGAAGACGGCCGGATCGACTTCGCCCTCAACCTCCACAACGGTCGCGCCCGCCTCGTGCGGAACGTGTCTCCCTCGGACGGCGGCTGGCTCCGGGTCCGGCTCCGCGGCACCCGCAGCAACCGCGACGGCATCGGCGCCCATCTCGTGCTCCACGTCGACGGCAAGAAGCTCCACCGCCCGATGCTGTGCGGCTCCAGCTACCTCGCCGGGGATTCGCTCGTCGTCCACTTCGGATTCGGCTCCAAGACCCCGGACCGGCTCGAGATCCGCTGGCCGGCCGGCGGCAACGTCCAGGTCGTGTCCAAGCCGGAGCCCGGGTCGAAGCTCGTGGTAGAAGAGCCTCGGTAATCCCCCCCCTCAGGACGATACGATGGACAGCGCCATGTCCCGATTCCTTCCTATTCTCCTCGTCGCCTTTGCCCTCCCCGCCTGCGGCCCGGATCCCGAGCCCGAGATCAACGGCGCCGAGTCTGGTACCCACAGCGGCTCCGGCCTCTCCCCGACCGGCGGCGCCCTCACCGAGGACCCCATCCCCTACCGGGCGAAGGGTTCGAAGCCGGCCATCGACAAGCCGGACTTCCGCGATGGTGCGGACGTCCCCTACCCCGATGGCATGACGGTCATCGGCGTGGTCATCAACGGCGAGGCCAAGGCCTACCCGCTGATGATCCTGAACCAGCACCAGGTCGTGAACGACTGGGTCGGGGGCGTGCCGGTCGCCCCCTCGTGGTGAAGCAGCGAGCAGACGGTCATGGTCCATGACCGACGTTGCGGCGAGCGCGTGCTCGACCTCGAGATGTCTGGTGCGGTGAAGCGCGGCAACCTCATCATGTACGACCGCGAGACCGACACCCGCTGGCTCCAGGAGAACGGTCACGCCCTCGAGGGCAAGCTCAAGGGAGAGGTCCTCAAAGCGCTCGACTCCGAGCACGTCGAGAAGAAGATCTCCTGGGGCAAGTGGAAGGCCCGCCACCCGAAGTCGCGCGTGCTCTGGTGCGGGCATTGCTTCAACGACGGCAAGTAGCCCGCTCGACGAGTACCCGAGTCACCGCGGCCAGACGTTGTCCTTCGGGTTCCGATCCGGGAACCGCCGCCCCGGATCGAACTGGATCCGCTTGATACCCCGGCCGCCGAAGTCGAGCTTCGCATCGAACGTGCGGCGACCATCGAACCAGACGTCCACGGGCCAGGTCACCAGCGCTGTGAACGCCGGTCGAAAAGTGCGGCAGTCCGCCGCCCGTAGCCCGCCGGTCGAAAAGTGCGGCACCCCATGAGATGACGTCCGCTTCGGGCGGGTG
>NZBC01000056.1 GCA_002687715.1 Planctomycetota bacterium | reverse complement strand
CGGAAGTAGTGATTCAGCATCCCGCCCAGCCGTTGGCGACGTCGAACGGGTCCTTCGACCCCTGCTGACTCTTCGGGGATGATGATCGAGCTCCCGAGCCCCTGATGATGGCGTTCCTGGTGGTAGTGGTCGACGTACTCCTCGATCGCATACCGAAGGTGCCGTTCGCCGAGCGGCACGATCTTGTCCAGGCACTCCGACTTGATCGAGAGCACGAACCGCTCCGCGTAGGCGTTGGACTGAGCTGTCGAGTGCACCCAATGCGGACGTTGAGTCGCGACGTTTCCGGGTCACGCATCCTTTCCATCCTCTGTTTGGACGCGAGTTCGAGCTAGTCCACTACCGCCACTGCTGGGGTGAGGAGCGCGTGTTCTACGCGGAGGCCGGAGCGGAGGTGCAGTCGATTCCAGCGTGCTGGACGAGCGCAGTGACCGATGATGCTGTCGTCGTCATCTCGGCGGGACGGTCGCTGTACCGCGCGGCTGATCTGGTCAAGCTGTCGAGACTCGTGCGGGGGACGGGCCGATGAGGAGGGCGGCCAGCGGTTTCAGCGGGGCGATGGAGTGTCAAGGGGATTTCGCCGTGAATGTAAGGATATTTTTGCCGGAGGTATCTATCGAGGCTTTACTTGAGTGCCTATTAGACGAGCATTTTCGAGTTATCATAGACCATTTCGGACAGAATCTCCTTGACACTCGAATCGGCAGCGGCGTAATCTGCTTAACAGCCCTCAGGAGGTGCCCGCATGGCCCGACGCAGACGAGATCCCAAAGCCGAGGCGCTGCGACGCAGCGGGTGTCTGCACCCGCACCCGGAGAAGGTCACCGACGAGGCGTTTGCCTCGGGCGACTTCTTCGATGCGCGCGATCTGCTGCAGGTCAAGTACGAGATGCTGCGCCGGGTGCGGGTGGACGGGCACACGGTGAGCGCGAGCGCGGCGAGTTTCGGACTGTCGCGCCCGTCGTTCTACCAGGCACAGATGGCCTACGAGCAGGGCGGCCTGGCGGCGCTGTTGCCCGAAAAGCCCGGGCCGCGCCGGGCTCACAAGCTGTCCGAGGAGGTGGTCGAGGCCTTGGGCGAGGCGCTGTCAGAAGAGCCGAGCCTGGGGCCGGTGCGACTGGTCGGATTGGTCGAGGAGCGCTTCGGGATCTCGGTCCATCCGCGCAGCGTCGAGAGAGCGCTGGCTCGACAGGAAAAAAAACGGCGGCGATGACGCCCGCTGGTGTGACGACGCCGAGCGAGGCCGCGGGGACACATGTGTCGCGCTACGAGGAACTCCGCAGCCACGCGGTGAACCGTCTAGTCCTGGCCGGCCGCCACGGGCTGGCCGTGCTGGTGCGCGATGGGCTGGCCGCCTGGGTCGAGCAGTGGTCGATGCTCCCGGCACCGGCGCTGCCACGGCGCGGGTCGGTCGAGGCCGGACCACTGCCCGACGACGCCAGCGCGGAGATCGTCCACGTGCTCGCGGCCATGGCGCTCGTGCACGTGCGACGCGAGATGCACGCATGACAGGGAACGCCCACCAGAAGGTGACCGCGAACCACCTGCGGCGCGACGCCTACCTGTACGTCCGGCAGTCCACCGTGCGCCAGGTCTTCGAGAACACCGAGAGCACGCGCCGCCAGTACGCGCTGCGGGAGCGGGCGGTGGCCATGGGCTGGCCCATCGAGCGCGTGGTCGTCATCGACTCGGACCAGGGCCAGTCGGGGGCCTCGGGTGTGGATCGCGAGGGCTTTCAGACACTGGTGGGCGAGGTCGGCATGGGGCGCGTCGGCATTGTGCTCGGGCTGGAGGTGTCGCGCTTGGCGCGCAACTCCACCGACTGGCACCGGCTGCTGGAGATTTGCGCGCTGACCGACACGCTGATCCTCGACGAGGACGGCGTCTATAGCCCGAGCGACTTCAACGACCGACTCTTGCTCGGACTCAAGGGGACGATGAGTGAGGCGGAGCTGCACGTGCTGCGCGCTCGGCTACGTGGCGGCATCCTGAACCAAGCGCGCCGCGGTGCGCTGCGCACCCCGCTGCCCGTGGGCCTGGTCTACGACCCGCAGGGCAAGGCGGTGCTGGATCCCGATGGCCAGGTGCAGAAGAGCCTCGAGCTCCTCTTCGAGACCTTCGAGCGTACCGGCTCGGCCTCGGCGACGGTGCGCCACTTCCGGGAGCAGGGGCTTCGCTTTCCTCGCCGCCCGCGCTCGGGGCCGCACAAGGGCGAGCTGCTGTGGGAGTCGCTTCGCCACTGGCGCGTCCTGGGCGTGCTGCACAATCCGCGCTACGCCGGCGCCTTCTGCTTCGGCCGCCACCGCACGCGCAAGCGTGTGGGCGGCACCGTCGTGGTCGAGATGCTCCCGCGCGACGAATGGACGGCGCTGCTGCCCGACGCGCATCCCGGCTACATCACCTGGGAGAGATTCGAGGCCAACGAAAAGCGCCTGCGCGACAATGCCCAGGCCCACGGTGCCGAGCGACGCAAGAGCCCGCCACGCGAAGGGCCGGCGCTGCTCCAGGGGCTGGTGCTCTGTGGCTGGTGCGGGAGGCGGATGACCGTCCGCTACCACACGCGCCGCGGCGATCAGTGGCCCGAGTACGTCTGCCAACGCCAGGGCATCGACTCCGCCAGTCCCAAGTGCCAGTCGATCCCGGGCGCCGGGATCGATGCGGCGATCGGCGACCTGCTCATCGAGACGGTCACGCCGGTGACCCTGGAGGTCGCGCTCGAGGTCCAGGCCGAACTCGACGCGCGCATCCACGAGGCCGATGCACTGCGCCGCCAGCGCGTGGAGCGGGCCCGCCACGAGGCCGACTTGGCCCGGCGTCGCTTCATGGAGGTCGACCCGGGAAACCGTCTCGTCGTCGACGTGCTCGAGGCCGAGTGGAACGACAAGCTCCGTGGACTCCACCAGGCGCAGGAGGAGCTCGAGCAACGTCGGGCCGCGGATCATCCGGCGATCGGCGAGGAGCAACGCGCGCAGATCCTCGCCCTGGCCACCGACTTCCCCCGACTATGGAGCGACCCGCGAACACCCCAGCGCGAGCGCAAGCGCATGGTGCGGCTGCTCATCGAGGACGTCACGCTGCGAAAAGACAAGGAGATCGCCGTCGGCGTGCGCTTCCGCGGCGGTGCGACCAGGAGCTTCACGCTGCCTCTTGCTCCGCGGGCATGGGAGCTCCGACAGATGCCCGGGCAGGTCGTGGCAGAGATCGATGCCTTGCTCGACCACCACACCGAACAGCAGATCGCCGCCATCCTAAACGCACGCGGCCTCGTCTCGGGCGAGGGCAAGCGCTTCAATGCCCTCATGGTGCAGCGAGTACGCCGCAGCTATGGCCTCAAGACACGACGCGATCGGCTGCGTGACGCCGCCATGCTCACCGGGGTCGAAATCGCCCAGTTGCTTGGCGTCTCGCCTCAGACGGTGAAGATATGGCGCAACCGAGGCTTGCTACGCGCTCATGCGTACAACGACAAGAACGAGTGCCTGTACGAGCATCCCGGCGACGCTCCACCCGTCAAGAGCCAGGGCTGGAAGCTCTCGGAGCGACGGCGCTTTCCAGAGGTCCCATCGAACCCTACGCAGGAGGTGCAGTGTGAAGTGTAGCCCTTCAGATTCGGACTTCACGCAGGTGTTATCGCGCACGGTATCTGATGGCGACGTGATCCGGGTAGATGATGGGCGGATCGCGGGTGCACGGGCGGGCAGTTGGCGTGGATGAAGGATCAGTCGTCATCATCGGCGTTGTCGTGGGGGTCGCCCCAGTCGGGCGGGTAGCTGGAGCCGCCGAGCCTGGGATGGGAGGCGAGATCATCGCCGTGGACGCGCCAGATGCCATCGACAAGGCTCTCGAGGAAGTCGAGGAGATCGATGATCTGGTCGGCGGACATGCGGGGCAGAGCGAGCTGAAAGCGATGCCTCATGGTCTCAGTCCTCGCGCGAGTCACGATCGATGACGCGAGCGACGACGTCGCGCTCGACGAGCTTCTTCTTCTTGCGCGCCGCCTCGCGCAGGGCGGCCGAGGCCAGGCGGTCGAGGTCGCGCATGGCACCGACGGTGGCCTCGTGGAGCATGGCGACGGCGTCGGAGACGAAGATCTCCCGGCTCGCACCGGCAGCCTCCAGGCGTGTGCGCAGGTACTCCCCCGTGTCGTCGGGGACGAGCGGGTCGAGATGGAGGCGCCAGTGCAGGCGCGAGTACAGGGATCGGTTGCGGCGCATGGCCAGGCGGTCCTCGAGCTCGGGCAGGCCGACGAGGATGACCGACAGGAGGGCGCGGCTATCCCACTCGTAGTTCAAGAGAATGTGCAGATGATCGAGCGTGTCCTGGTGCAGGAGGTGACTCTCGTCGAGCAAGAAGACGGGATGGACGCGCTCGCGGCCGAGCTCCTCGATGTGGGAGGAGACGGCGTAGAAGACGGCCGCCGCCGTGGCCGACGGGGCCAGGCCCAGGGCGAGACAGAGCTGGCGGTAGAAATCGCGCCGCCCCAGCGTGGCGTTGTGGCAGTAGGTGAGGCGGAAGCCCGCCTGCGGAAGCCGGTGGCGCAGCGCCCGCAGCACGCACGTCTTGCCCACCCCGGGCTCGCCCGTGAGCAGCACCGAGGCCTTCTCGGACAGCGCGTCGGAGAGCTGATCGACCAGCGCATGCTTGGACGACGGGAGCCAGAGGTCGGCGTCGTCGATCTCCTTGGAAAAGGGCGACGACCCAAGGCCGAAGTGGGAGACCCAGGCGCTGGTCGCGCTCATCGGGCACCGCCCTTCCCACCACCGCGGCGCGGCCTGCGACCGACGGCCCGGTCGAGGAGCGCCCGGGGCGGATCGAAGTCGACCGGCGTACCCGTGGCCTTGGGCTCGACGTCCTTGCGCCCGCGCCGAGCGTTCTTGGTGGGGTCGACCCGGTGCAGGGGGAAGCGCTTGCTTGCGTGCTCGACCCAGGGCAGCTCCGTGAGATCGACCAGGCAGCGTGCCGCCGTGACCATCTGGCCGGCAAGGAAGGCCCCGTCGATCTCGTACTCGGTGCCGTCGACCGAGAGGGTGGAGTCGCGCCGCACGCGGCGACGAACACGCACGGTGAGTGCATCGCGGAGCTTCTGCTCATCCAGATCGTCGATCGCGCCCGTGCGGCCCTCCTCGTAGACCTGGGCGGGCGAGCGACCGAGCAGCGAGGCGTGCGGAGCCTTGTGGTAGTGCTCGTCGAGATACGCCCAGAGGCGGACGTTCAAGTCGTGCAGGGAGGTGAGCGAGCCGACGAAGTCCAGGCACCCCTCGCGCAGGGTGCGCCAGAAACGCTCCATCTTGCCGCGCGCCGGCGCGTCGTAGGGCTGAGCGTGGACGAGCGTCACGCCCAGGCGAGCACACGCCGTGCGCAGGCGATCGCCCCGGTACGTACTCCCGTTGTCCAGGTAGAGTAAATCGCTTGGACCGTGGCGACGCAGGGCCCGGACGAAGAGCCCGAGCATGTCGATCTCGCGCTCGGTGTGCATGGCCTCGAGCGCGACGACGTAGCGCGAGACGTCGTCCATCAGCGCGTGGATCCTCACCGGCCGGCTCTTGCCGTCGATCAAGATGGCCGAGCCGTGACAGACATCCCCGTGCCAGAGTGCCCCCGGGCGCTCGGCCTGCCAGCGCAGGCGTTGCTTCCCCCCACCGCCGCCGCGCAGGTGCACCCGGTCCAGGCCCGCCTCGACATACAGGCGCCGCACCGTCTGGGGCGAAACCGCGCCCGACTCCAGGCGGCCGTCGGTGACGAGCGTGCGCACGATCAGCGTCGCGCTCGCGTGCGGGTACTCGCGCCGGATGTCGAGCAGGAGCTTGCGCTGCTCGTCCGTGAGCTCCCGGGCCCGACCCCGGTCGCGGCGCGGCTGCGGGCGTAGAGCGTCGATGCCGTCGCGGCGGTATCGGTAAAACCATCTCTGGAGTGTCGAGACGCCGTAGGTGCGGGTGTGATCGCTCCCCGGCGATCGCCAGCGTTTTCGTGAAAGCTCCGCGAGTGCGTCGCGCAGCTCGCCCGGAGATAGATCGCGGCGCGTGAGCGCACCGACGATCTCCGCGCGGAAGATCGCCACCGCCTCGCCGTGGTCCTTGGGCCCAAGCTTCTTCTCGTCCATCTCGAATCGACCTCCTCGGTTTCGGGCCGCGCCAGAAAAGGGACGCGACCATCGCCCAGGGTCATGGCCAAGCCCGAGGCGGCTCGGGAGGTATCTTCGTTGGTGGGTGGATCGGTCGGCGTTGCTCCTGGACGTGAAACCTCAAGCAGCGAGCGTTGCGCCGGCGAACACGCGCGCCGTGATCTCGCCCAAAATCGTCGGCGGTGCCTGCGCCTCCAGCCCCATCGCCGCCCGCTCGGCCACCTGCCTCGCGCTCCACCCAGGTGGGGTCGGGCGCATGCTCGCAAACAGTCGCTGCCGTCGAATCGCTCGTACCCATCGCCGTGCCGTGAGCCATGTCGACGACGCCGTCGCTCCCACCACAGGCCACGGACTCACCCGGGCCCGTACCTCCGCCAGGGGAAGGCCCACGACGCCGAACAGCACCAAGGCAAGCCCGATCGCGCCGGCCGAGTAGTGGCGTCCGCGAAGGACGCCACGGGGCACCACCGCGATCAGCGCGCCGCACTCCTGGCATTGGTAGCGCCGCTCTCGAATCACCACGGTCTGCGCTCGGCCGCCGACCTCCAGCGGGCCCCGCTGCTGGCGCTCGCGCAGGCCGTGCCCCCACAGCCAGACCCGTCGCCCCGCTGGCCGACTCGCCACGCCACACGCAGGACATCGCCCAGGACGTGCCTCCTCTGCCGATGGCTCCCGCTCGAGCCAGGACTTGACGTCGAGCCCGCTCGAGACGATCCTCTCCTTGCTTCGGTTTCTCCGGTCTTCTCTCATTGCTCGGTTGCCGGAGCACGACGGGGGAGTGCGGCTAACACTCCCCCGTCACCTTCTTCGCCAAGCGCTCCGGACTCTCCTCTCGGAACCCGTCGCTACCCCATCAAGGAGAAGGACTCACATCGTCCGGATCCGTGATGCGCCGCGACCTTCGAGCCCTCACGCAGCCGGCGCGGAAACCGGCCTCACACCCTCATTGCAGGTGAGCGGTAATAGCAGGCAGACGCAGTGGCTCCACGTCGCTGCCCCGCAGGATCTCCCGAGAGTTTCGGCTGAACAGCGGATCGCGGTCGAGGATGAGGTAGCGCTTGCCGAGCAGGAAGCCGTCGAACCCATCGGTGAGGTGTCTCGCCATGTTCCTCATCCAGGCTTCGCTG
>NZBC01000055.1 GCA_002687715.1 Planctomycetota bacterium | reverse complement strand
GATCTCGGCCTGGGTGCCCTCGGAGATCGGTCCTTGGGCGTCGAGGTAGGGGCCCTCGAACGTCGTCGTGGGGTCCCCGATCTCGAGGTCCACGATCCCGGTTACCTGAGCGGGCGGCACCCCGGGTGTAGTGGTCGTTGCGGTGATCGTGATCGTGTGCAGCGTGCCAGGTATTGCCGACGGTGGCACCGTGAGTGGCGCCGTGGATGCCCAGAAGCCCATGGAGCCGAGGTTGAACGAGGAGGGCGGCGCCGGAAGCGACAGGCCGGCCGGTGCGGTGACGACGACGTTGATGTCCTCCGACGTATTCCCGACGTTGCCGAGGACGAAGTCGAAGTTGAACGCTTCGCCCGGAAGCGCAGTGATGAAGGTATCGGGCACGGTGATGAGCTGGGGGCGACGTTGCCCCGGCTGGATGGTCAACGAGCCCGTGAACAGGTTGGCGAGATTCACGCCGGCGGGGAGGATGTTGTCGGCTTCGATGAGGACGTTCCCGCCTGCACCGACGCAGCCCGGTGCGAGGCCCGTGAGGTCGAGCGTGCCGCCGGGGGCGATGCTGATGCGAAGGTCCTGGTTGGCCCAGATGGCCTGCGGCAGGTTCAGGTTGCGGATGGTGAGGCAGCTCCCCGCGAAGAGCTCGACGATCTCGGCCTGGATGCACGCGTCTCCTTCGATCAGACCGTCCGGTGGGTCGACCGTGGCGAGGACGCTCGACAGGATCGAGCCCCGGTTGATGGTCATGGGACCCAGCAGATAGCCGTTACCGCCGAAGAGGGTGCCGACGGGACCCGTGGCGTCGCCGGCGCGGATCGTCGCGCCCGACTCGTTGAGCGCCGTGCCCGGTAGGAAGGGCAACCTCACGGTGAGCACGTAGGCGTCGCCTGCGCGCCCACCATGGAACACGTCGCCTCCCTTGACGAGTCCACCCGCCAGGTTCTCGGCGCGGGCGGGCGCGCTACCGGGGTAGGGACGGGCGACCAGCCGCGCTTCGCCACCGCGGCCGTCCGGAGTCGCCAGCCCTTCGTTGTTCGTCGAGCTGCCGCCTTCGATGATGCCGTCGTTCAGAGCCTCGGTCGCCGTGACGACGACGTTTCCCCCCAGCGTCTTGCCATTGCCACCTTTGATGAGGGAGTGGTTCTGCAAGAGGCCGTTCGTGAAGTCGATGGAGACCCCCCCGCCCGCGTCGCCGTCGCCGCCGAGGATCGAGCCGTAGTTGATGAAGGAGCCGAGCTGGAGGCTGCCGGCGATCCTGACAAAGCCCCCGACTCCATTGGGGTTCCGCTCGGCCTGGATCGTCCCGTTGTTCACGACCGACGAAGCCGCAACGGACAGGTTTCGCCCGTCGAGCCCCTCGGGATACGTGGGGAGCAGCGCCCCGTCCACGACGAGCTCGCCGACGACGATGCTACCGCCCGGCGTGGGTGCTCCGCGGGCGGTGATCCCGACCACGGTGCCCGCTGAGATAGTGGCGTTGTCATTGGACGGGGGCACCACTCCCGTGTCCCAGATGTTCGGATCGGTGTAGACCCCGCTCGCGATCGTGGCGTGATTGGACTGAGCCGGGGCGGTCGTCCCCAGCGTCGCCAGAGCGACCAGCACGAGAGAGAAGGCCCTCAGGCCGAGGGTCCGAAAGCGCACGGGAGACTGGGTGACGTAGTTCATGCTTGCTCCTTCATTCACCGACTGCGGGTAGCTGAAGGCCCGCCGCGAGGTGACGAGCCGGTTCCCGAGGGTTGAAGGTAGGGATCTGCCCGGATGTCACGGTCCGACCCGAAGAAACTCCCGCGGTAGTCTGGTGGGCCGTGAGATCCGACACCAAGAGCCTCGTCGACCGTTCGTCTTTGGGCGACCGGTCCGCCATGGCCGAGCTCTACGAGCACCACCTGCCCGCGTTCCGGGCCTTCGTACGCCTCCGCATGGGCGAGCTCCTCCGCGCCAAGGAGTCCGGTACGGACATCGTCCAGTCCGTCTTCCGCGAGGTTCTCGAGGAGCTCGCCGACTTCGAGTGGAAGGGAGATGCGGCGTTCCGCCAGTGGCTCTTCCAACGCGGAATGGGGAAGATCCTCAACCGCCACAAGTACTACAAGGCGGCGCGCCGGGACGCGGCGCTGGAGGCCAGAGCGGGAGGGTTGAGCCAGGACGAATCCCGACTGGCGAATTGCTACGCCACCGTCTGCTCACCCAGCTCGGCGGCAATGGACCGCAAGGACCTGCGTCGCTTGGAGAAGGCGTTCGACGCGCTTTCCGACGACCACCGCGAAGCGATCCTGCTCGCTCGCATCGTCGGCCTCTCGGGGCGGGAAGTTGCGGAGCAGATGGGACGTACCGAATCAGCCGTGCGGATGCTGCTCTCGCGGGCGCTCTCGCGGTTGGCGGGGGAGTTCGAAAGGGCGGGCCAGGACGAGTAGGCCCGAAGCGACGACCAGCTCGACGACGTCGGCAACCTCGTCGACGTCGTCGCCTGAGTCTCCTGTCCAGGCAACGGTTACCTGATCCCGAACCCCTTGCGGTAGGTGCGGCGAACGATCGGTTTCGCTGCGGGGAGTCCCTTCGCCTCCATCTTGGTCGAATCCCATTTGATGCGCTTGCCGGTCCGGATGGCGACGTCCCCGACGAGCACGGCTTCGGTGAAGGGGCCCGCGACGGAGAAATCGGTCCACGATTTCTTGCCTGCCTTCGCTGCGTCCAGCCACTCCTTGATGTGTCCCCCATGCGGTCCCCGGGGGGCGCGCGGTTCGGTGCGCGCAACCTTGACCGTGCCCAGCTCTTTCGGCGACCAGCTCTGACGAACCTGGTAGTCGTCGCTGCTGAACATCTTGCCCTTCTCGCCGATGACCAGGGTTCCGCTTCCACGCATCTTGCCGAGCTCCTTGGGAAGGAGGTCCTTCGGCGGACGCATCGAACCCTCCCACCACGTGAGCTCGACCGCGGGGAGCTTGCCGCGGGCGGGGAAGCCCAGGACGAACTTGGCGCCCTTCGGATACGTGAGCGGGAACGACTTGGTCGTCTCGGCGCGCGCGCGTGTCGGGACACCGAGGTCGAGTCCGCGCCACACGAGGTTCATGGTGTGGCACGCCATGTCGCCGAGCGCGCCGGTGCCGAAGTCGTAGAAGCCGCGCCATGAGAACGGGAGATATGCGGGATGATACGGACGCTTCTCGGCGCAGCCGAGCCACAGGTCCCAGTCCAGATGGTCCGGGACGGCCCGCGCGACCTCGGGGAGATTGAATCCCTGCGGCCACACGGGACGGTTGGTCCAGACGTGCACCTCGCGGACGTCACCGAGAACGCCGGCGCGCAGCCGCTCGACGCCAGCGCGCAGCCCGCTGTTCGCCGAACCCTGGTTGCCCATCTGCGTCGCGACGTTGTGCTTCTTCGCCAGCTCAGCAAGGAGACGCGCCTCCTCGATCGACCACGTGAGCGGCTTCTCTACGTACGCGTGGAGCCCGCGGCGCATCGCTGCCGCGGCAACCGGGGCGGGCATGTGGTCGGGCGTCGCGACCATGATCGCGTCGAGGTCCTTCTCCGCGGCGAGGAGCTCGCGGTAGTCGCGGTATTTCGCCGCATCGGGCTTGGCGTCCCAGGCCCGCTTCGCGCGTTTCAGGTCGACGTCGCACAGCGCGACGATGTCATCCTCGTGGCCGCCACTCTTGACGTGCTGCCACCCCTGTCCGCCGCACCCGACCACGGCAATGCGAAACCTCTCCGCGGGGCGCACGGACGCCCACGAGCTGCGAGGAACGAAGAAGGTCGATGCTGCGGCCGCACCGGTGAAGAGAAACGACCTGCGTGATGGTTGTCGTGGCATGGCGAAACCATCTTAGAGCGGGCATCCAAACCACGAAAGCTCGTAGCTGCTCTCGGGTTCGCCCTGATTCCGATCTGCGAACACCAAGCCATGTTCACCAGCTCGTTGACGGGGCGGAGACGAGCGCGGTACGCTCGCTTCTCTTGGCGGTCCATCGTCTTGATGCCGCCATCGATCGAGTCCCCCGCAATGACAGCGAGAAACTGCTCACTACGGTCGGTGTGGCGGTGTCTGAAAACGGAGGTTGAAGGCCACTGCGCCTGAGACCTTCCATGGCTACCGTCTCCGCAACGTCAGGCCGGCCGACCTGGATCCGGGAAGCAATGCTCCCGGTGTTCGGGCTGCTGTTCGTCGCACTCGCATGCATGCATGCCTTCGGCGTATCGTGGACCGAGGTCGTCGGTGAGCCGGTGATGATCACCACGGCGTTCGCCGCCGTGGTCTTCCGTCTGGTCCGCTCTTCAACCCCAGACGCCCGCTACTTCTGGGCGTTCGTGGCGGTGTCCCATCTCGCGTACCTCTCGACCTTCACGTTCACCGCGGACTGGTTCGGCGAACAGGGCGTGATTCTGGGACTGCTGGAAGACCTGTTGCTGCTGATGTCCTACGCCGGTTTTTTCGTCGCAATCACCTACAACCCACACGCCGCGTCGCACGAGCGCGTCGACCGCCAACAGCGACGGATCGAGACGCTCGGCGCGATCGTGTTCTCCGTCGGTCTCATCACCTACTTCGTGTTGATCCCGGCAGTGCTGGGAGCCGACTGGACGGAATCGTACACGCCGTCGCTCTTCGTCTACGTACTGCTCGACGCGTCCGTAGTCGCCTCGTTCCTGTATCTACGCACGGTCAGCGGCGGTTCCCGCTGGAGAACGACCTACGGCTTGCTTGCCTGCACATACGGCATGTGGATGACGGTGGACCTCACCGAAGCGCTGATGTACGCGGAGATGATCCCGTACCTCGAACCCGGGCTCTTCGACCTCTGCTGGTACTTGCCGCATCTCACCACGGTCCTCGCTGCCAGCGCCGACATTCGTACCACCGAACACTCCGAGCACCGTCAAACCAAGGCTCCCGCGCGACAATTCGGCTTCGGCGTCCCGATCACGCTATTCCTCGTCTTCGCTCCTGCAATGCACTTCGGGCTGTACGCGATCGGCATCCTCGCCCCCGACGCCCGCCAGGTACGCGAAGGCAGTGTCTTCGTGGTGGTGGCGATCCTCGGAGGGCTCGCGATCGTGAAGCAACGACGTCGGGCAAGAGAGCACCGGCGCTTGGACGAGCACGTGCGGCAATCGCAGAAGATGGACGCAATCGGACGCCTGGCCGGAGGCATCGCCCACGACATCAACAACGTCCTCACCGTCATCTCGGCCAACTCCGAGTTCGTGTTGACGAAGCTCGCCGGCGACGACCTCCTGCGCCCGGACATCGAGGCCATCTCAACCGCCGGCGAGCGAGCAGCCCGCCTGACCCGCCAGTTGCTCGCGGTGAGCCACCGGCAGCGGCTGGACATGCGCACGCTCGACCTGAACGGGCTGACCTCGGACCTCGCCCGGATGCTCGATCGCATCCTGCCGGAGAACGTCACGCTTCACTTCGAGCCTGCACCCGCACCGTGCATCGTCCGCGTCGACGGGAGCCAGCTCGAGCAGGTCCTCCTGAACCTCGCCATCAACGCGAAGGACGCGATGCCGAGAGGCGGACAGATCGTCATCGGCACCCGCCTCGAACCCGTCGGCTCGGGCTGGCCCGCGCTGAACGGTGGGTCCAGCGGCATGCTCGCTGCCCTCAGCGTCCGAGACACCGGAACCGGCATGGACGAGGAGACGCTTCGACAGGCATTCGACCCGTTCTTCACGACCAAGGAACGGGGACACGGCGTTGGCCTCGGCCTCACTACCGCATACGGCATCGTCAAGCAGCACGGCGGCGAGTTCGTCATCTCGAGTCGCCCCGGAGAGGGCACGACGATGACCATCTTCCTCCCCGCCCTCGACGCGGAAGCGGACGTGCCCGCTCCGCCGCCAACCAAGGAAAGCCGTGGACGCCAGGGCGAGACGATCCTCGTCGTGGAGGATGAGCCCGAAGTCCGCGAAGTCGTCCGCCGCACGCTCGAGCGGAACGGCTACCGGGTCCTGACTGCCGAGAGCGGGTCGGCCGCCCGTTCCGTGTTCGCTACGAACCGCGACCAGGTCTCGCTCCTCCTCACCGACGTCGTCATGCCGGGTCAGTCCGGCCCTCAGCTCTACGACGCTCTCGCGATGACGTGCCCCGGCCTGAAGGTCCTCTTCATGACCGGCTACTCCCCCTCCGAGCTCTTCCCGCACCCCGCTGTCCGACATCCCGTCATTGCGAAGCCGTTCGAGGCGATGGAGCTGTGCACACGAATCCGCGAGATCCTCGACGCCCAACCAGCGCTCAAGGAGCGAGGGGAGCGCGCGTAGCTCCACCGCGGTTCCGCGGACGCATGGATCAGTTGAACCAGGAGCGATCGGGGCTCGGACCTCGCGACTTGCTCGCCGGGTACGATGGCGACCGATGCGTCGCTTCTTTCGTGTATTCCCCAACTGCATGCGAGGACCGTGAGGTTGCCGGCCCGCGAACAGGACGCGCGATCGGCCGCAGCGGGGGGGGCTGAAGCGCGGTCCGGTCGGACGCATGCGCTCTTCGTCGTCCTCCTCGCAACCGTTGCCTATGGATGGGTTCTTGCCCTGCCGTTTCGCTGGGATGACTACGGGCTGATTCCGAAGGCACCGGAGCAGCTCGACACCCTCGTCGACCGGATCGGACAGTCGGTTTCCGGAGTCGAACCCGAGCGGGCACGTGAGGAGTACCTGTGCCGTCCGCTCCTGTGGGCGCTCTTCAGCGCGGAGCTCGCACTCTCCGGGGACCGTCCGCAGGCGATGGTCTTCCATGCGGGCTCTCTCCTTCTCCACGTGTTGGTTTCCCTTACCGTTCTGGCGTTGTGTCGCCGTTTCCTTCCACCGGGGCCGGCCCTTCTCGGTGCATGTTTCTTCGCGATCCATCCGACCGGCGCGCAGGCAGTGAGCTGGATCAGCGCAGGAGGCGATCAAGGGGTCGCCTTGGGCGGCGCGGTCGCAGTCCTCGTGTTGACCCGGCGCAGCGGACGCCCAGGTTTGACGGGGTTGCTGGGTGGAGCAGCCATGGCCGTGGCCCTGCTCTCGAAGATGACGGCGCTCGGGCTGCTCCCCATCGTGGCCGTCGCCGCGTGCGGGGCCCGGGAACCCGCGCGGTGGCGGAAGACCGGGTGGCGCCTGGGCGGGCTCGCGGTGCCCATCGCGATCTCCCTCCTGGTGCGCCGGGCGCACCTCGGAGGGGTCAGCCCCCAATACGTGGGCCGTTCGTTCGCTGTCGACGACGTCCCGCGGATGATCGAGAACCTCCCCGCGTTCCTGGTGCACACGCTCCGGCCCTGGGTCCTCCTCGAGGACGTCCACGACCTTTGGCCGGCACTACACGCGCTCGGAGAACTCGTCCCCGTGGGCCTCATCGTCCTCCCCCTCCTCGCCGCCTCGCTCGGAAGTGCACGCGAGTTCCTGCCGCGACTGCTGGGCGGTGGGCTCGCGTTCGCCGTCTTCGCCGTGCCGGCCTTGTGGGCGTATGCGGGGCCGACGACGTACGCAACCACGAGTCGCAACTTCTACGCGTTGATGGTGCCCCTCGCGTTCATCATGGGCGCGGCCGCGGCTGCGCTCCCCCGCGCCACGTCCGGCCCTGGCCGAGCACTGCGTTGGGCGATCCTCGGTTTCCCTCTGCTCGTGAGCCTGGACGCGCTCGTTCACGGCGCCCGAGTCGAGCTCCGGGCTGGTGATCTCCTGCGCGCGCGGGTCCAGGTGGTCGAGGACGTCCTGGACCGGCGCGGTACCGGGATCACCGTCGTCGTCATCGATTCGAGGCCAACGGTCGGGGGCGTGATGCTGACCGGTGAACTCGTGGGTCTGGTCCACCGCCCACCGTTCAGGGACCGACCGGCGCGGGTGCTCCACTTCCATTCGCCGGCGGAACTCTGGGCGAGCGGTCTCCTTCAGAAAGAGCCCCGCGCAACCCAGCTCCTCGAGTTCATTGGCGAGAGTGGTCGACAGCTGGGAGGACTACTGCCAGCGATTCCCACTCGAGCTTCCGGGTGGCGAGTCCACTCCGCGGTGCCCTCCCGCGAAGGAGCACGGTGGGCGCTGTCGTCGGCAGTACCCACGCGCTCCATTGCCGCACTGCGAATCCGGCTTCCGCACGCAATGGACGCGGAAGGGACCCTTCTCCTTCACACGACGCAAGGGACCCTCGAGAGACCCTGGTCCACGAGTGGCACCGCGGAAGCGGTGGTGGTACTCGCGGACGGACTCGGTTGGCTGGTGCGGGGTGCCCTGAGTGTCGTCTGGGTCTCGCTGGCAGAGCCGATGGTGGTCGATCCCGGTGCCTGGCCCACGCCCGAGATCCTGACCGAGATGCCAAGCGTCGAAGTGGAGGCGCCGGCGCACGGCACCAGACTCGAACTGGGAACAGTCCCTGAGATAGTGATCAGCGAGTGGCCGTCTGGGTGTCGCGTCAAACTCATCTTCGAGTGTGTACTGCGCCAGGCACGCATTCCCATGATCTTCGACGCCGCGAGTACGGACCTCGGCACCGACGGCGCCCAGCTGAAGTTCGATGCTTCTCCCATCCGCGCAGGCTCGCCCGGCCTCGCCGATCTGACGTGGCGCACGTTGCCTTCGTACTTCGAACGACATCTGAAACCCGAGGGCTATGAGTCCCTCACGATCGAGTGGGTCGCCGAAGCGTGGTCGCCCGACGGACGCCTGCTCGCGCGCTCGAGCCGACATGTCTTCGAGCTCAGGTAGGCACGTGATGCCCGCAGGTGGGCTGATCACGATCCGGCGCGCCTATCGCTTGCTGCTCAGACGCCGGATCTTCACATTGCGGAACGAGATCTTCGCCCCGTGGTCCTGGAGTCCGATGTGGCCGTTGGCGGTCTCGCCAAAACCCTTCCAGTTCTTGAACTTGCTCTTGGCGACGCGCGCGTTCCAGTCGTCGGATCCGATCTTGTAATCGGCGACCTTCTTTCCGTTGAACCAGTGGATGCCGTGGCCATCGACGATGCGGATCGTGACCTTGTTCCAGCCGTTGGGATGGATGATCTTCTCACCCTCGCACTCGATGTCGTAGAGCGCGTACAGACCGCCGGCCGAAGTCGATCCCTTGCCACCGGTGCGCTCGATCTGCATCTCGGGCGCGACCTTGTAGATCGGCCCCTTCACTGACGGATCGACGCGGATCAGGATGCCGCCGTTGCCCGTCGTCTTCCACTCCAGCATCAGCTCGAAGTTCTCGTACTTCTCGGTGGTGTAGATATCGCCGCCGCCCCGGCCGAGGGTCAGCGCCTGGTCCTCGACGGACCACTTGCCGAACTTCAACGCCTTCTTGGTCCTCCAGCTGTTCCAGCCGGCGGCGCTCTTGCCGTCGAATAGCAACTTGAAGCCCTGCTTCTTCTCCGCCTTCGTCAGCGTGTTCGGCTTCAATTGCGGCTTCGCAAGGACCTGCGCCACGAGAGACGCCTGGAGGGCCAGGAGCGTGAAACAGCAGATCGCCGCGGCTCGCGTGTTGGACATCGTCTTCCTTTCTTGCGTTTGAGGGAGAACGAAGATCCTACCTGGGGATGACCTGTGGCGTTGGTGCCGGCGCGCGGCCGGACTATGCTGCGTCCATGGCGAATACCAAGAAGCGGCTCGGCTTGAAGGAGGTGATGGCCGAGCTGAAAGCAAACGGATCGGCGCAGACGCGCAAGACCTATCGCAATGCCGGGGTCAGCTGCGAGCTGTTCGGGGTCAGCTACGCCTTCCTGAAGAAGCTGCACAAGCGCGTGAAGGTGGACCACGAGCTGGCCCTCGCATTGTGGGAGACCGGGATCCTCGAAGCGCGCATCTTTGCGTGCTGGGTGGCGGATGCCGAGAAGACCACGGTCAAGCTGCTCGAGACCTGGGCCCGCGACGAGAGCAATCCGCTTCTCGCAGGAGAGCTGGCCGCCTTCGCACAGGACACGGATCTCGCCGCCGGTCGCATGCACAAGTGGATCGGAATGAAGAGCGCCTACCGAACGACCCTGGGGTGGAGCATCGCCGGCAGTCTGGCCATGCAACCCAAGCGCGGTCCGGACGAGGGTGGCCTCGACGAGGACGATGTGGCGGACCTGCTGGAGCGGATCGAGCATGGCCTGCAGGCTTCACCCAACCGCACCCGCTACGTCATGAACTCCACCCTGATCTCGATCGGCTGTCGCCCTGGCTGGATGAAGAAGGCCATCGCGGTGGCCCGCAAGGTCGGCAAGGTGGACGTGGACTTCGGGTCCCGCAGCTGTCAGGTCAGGGACGCCACATCCACGATCAAGAAGACCGTCGAGCACTACAAGAAGCAGGGCAAGAGCCCCACCGACGGAACCGCCGGCCAACGCCGGCGCCACTGCTAGTGGCGCCGGCGTAATGACGAAGATCACGCACTTTCAGCTGCAGATCCTCCGGGCCTGAATGGCGATAGACCTGAGGGAGACCTGCATGAAAGCCAAACGAGATCCTCCGGCGATGCTGTTCTGGGAGCTGATCTCCGCTTTCGGTTCTGAGGAGACCATCGTCCGTGAGGTCGTGTCGGAAGCGCGCTGGCGCGAGCCCTATCTCGCCTGGGTGGACAACTTCGCCGAGCTCGTCGATACCCAAGACCGCGCCGTCCTCGACGCTCCCGTCCCGCTCGCGCTCTCCCGCTCCGTCGCCGACCGGTCCTCCCTCCACTACGTCTACGACTGGTTCTCCCGCCATCTCCGCTGCGTCGAAACCAAACGGGCCTATGTGGTCAAGGGCACCGCTCTCACCGCCGTCGAGGTCCATGACCGCTTCGGCGGCAGCGTCATCGAAGAGGCCCACGAGAAGGGCGCCGCGGTCATTCCCTGACGTGCCCGAGTGATCGCCCGCTACGCTTCCCGTGGTCGGTCCCGTTTCGTGGCTCCGATGGGATTCGAACCAGCCACCGTAGCCGCGGACCGCCGCGACTCGTAGGATCGGTCGGCCGACCCCGGCCGGACAGACGACATGAAATTCCTTATCACCGGAGGCGCCGGGTTCATCGGCTCCCACCTCGCCGAGCTGCTTCTGAAGCAGGAGCACGAGGTCACCGTCCTCGACGACCTCTCCACCGGCCGCATGGGGAACATCGAGCACCTGAAGGGCCGACCCGGCTTCGAATACCGCATCGGCTCCGCACTCGACGTCCCTCTCGTGGTCGAGCTCGTCGATCGCGCCGCGTGCACGATCCACCTCGCCGCAGCAGTCGGAGTCAAGCTCGTCGTCGAGCAACCGGTGCACACCATCGCAACCAACCTCCGCGCCACCGAGGTCGTGCTGGACGCGGCCGCCCGGAAGGGCAAGAAGGTGCTCCTTGCCTCCACCTCCGAGGTGTACGGAAAGGGGACCCGCTCCCGCTTTCGCGAGGACGATGACGTGAGTCTCGGCGCGACGACCCGCTCGCGCTGGGCCTACGCGTGTTCCAAGGCGATGGACGAATGGCTCGGCTTCGCCTACCTCCGTGAGAAGGGCGTCCCCGTGATCGTGGCGCGCCTCTTCAACACCGTCGGTCCACGGCAGGTGGGCCGATACGGAATGGTGCTCCCGAACTTCGCCCGCCAGGCGCTGACCAGCCAGCCGATCACCGTGTTCGGCGACGGGAGTCAGTGCCGGTGCTTCGCCCACGTCGGCGACGTCGTCCAGGCGCTGGTCCGATTGCTGGACTGCGCGGACGCCCCTGGGCGCGTGTTCAACGTGGGATCCGACCGCGAGATTTCGATCCGCGACCTGGCGCAGATGGTGAAGGAGCGGGCCGGGAGCGAATCGGAGATCACCTTCGTCCCCTACGACGAAGCCTACGGCGAGGGCTTCGAGGACATGCCTCGTCGGGTCCCGGACGTCACCTGCCTGCGGGAGGCCACGGGGTTCGCCCCGTCGACGTCGCTCGAGACCATCGTGGATGACGTGATCGAGGACCAGCGCTCCCGCCAGGACGAGGACTGACCGGGCATGCCCGAGAGCCGGGAGCACACGCCCTGATGTCCGTGGACCTGTCGGTCGTCGTCGTCAACTACAACTCCTCCGCCTATGTCGAGGACCTGCTCGACTCGCTCTTCGCCGACGCATTCACAGTGGGAGATCGCCCGGGCGAGGTCGAGGTGATCGTGGTGGACAACGCATCGCGGGCGGAGGACCACGCCCGCCTCGCGTCCCTGCGCGGGCCGCAGGTCCGGCTCGTCCGCAACACCGAGAACGTCGGGTACGCCATCGCCAACAATCAGGGCTTCCACGTCGCGTCGGGCCGGTGGCACGTCGTCTCGAATCCGGACGTCGTGATCCGGCCCGGCTGCCTCCAGGCCCTGATCAACGCTGTCGAGACCCTGCCCGACGCGGCCATCGTGGGGCCGCTGGCCACCATGGACCACGAGGGGGAGATGCTCATGCCCCCCAACGAGCTGCTCGATCCCTTCCTGGACAGCTTGATCGCATCCGCCCGTCACGAGCCAGCGATCGCCCGGGTGCGGGCCCGGCATCGGACACGGGATGCCCACCGCTACTGGACCGCCTCCGCGCCCCTTCCCGTACCCATGCTCAGCGGCTGCTTCTTCCTCGGGCGTCGCGACACCTTCGAGGCCCACGGACTGTTCGACCCCGGCTACCCGCTCTACTACGAGGACCTGGACCTCTTCCTGCGCTACCACCGTGAAGGGCGCCGGCTCTGGCACGTACCCGCCGCCCGCATCCTCCACTACTGGTCGCGCTCCGCCGACACCCACATGAAGGCGGCGATGCACCGCAACCGGGTGGGCTCGCGACGCTACTTCCGGAAGTTCTTCGGCGCCGCCGGGCTCCGCTCGCATCTCAGCAACGATGCGCGGGCGACCGCGCGCGCCCGGGACGACGCGTGCCCGTTCACGCTGGATCGGCTCCCGCCGGCAGCGGACCCACCGGCGCTTCCGATGCCGGAAACCGACGGCGTGTACCTCGAGGTCTCCGCGAATCCCAAGTTCTTCTTCTCCGTCGGAGTATTGCCTCTCGAGGCCGGACCCTACACCCTGCCCCAAGGCTTCTGGGACGGACTCCCCGACGTCTCCCTTTGGTGCCGCGCCGTTGATCCCGCGACCTACGACACACTCCAGGCGTGGCGCGTCACGAAGCGTGCGCAGCCGTCGGACGACGGCTGACCCGAACCCATCACTGCGTCAACGCTGCCCAGCCCTTGCCGAGCAGCATGCGGCACTGGCGCCAGTACGCGCGGCCGAATGGCAGATGCCGCTTCGTGCGCACGCATTCCCGTAACACCACGTAGACGGCCACCGCTTTCGTGATCAGGCTGCCCAATGCGTGGTAGTGCTTCTTGTAGAAGTGAATGCGGTTCTTGTGCCACTCGGAGGCGAAGTCCGCGTAGCGGCTGCAAGAGCTGCTTTGGCGGTGGAAGACGCCGGGCGTTTCGACGTACCAGATGCGGTAGCCGGCGCGACGGATACGCAGCGCCCAGTCGACGTCGTTGAAGAAGAGCCAGAGACGTTCGTCCATGAAGCCGACCTCGTCGATGACGGTCCGGGGAACCATGAAACAGGTCCCGGGCGGCTGGTCGATCTCGCGGGTACCGCGGTGGTCCCAGTCCTTCATCTGGTAGCGGCGGAGCTCCGTCGAGTTGGCCCACCAGCTCTGCAGCGGCGTGTCCCACCAGATCGCGGTGAGGAGGGTCGGGAATCGCATGCACGCCCTCTGGTAGGTCCCGTCGTCGTCGAGCAAGGGCGGCGCGACAGCCCCGACGTCCTGGTTTGCGTCGAGGAACTCCGCGAGCGCACGCAGGGTCCCAGGTCGGACCCGGGTGTCGGAGCCGAGCAGGCACACCTTTCGCCCCCGAGAACGCCGGATGCCCTGGTTCACGGCAATCGCGTAGCCCCGGTTGTCCTGGTTGCGCTCCAGCACCACCTCGGGGAACTCCGTCGCCACCATGTCGGCGCTGCCGTCCTCGGACCCGTTGTCGATGACGACGACCTCGAGGTCGAGGCCGTCACGCGCCTCGCGAAGCGACGCAAGGCACGCCTGGAGGAGCGCCTTCGTGTTCCACGACAGGACCACGACGGAGATGTCCGAAGGCACAGCCATGCGAAGAGAGTCTACCCGCCCGTTCGGCCGGCGCCGGACACCGCACGGTAGACCTCGTCCAGGTCGTCGAGGTGACGCTCCATGGAGTACGGCGCCGGGAGCGGTGCGTTCCGAAAGGTCTCCAACACCGTCGAATCGTCGATGATCCGCTGCAGGGCGTCCGCAAGCGCCCCCACGTCGCCGGCGGGGAACGTCAGGCCGTGCGCCCCGACGCGCTCCGGCGGCGCCCCCCGGTCGGACACGATCACGGGGAGGCCGAGCTGGATCGCCTCGTCGACGACCAGCCCGTGGGTCTCCATGTAGAACGATGGGAAGACCGCCAGGTCGTAGCTCGGGAAGAGCGTCATGAGCTCTTCTCGGCCGAACCGTCCGTGCAGCGTCGGCTTCGAGCGGGGCCCGAGCGCGATCACGCGGTCTCGGTAATCCTCGTCCAACACGGTCCCGAAGTGGTGCAGCTCGATCCTGTCCGGGGCGCGGAGACGCTCGCACGCCTCGACGAGCACCCCGAAGCCCTTCCCGGGTACGAGTCCGCCCCAGGACACGAGCCGAAGATCGACGTCGCCCGTCCGTGGCGAGGCGGCGGCAGCGGGCTCACCGAGCACGGGTGACGGGTACGAGAGGACCTGCAACGGGACCCCGTCGAAGATCGGCATGGCCCGCATGTAGTCGAGCTGCGCGCGCGAGAGCACGGTGACCGCCCCGGCCGCCGCCAGCTCCTCGCGGAGCTGCGTCTCCCGACGCGGAAATGCCGCCCGAACCATGGGCTCCGGCGCCACGTACGCGGAGGCCAGGCAACGCACACACACCTCGGGGTCCAGGTCGGGTGGACACGGCGTCACGTCGTCGGGGAGTCGGAAGAAGAGTGGGCAGCAGGAGAAGAAGTCCGACAGCGTCACCACGACCGGGACACCGGTTGCCGCGGCGGCCCGCACGACGTCCGTCGACAGGTTGTGCCAGTGGTGGACGTGCACCAGATCCGGTCGCGACTCCGCCATCACGGCACGCAACTGCGCCGTGGTCTCGGAACAGAACCAGTCCGCGTCCCGCAGATGCCCGTTCATGGGCAGGCGAAAGACCGGGAGCCCCTCCTGCTCCTCCCGCGCCGGCTCCGCGCCTTGGTACCGTTCGGAGCCACAGGCCACCACGGCGTCCAAGCCCTGCGCCCGCTGCGCCCGGGCCAGTGCCTGGACGTACATCTCCGTTCCGCCGTGGGACTCCGGCGGAAAGACGTGAACCAGGTGAAGAATGCGCGGCATATGCGTTCCAATGACTCCGGGGCGGCGGCGAGTCCAGCGTAGCGGATTGTGCCCGCGTGCCTACGAACCCAGGACCAGACTGACCGCGTTGGAGAAGGCGAGGTCGGAGACCCGGGACGACCGTCTGCGCCGCGACACGGCAACCGGAGAGCAGGGGAACGGCCGGGAACGGGTGCGACGTGCCGCCGGTGGGGTCGGAAACGCTGGTCAGGGGTGAGATGCCGCAAGCCACGAACGAAGTGAGGCTGAACGGGTCGAGATACCTGGAGCAGCCGACCGTCGGGAGCTCGTCGATCCCGGCCATTCGGGTCAAGCCCGCGTTCGCGACCTCCTCGTCGACGAAGCCGGCGGAGACGGTCTGCGCGGTGAGTGCGTCCAATGCGAGGAATACGAGAACGGCACAGCACCCGTGCAGCATGGTTGGCTTCCATGATGGGGGGGACGGGAGCAGTGTCGTCGGCCGGCCACGCACTTCCATGCCCATCCGATCCCCGATGGTGCCGCGGTCCCATCGCCGCTGACGCGAGCACCGTGGCGGCTGGTATCCTCTCGGGGCCATGAGTAGCACCAAGCTGGTTCGCACCTTGATGGGTGTCACGCTGATCCTCACCGGAGTCGTCGCCCAGGCCCCACTGAGAGACGAAGGTCCGAACCGGCCCGTCCGGTTCAACCGCGACATCCGCCCGATCCTGTCCGACAACTGCTATGCGTGCCACGGTCCCGACCAGGGGCAGCGCGAAGCCGACCTGCGTCTCGACCAGAAGGCCGGCCTTCTGGACGACGCGCGGACGCCACGGATCATCGTGCCCGGTGCGCCCGATCGCAGCGAGCTGGTCCGACGTATCGCAGCGACGAGCAGCCGCGAGCACATGCCACCGACCCATTCTGGGAAGTCGCTGACCAGGCGCGAGGTCGCGCTGATCCGACAGTGGATCGCTGAGGGCGCGGACTGGCAGGGGCACTGGGCGTACGAAACGCTGGTTCGGCCAACGCCGCCTACCCCCTCAACCGGTGCCGACCTGGATCCCATCGACCGCTTCGTTTCTGCTCGGCTTGCCGTCGAGGGACTGACGCCCTCTCCCCCGGCCGACCGCGTCACGCTGATCCGCAGGTTGTCCTACGACCTTCTCGGACTCCCGCCGTCCGTCGATGAGGTGGACGCGTTCGTGGATGACACGCGACCGGAGGCCTACGACGACCTCGTGGACCGTCTGCTTGCGTCGCCACACTACGGCGAGCGGATGGGGATCTTCTGGCTCGACCTGGTGCGCTTCGCGGACACCCGTGGCATCCACAGCGACAACGGTCGCAACGTCACGCCCTACCGCGACTGGGTGATCGATCGGTTCAACGCCAACATGCCGTTCGACGAGTTCACGATCCAGCAGCTCGCGGGCGATTTGCTCCCCGACGCGACGCGATCCCAGCGCGTGGCCACCTGCTACAACAAGCTCAATCTCACGACCGAGGAGGGGGGATCGCAGCCAAAGGAGTTCGAGATCCGAGCGTATGCCGACCGCGTGCGCAACATGTCCTCCGTCTGGCTCGGATCGACGCTCGAGTGCGCCGAGTGCCACGACCACAAGTTCGACCCGTTCACGGCGGAGGACTTCTATCGGACGGCGACGTTCTTCGCCGACATCCAGGAGCGCGCCATCACGGATCGAGACCAGGGCATCCCGATCCCGACCGAGGACCAGAAGGCGCGGGTTTCGGCGCTCGAGCGCGACATCAAGCGGCTGCAGACGACCCTCGACACCTCCTCGCCGCAGCTCGCCGCGGCTCAGCGGGAATGGGAGGAGACGGCAGCAATCTCGCCCCGTCCTGATCTCAAACCATGGCACTCGATCGGCCCGTTCACCGCGGGCGATGCAAAGGCGGCCTTCAAGACCGCGTTCGCTCCCGAATCGGGAATCGACTACGGCAGCAAGTACCAGGACGGCCGCCTGGAGTGGCGGGTCCGATCGGATTGGGTAGACGGCAAGGTCCACACCTGGAACGGCGCAAACGCCGCGACGTACCTCCATCGGAAGATCGAGGTGGAGGCCGCCCGCACCATCGACCTGGCTCTCGGTAGTGACGATGGGATCAAGGTGTGGGTAAACGGGACACCGGTGCTCGCGAAGGAGGTGTACCGCGCCGCGGCAGCGAATCAGGAGAAGATCACCGTCCCATTGCAAAGCGGACACAACTCGCTCTTGATCAAGATCAGCAACGGCGGTGGCCCGTCCGGCTTCTACTTCCGCATGGACGGCTCCAAGCTGTACGAGGACATCCAACCCATCCTGCGCATGGCGAGAGGCGCGCGAACGGCGGAGCAACAGGTCCGGGTCGATCGATGGTATCGCTCCATCGCGCCCGTGCTCGATCCGGTGCGCAAGCGCCTCGCGAAGACGACGATGGAGCGGGACGCCCTGGTCAAGTCGTCCCCGCGCTGCCTCGTCACCAAGTCGGGAACCCCACGGGAGGTCCGCCTCCGGCCCCGTGGCAACTGGATGGACGACTCCGGACCGGTGATGCAGCCGGGAGTGCCGGCCTTCCTCGGAGGTCTTGAGACCAACGGCGCCCGGCCGACGCGGCTCGACCTCGCGCGCTGGCTCGTGTCGCGAAAGAACCCGTTGACCGCTCGTGCTCTCGTGAACCGGCTCTGGCGGCTGTTCTTCGGTGAAGGCCTGTCGAGGAACGTCGACGACATCGGCGCCCAGGGCGAGTGGCCCGATCATCCGGAGCTCCTCGATTGGCTCGCGGTAGAGCTGATGGAGTCGGGCTGGAACATCAAGCACATCGTGGGCACCATCGTCCGGTGCCGGACCTACCGGCAGACGTCGACCGAGCCGACCGCCCTTCGCGAGTTCGATCCCGGTAACCGGCTGCTGGCCCGGCAGGCGAGGTTCCGTCTCGGTGCCGAGCTGGTCCGCGACAACGCGCTCGCGATCAGCGGTCTCCTGGTTCGCGACATCGGCGGCCCGAGCGTGAAGCCCTATCAGCCGGCGGGGTACTGGCGTCACCTCAACTTCCCGAAGCGCAAGTGGAAGCATGACCAGGGAGACAGCGCGTATCGGCGGGGCCTCTACACATGGTGGCAGCGGACGTTCGTGCATCCCGCGATGCGCGCTTTCGACGCGCCGAGCCGCGAACGCTGCATCGCGCGGCGGGAGCGGTCCAACATCCCGCAGCAGGCGCTCGTCGCGCTCAACGACCCCACGTTCGTCGAAGCGGCACGGGTATTCGCCGCGTCGTTGATGAAGGCAGGTCAGGACGACGACGCCACCCTGCAGCGCGCGTGGCGTCGCGCGTTGTCCCGCCGTCCAGAGCCTCGAGAAGTCGCGGTGCTCCAGAAGCTCCTCGCCCGGCATCGCAAGCAGTATGGCGCGGATCCGAAAGCCGCGGCCAAGCTCCTCACCACGGGGCTGGCGCCCATACCGGACGGTGTGGACGTGCCGGAGCTGGCGGCGTGGACATCGGTGACGCGCACGTTGCTGTGCTTGCGCGAGACGATCACGAGGTATTGAGATGGAACGCAACGATCAACCTGTCTCGCGCCGGTCGTTCCTGGGCAGCGTCGGGTCGGCCATCGGCTCCGCCGCGTTCGCGTCGACGCTCGTCCACGGACCGGATGACGTTCCGACCTGCCACTACCGCCCTCGAGTCCGGCGAGTCATCCACCTCTGCATGGCCGGGGGTCCCTCCCATCTCGAGACGTTCGACTTCAAGCCCGAGCTCGCCAAGCTGCACGGGAAGGCGATGCCGAAGTCCTTCACGGCCGGGCAACAGATCGCCCAGCTCCAGGGGAAGGCCCTCAAGGCGCTCGGCCCTCAGCATCCGTTCCGGCGCTGGGGCCGTTCTGGCCAGGAGATCTCGACCGTCCTGCCCCACATCGGCAGCATCGCCGACCAGATCTGCATCATCCGCTCGATGCAGACCGACCAGATCAACCACGATCCGGCGCACACGCTGATGAACACCGGCTCCGCCATTCAGGGCCGGCCCAGCATGGGGTCCTGGGTGCTGCAAGGCCTCGGCAGCCAATGCAACGATCTTCCGGGCTTCGTCGTCATGGTGTCAGTGGGCGGTGCGCAGGACCAGCCAATCGCCGCCCGGCAGTGGTCGTCGGGCTTCCTGCCCAGCGGTCTGCAGGGCGTCGAGTTCCAAACCCGGGGCGCGGTCGTCGAGTACCTCGAGCGGCCGCCCGGCATCGACGCCGGACGACAACGGGACGTCGTCGATGCGGTAAACGAGCTCAGCCGGTTGCGTCACGGCGTCGTTGGAGACCCCGAGCTCACCACGAGCATCAGTCAGATGGAGATGGCGTACCGGATGCAGAGAAGCGTTCCGGCGCTGATGAACATCGGCGACGAGTCACCGGAGACCCTCGACCTGTACGGAGTGAAGTCACTGGACGGGACGTTCGCAGCCAACTGCTTGATGGCGAGGCGCTTGGTGGAACGCGGAGTGCGTTTCATCCAGCTCTACCACCGCGGATGGGACCACCACGGAGGCGTCAAGAACGGCGTCGCAAGAACCGCCGGCTACGTCGATCGGGCCTCGGCAGCGCTGGTCAAAGACCTCTCCCGCCGGGGGCTCCTGGATGACACCCTTGTCATCTGGGGCGGCGAGTTCGGCCGTACTCCAATGGGACAGGGCAGCGGTCGTGACCACCACATCCGCGGTTTTTCCACGTGGCTTGCGGGAGGCGGAATCCGGGGCGGCCACTCCTACGGAGCCACCGACGAGTTGGGCTACCACGCGGTAGAGGACATCGTCACCGTCCACGACCTGCACGCGACCATGCTGCACCTGCTCGGCATCGACCACCTGCGGCTGACCTACCGCTACCAGGGACGCGACTTCCGCCTGACCGACATCGCGGGACAGGTGGTCACGGGAATCCTGGCCTGAAGCCTGTATTCGCACCTCGTACTCCGGGTCTCGCATCATGAAACACCTCGCCCTCGTGACCGCGTCCTGTTGGTGGATGCTCGCTGCTGTCTCTTCCACTGCCGCGCAATCGCCCAACCTGGTGCTGATCTTCACCGACGACCAGGGCTACCAGGACATCGGCTGCTTCGGGTCACCGAAGATCAAGACGCCGCACCTCGACCGGATGGCCGCCGAGGGCAGGCGCTTTACGAACTTCTACTCCGCCGCGCCCGTCTGTTCCGCGTCGCGGGCCGCGCTGTTGACGGGGTCCTACTGTGATCGCGTGGGCGTGACGGGCGTGTTCTTTCCCAACCGGAGGCGACAGGGTCTGAACCCGAAGGAGGAGACGGTTGCCGAGATCCTCCGCACCGCCGGGTACGCCACGGCCTGCGTCGGCAAGTGGCACCTGGGCGATGAGCCGGAGTTCCTGCCGACCCGGCAGGGGTTCGACAGTTACTACGGGATCCCCTATTCGAACGACATGCGCATCCGTCGCAACGGCAAGAGCGGCCCGCCCTTGATGCGCAACGAGGAGATCATCGAGCACCCGGCCGTGCAGTCGACCCTGACGCGGCGCTACACCGCGGAGGCCGTGAAGTTCATCGAGAGCAACCGGCAACGGCCGTTCTTTCTCTACCTGCCACACACCATGCCCCACGTTCCACTCTTCGCGACCGACGAGTTCCGGGGCAAGAGTGCGCGGGGCCTCTACGGAGATGTCATCGAGGAGATCGACTGGTCCGTCGGTCAGATCCTCGAGACCCTCAAGAAGCTCGGTCTCGACAAGCGGACCCTCGTCGTCTTCACGTCGGACAACGGTCCGTGGCTCACCAAGAAGCAGAACGGTGGCTCCGCCCTCCCCCTACGCGACGGGAAGTTCACGACCTACGAGGGTGGCATGCGCGTGCCGTGCATCATGCGCTGGCCATCGACGGTGCCGGCCGGAACCGCGTGCGAGGAGGTCGCCGCGACCATCGACGTCCTGCCCACGTTTGCCGCCCTCGCCGGCGCGCGACGCAAGGCCGAGCACAAGATCGACGGTCGCAGCATCGTTCCACTGCTCAAGGGAGTGTCCGGGGCCAAGAGCCCGCACAACGCGTACTTCTACCGAATGGGCGCCGTCCGCAGCGGTCAGTGGAAGCTGATGCTCGGCGGACGGAGCACGGTGAAGGCCCAGCCTGCGGGGCCGTTCCCTGCTCTCTACGACCTCGCCTCGGACATCGCGGAAACGACCAACGTCGCGGCTGAGCATCCAGAGATCGTCGCACGGCTCACGCGCCTCATCGAAGATCATCGCGCGGACATTCGCCAGAACAAGCGGCCGGTCGGCCAGGCCCCAGCGCCCGAGAAGCCGGCCGCCTCCGGACCTCGGGTCCTGCTCCTCGGTGACTCGATCTCGATGGGGTACACCAGGCCCGTGCGCGACCTGCTGGCAGGCGAGGCCCAGGTGTTCCGCGCGTCCGCAGTGAACAAGCGCAATCAGCGGCGCCCGGAAAACTGCGCCGGAACGGACAAGGGCATCCAGCAAATCGATCGCTGGCTCCGAGCCGACGGTGGCAAGTGGGATGTGATCCACTTCAACTTTGGATTGCACGACTTGAAGCGGGTGCACCCCGAGACGGGAAAGAACTCCAACGATCCCAACCACCCCCATCAGACGCCTCCCAGCGAATACCGGAAGCAGCTGACGGAGATCGTGCGCAAGCTGAAGAAGACCGGAGCCAAGCTGATCTTCGCGACGACCACTCCGTACCCGGACGGGGTCAAACCCCGTCGCGACGTCGCCGATGCGGCACGCTACAACGCGGTCGCCCGCGACATCATGAAAGAGCGTGACATCCCGATCAACGATCTCCACGGGTTCGCCCTGCCGCGCCTGGCCAAGATCCAGAAGCCCAAGAACGTCCACTTCTCACGGGCCGGATCCAAGGCACTCGCGAAGCAGGTCGTGCGCCACATTCGAGCCGCTCTCAAGAACGCGCGACGAGGGCAGTAGGAGAAGACGCAAGCTCCTCCCCATACCTGCGTGGGCGACCACCTATCCTGCGACGCTCTCTTTCCCGGCCGAGCTGACCCCGACCCTGGCCGGCCTCCGTTCCTCACTACCGGAGCCGGAGCATGTCCCCAGGTTGCGGAGTTAGAGCATGTCCCTACGTCGTGAGCTTGCCGGGCCGATCGTGCGCGGCACGATAACGTCTCTCGTTGCGACGCTTGTCCTCTCGGGACTGATGGTCGCCCAGACCACCGGCGTCGCCGGCGTGAACGACTTCACCATCAACGGAGCTGGCACGGGAGGCACCTCTCCCGTGGCGTCGCCGGTCCTCTCGGAGAACACGAACACGCTGCAGCTGCGGGGTCAGCCCGGGCAGCCAGTCCTCCTCGCGTCCGCGGCCAACGCGAACCCGGGCGCGCTGCCCATCGACGGAACAAGCAGCGTCGACCTCGACCTGGCCACGTTCACGCCGGTCCTCGACGGAAGCGGCGTGCTCATGCCCTCCGGCCCGCTTGCACCGCTCCTGGTCGCGGACGGAGCCGGAGACTGGTCGATGGCAATCTCCAGTGGAGTATTGCCAGGCAACGTGCTCCTGGGCGCCCTGCAGATGGGGCAGGTCGACGCGGTGACCGGAGCGATCACGTTGAGCCAGGCACACCTCATCTTCGCGCAAGAGACCAATTGCACGGACCAGGCCAACACCTGGACCTCCCCGCCCGACGACGGCGACCTCCAGGTCGTACTCGACTCGACGTTCACCTTCTACGGCGTCTCCTACACGAGCGTCTACATCTCGTCCAACGGCAGCCTCGCATTCGGCAGCGGTGTGGGCTTCGACTTCTCCGACAGTGGTGCAGAGTTCTTGTCCGGCGCTCCCCGGGTCGCCGTCTGGGAGGACTACTCTCCCAACGTAGCCGGCAAGATCACCTACGGAGAGGAGTACGGCATCTTCACCGCCACCTGGCGAGACGTACCCACGTGGGCAGGTGGTCTGCCCTCCGACGCGAACACGTTCTGCATGAGCCTGGACACCCTGTCCGGGGAGGTGATGATCTTCACCGAGGCGATGGGCCTGCTCCTCGGCAACAACGGCCGGCCCGTGGTCGGGATCACGCCCGGCGGAAGCCTGAGCGGCACGAGCGCCAGCGTCGACATCTCCAACCAGATCGGCGACGGGAGCGACCTCTCCGTCGGCGCCAGCGACGCGGTTTTCGAAGACTTCAACCCGCAGCCGGGATTCGACCTTCAGTGGTCCCGCTTCGCGTTCTTTCCGTCCGGCGGCTTCGGCGTCGGCCCGTACCTCGTGTACTGACCCACGCCCGGGTCCGTTCACCGCGCGTCATGCGAGCAGTGGTCCCGGAAGTTGGCGAGGGTGCCCCATTCGCAACGGATCGCTGCGAGCTCGAGGACCTGCTCCTTGCCAAGTCCCTCGTGCAAGTGCGCAGAGCGGAGCTTCCTCAACATCTCGGCGAGCTCTCGCCGCCAAACCGGTACCTCCTCGTCTGGCCTGGACGTGCGTCGCCCTCGTTGCGGCGGGCTCGCCAACCCGGGGACCCAGGCCACGAGGGGCTGGTCTTGATCCACAGGCTCCAGCGGCGGCCCACGGTGATCACCGACGCGGCGCCGGACCCGGAATCGTGCGGCCCAGTGGTGGGCATCCATCAGTTGGACCCCAACGCGAGGAGGAATGCGACGAGGTCGTCCTTCTCCTGTTCGGTCAGGCCCAGCGCGCGGATCTCGAAGTCCGGGGTCCTCTCGGAGATCCCGCCGGCGTCGTAGATGTCGACCACCTGCCGCAACGTCGTCGCGCTCCCGTCATGGAGGTATGGCCCCGTGAGAGCGAGGTCGCGGAGCGTGGGCGTCTTGAAGCGCCAGTGGTCGATCTGGCGTCCCGACGACAAGTACCGGCCGAGGTCGTCGCTGTGGATGCCGGTGTCGTGAAATGCCTCGTCCGTGTAGTTGGACCCCGTGTGGCAGGCCACGCACCGGGCCCGACCGTGGAAGAGTCCATAGCCCCTGCGCTCGGTCGGGGTGAGGCTGCCGACGCCGGCCTCGAAGCGATCGACGCGCGAGTCGCCGGAGAGCTGAACCCGCTGGTAGCTCGCGAGCGCCCGCTGCAGTGTGTCCTCCGAGGGACCGATACCGGGTCCGAACGCATCCTGGAACTTCGTGAGGTACTTGGGACTCGAGTTGAGGAACGCCAACACCCCGGCAATGGTCGAGTTCATCTCCGCGGGGTTGAGGACCGGCAGGAGCGCCTGCTCTTCCAGGGAGAGAGCCCGCCCGTCGAAGAACTGATGCGTCGAGAACGCCCGGTTGAGGATCGTCGGGGTGTTCCGGGCCGGAATGAAGGACTCGAACGCGAGATTCGCGACCGGGAGCCCATCGGAGAACCCGCTGCCGGGGTCATGGCACGTCGCACACGAGGTCCCGTTGGTGGAGAGCCCCTTCTCGTGGAAGAGCTGGGCGCCGAGCCCGACGATCTCCGGAGTGGGGACGTTGGACGCCGGAACGCGCAGGTCGCGAGCGTCGAGGCCGAGGGGGAGGTTGATCCCCGCCGTCGTGAGGGTCGGGCCCGGCAGCGGGAAGAACGCGTCGCGAGCGATCTCGTATTCCGTGCGGACGACGTTCGAAACTCCGACCTCGTCCAGGAGGAGCATGGGCGCGCCGCCCCCGCTCGTCCCCGCCGGCCCCACGATGAGATCCAGCTGGCTCCCGTCCACGAACCCGGCTGGGAACGTCTGGACAGCGACGCTTCCACCGTTGATCCAGGCCTGCATGACCCCGGTTCCGCCGTTGTACGCGAACGCGACGTGCGCCCACCCACCAATCGGAAGCTCCGGCGCCAACGGCCCCATGAACTTGACGCCGCCACCGACCACGACACCGACGTACACGTTCCCCATCGGGTCGATGAACATCCCATAGGAGCCTGGCTTCTCGACCACGCGGGTGAAGCTCCCCACCGGAGCGAGCCGCTGCACCCAGGCCTGGACCGTCACCGAGTCCGTCACGTTCTCCAGGCTCGGGGCGTGGGGAACGCGGATCAGGCTGTCCTCGCCGAAGACAACCGACTGCCCGACGACGCCGAAGGTCCCGTCCACACCGAACGCTTCCTGCGGGAACGCCGAGTTCTCGAGGTAGCCCACGTTGTTGAACCCGGAGCCGTCGGGCGTGCGAGACGGGTCATGGCGGCCATCGTTGGTGAGGATGAGCTCGTTCATGTGCAGGTAGACGAGGTAGTCGCCATCTCGGTGCTCGAACGAGACTTCCCCATAGGACTGGGTGTTCGCGCTGTACAGCGAGTAGACGGGCCGGCCCGCGGTGTACGGGACGGGCGCGATGGGGCGTCTACGGTTGCGAAACGGCGTCCAGAAGCCGGGCGCGAGGCCGATCGCGGACGTGAACAGGCGCTCGGTCACGTAGCGGTCGGGGTTGAGCGGTCCGTCGATGTGCACCGCCTCGTAGTTGGTGATCGCGCCCACGATGGTCAGGGCGGCGCGGCCGTCCGTCGTATGGACGATCTCCGTGCCGTCGAGGCTGATCCAGGGGTAGGCCCCGCGGTAGAAGTCGAAGGGGCGGTACTCAGCACCGTCGGCGCCGCGGAGCGGCAGGCGCGCGATCGGGCAGCGCCGGTGAAACGGGATTCCGTCCACGAGGACTTCACTGTCTACGTGGTACATGTTCGCCACGTTCGACTGCTCGGTCCATCCGTTTGGATCCCCCGGGTTGTGGTTCCAGCAGTACTCCAGGTTGATGTTGAATGCCGCCGGGTCCGCTCCGGGCGCGTTCTCCACGGCAGCATTGTCACCCTGAAAAACGAGCAACCTCCCGTCCAGAGTCGCCGAACACTCGATCCCGATCACGGGGTTGCCGATGCTGGTGAGCAGCCCCTGGAGCGGGCCCAGAAGCCGCGCGTCGTGGACGTCCGCTGACGCGGTGTACGGGTCACGCACGATGACCCGCGCTCGGGTCAGGGCCAACTGCGCGCCGACCGGGCTCGGGATCTCCGCGAAGAGCAACAGCTCGTAGCACAGGTAGGTCCCCTGCGCGCTGGACGTCCCGTTCAAAGTGCACGGGAACGGATTCTCGTCGAAGCCCGGTGCCTGCGCGACCGCGCACGCGGTGGCGCCGACGACCGGTATCGCCGATGTCGTCGCAGCGCTGGTGTCCAGCACCGCGCCGGGATCGGAGAACGTGACTCCGGCCTGGAACTCTGGCTCCCCGACCGAGTTCGCGGTCAACGCCTCTGGACGAATGACCTTCACGAGCCAGACCTCGGGCCCATTCGAGTCGTCAGCCATGATGATGACGCGACCGTCCCAGGTCTGCGCATGACCGCCCGCGATCCCGTTCGGGTTGAAGGGTGGAAAGAGCCCGTCGGTCGAAATCGGAACCGGAAAGACGGGCACGGGCTGAGCGGGGGTGACCCCATTCAATGCGGCGAATACCAATACGGCCAGAGCAGCGATACGGCGCGGTTGCGTGATCATGTGCGGATCCTCAGCGCGGAGAGGAAGGCGGGGGCGTGTTGCCAGAGCCAGGTGGTCTAGCCGAGGTTCTCGGCGAATGGGAGGTTCTCGGCGAATGCTCATGAACCAGAACGGCCACCAACGTCAGTTATTGTGTCGGGGTGAGGAAAGAACTCGGGGGCGAGACGCGCCCGGTCGTTGCGGGGTGGCGACGTTTTCTCTAGGCTCCGTTGCATGGTGGCACCGCGTCTGTTCCCGGTACTCGTTGCTCTCGCGACGAGCCTCATCGCTCAGAACCCACCGCAGCCGGGGGCGAACCGGCCGGACGAATCGCGCATCGACCGCTACTCCCTCGATCATGCCGTCGCTTTCGTCGATACCGTCGCGACCACGTGGGGCAGACGGCACTCCTGCGTGACCTGTCACACCAACGGCCTCCACCTAATCTCGCGCGCATGGTCCGGCCGAACGAGCGCGGCGCTCGACTCGAACCGCGCCTTCGCGCGCGCATACCTCAAGAGCTACATCGAGGACGGGAGGAAGCCCAGCGGACGGAAGGGCCAGGTCGAGGGCCTCGTAGCAACGGCCGCCATGCTCGCGATCGGCGAGATGAAGACCGGCAAGAAGCTCTCGAAAGCCGCGGCTTCCGGTCTGACCTGGGCGCTCGGAAAGCAGGACGCGCAGGGACATTGGCCGGGGTGGCTCAAGTGCGGCTGGCCACCGTTCGAGGTGGACGACCACTACGGTGTGACCCTGGTCGCGGTGGCGATCGGCATGAGCCCACCTGCCTTCCGACGTCGGGAGCCGATACGGGCGGGGGTGGATCGCCTCCGCCGCTACCTGCGCAAGCGGCCCCCGCAGAACCCGCACCAGAAGGGGATGATGATCTGGGCGGCGCAACACCTGACCGGCATCGCGGATCGGCTCGAGCGCGCCTCCTGGGTCACCGAGCTCCGCGGTCTCCAACAGGACGACGGAGGATGGTCCTTGTCGGCCCTCGGTGCGGGCCAGTGGTCGCGGAGCGACGGCAAGGACCTCGACACTTCGAGTGACGCGTATGCCACCGCGTTCACCGTCTTCGTCCTTCGCCAGGCCCGAGCGCCCAAGCGGGATCCCGCAATCCAGCGTGGGGTCGCCTGGCTCAAATCACGTCAGCGAGCGAGTGGACGCTGGTACGTCCGCTCCCCCCGCCGGGATGGGAAGCACTACATCAGCCACGCGGCCACCCACCTCGCGCTCATGGCGCTCCAGGAGGTGGAGGAGCAACGCTGACGCCCGGAAGGCGACGGTCTACCGGTCCTTACCGTAGGTGCACGTAGCCACGCGGCCAGTGGCCACGTTCTTCACCACCTGGCGGTGCCCGTTCGGCCACGTGATATCGAGCGCAACCGGGCCCTGGTGCTTGCCCAAACCGAAGTGGAGCGTCAGGTCGTTCTGATTCCCCTCTCCGGTACCGGCCTCGACATGGCGCGTGTAGATGACCTGGCCTACCTTGACGCGGACTTGCGCGCCGACCGCCATGCGGTTGACCTTGGCGCCGTCTCCGCGCAGGCGAACCTCCAGCCAGGCGTTGCCGTTGCCGCCGTTGCGGAACAGCTTGCCGCCGGTGACGAGATCCAACGCGCCATCGTTGTCGTAGTCCGCCCAGGCCGCCTGATAGGTCGGCGGAAGACCAGCGAGGCCCGACGCGGCCGTGACGTCCGAGACGGCGAACCCCCCATCATTGCGGAACAGAACCGGGTAGTTCTTGCGACCAAAGGACGCGGTGCCGTAGACCGTGGTGAAGAACAGGTCGAGATTCCCGTCGTTGTCGTAGTCACCAGCGGCCGGTGTCGCATACGACTCCTGGTAGTGGACTCCGCAGGCGCCCAGATCCTCGAACCGGTACTCCTGATCCGGGCCGAGGTTCTTCAGGAACCGCGACTTCGGTTGATCCCCCCGTTTGTCCACATGCGCGAAGTTGCCGGCGAACAGATCGATTCTGCCGTCGCTGTCGAAATCGCCCCAGGCGGAACCGATCGAGTGCGCACCACCGAAACCAGGTGACGTCGCGAGGACTCCGAACTTCTCCGCCACGTCGACGAATCCCGCCGAACCGTCGTTCTGCCAGAGCAAGTTCGGCTGCAAGCGGTAGTTCGATACGTAGACGTCCAGGTCCCCGTCCTGATCGAAGTCGCAAGCGGTGACTCCCCGAGCGCGCCTCGCACTCTCGGATCGCAGCAGCTTGAACGACCGCCCCTGTTCATTGATCAGGATCTGAAAGGGCCAGGTGACGCCCTTGCCCCAGTCC
Organism: Planctomycetota bacterium; assembly: GCA_002687715.1. Classification (GTDB taxonomy): domain Bacteria; phylum Planctomycetota. The sequence goes on along the minus strand of NZBC01000055.1, from coordinate 10,748 downwards.
TCGTATCCGCCCACGAACAGATCGACGAACCCATCTCCGTTGAAGTCGCCCCAGCACGCGCCGCGTGACACCGATGGCGGCAGCTCCGGCATTGGGAACACCACGAACTTCATCTCGCCTTGGTTGTGATAGAGCTTCCGTTCGGACCAGGAGAACAGGTCCACGAGACCATCGTTGTCGAAGTCGGCGGCCACGGAAGTCGGTACGTCGGCTACGCGAGTGAAGCGCTTGCCTGCGTGGTTCTTCCAGATTCCACCGGAGACACAAAGGTCGACCCAACCATCGTTGTCCAGGTCGACCCAGCAGGCAGCGTCCGTGGAGATCTCGAGTCCGCAGGCCGCGGTCACCTCCTTGAAGACCGGCTGCGGATCGCTGATGGCATCCCAAGCAACCCGCAGCGGGGGCCGGAACGGCAACGACAGGACCTCCACCTCGACCCGGCTTCGTACTTCGTCGAACGCGTCGACCTCGAAGGGACGGGTGATCGCGTTGCCCGCGAGGTCCTCGAGATCGGAGCGCAGCTCGAGTGAATGGACCCCGTCGTGCGGCCGCAGCCCAGGCTTGAGGCGCCCCGGATCGAACAACAGCGTGAACCGGGTGCCTTCGGGATCCCACAGCTCCTCTCCGAGCTCGAGGAACGGCGCGTCCACCTCCTCCCCGTCCTCGCGAACGAGGTGGACCCCGTCATACGCCTGCCCCGCACGCATCGATCCGGAGAAGTGGACGTAGAGCTTGAGCTGGTTGGCGGGGAGAACATACCCCGGCCGGTTGAGACCGTTCGCGTTCCCGAGATAGGCACCTGCGGCGAAGTCGGCATACCCGTCTGCATCGACGTCACCGGCTCCGCTCACCGATTGGCCGAGGCGGTCGGGGCCGACGTCGCCGACAACGGTGAACAGGTGGTTCTGGGCGCGAGCCGTGGCCACCAACGCGAGCGCGGCCACCAGACTCGAGATCGCGGTGGTGGAAGGGAGCAGCGATCGAAGGTGGGACATCCGAGAATCCTCCTCTGGTGGCGCGCACCCGGATTCAGACGGGGGGCTGCGCTGGCGAAGGCCTGACCCCTCTTGGGCTGGTGAAGCGGTCCGTTGCGAGGACAACCGAGGATCCCCGAGGCTAAGACGGGGGTGGGGAACCGCAAGAACAAAAGGCCTTCGGCATCGGAAGGGCCCTGCGCCCCTCAGATCGTGGGCCAGAGCCCTGCAGACCGGGCGGCGGGAGATCAGCCAACGCGTGGCCAATGGGTCGGTCCTGGATGCAGATGTTTCGGCTTTGGGTTGCGCGAGAGTGACTGGAGACTCGACAACCGCCCGAGAGGACACCTATGATGGGACTTTCCCCACCAACGCAAAGTTGCATTCAGGAGCCCCTCAGACATGGTGCGTTCCATCTACGCTGCCCTCTTCCTGGCGATGTGCACCTCCGGAGCCTTCGCGCAGTTCAACTCGCTCGCTCTCAACGAGATCTACGCCAGCCACACCGGCTCCGACGACAAGGAGTTCGTCGAGATCGTCGGACCGGCATCCATGTCTCTCAACGACGTGGTCGTGTGTGTCGTCGAAGGCGAAGCCAGCTCCACTCCAGGTACGCTCGACCGCGCCTACGACCTGTCGGGCAACACGATGCCCCTCGACGGCTATTTCGTGCTGGGTGACTCCGGCGTCGCCGGCGTGGACCTGGTCTGGTCACCGAACTCCATCGAGAACGGCACCGAGACCGTCTATCTCATCCAGACCGGCAGCCCGGCCGGTACCGCCGCCCTCGTCGCGACGGTGGGCAGCGTAATCGGAACCGGAACCGGGATCGCGACCACCACGCTCTCGACGTTCGGGGCGATCCTCGACCTGGTGGGCATGCGGGGCACGTTCGGTGGGGCTCCCGTGGCCGACGTCAACTACGACGCGGCTCCGGTCCTCGGTCCCGACGGTCCGTCATTCTTCTTCCCCGCGGGCATCTTCCGTGACGGCGACTTCCCTGGCGCCTGGTGCCAGCGTTTTCTCGATTTCGACGACGTCGCCAATGCGAACCTCCCGAGAACGCCTGGCGCCACGAACTCGATCTGCCCGTGCCGCCCGTTCCTGGGCTACAACGGCAACGGAGTCCTGGGCATCGAGGTGTGCCCCGATCCCGGCGGCGCGACCGCGACGCTCAAGGTCACCGGCGCACCCTCGTCGGCCTCGATCATCCTCGCGGCGGACGTCGCGATCGCTCCGCCCGGCCTCTTCATTCCAGATGGCGGGCAGTACGTATTCGGCGCGTTCCCGCCGCCGCTCTTCTTCACCGTGCTCGGGAATGCAGCCGGCGAGTTCAGCCTCACCCTTCCCGCATCCCCCTTCGGCGTCTACGGCCAGGCGTTCGTGACGAACCCCGCCGTTGCCGGGGGCGTCGACATCAGCAACATCGTCTCTTTCTGATCCGGCCGCTGGCGGGATCGGCAAGATCGATCCTGCCTTCCGTACACCTGGAGCCCGTGATCAGAAAACGGGTCTCCAGGATCGGCCGTCAGAGCCGACGCCACCCGTGATCTCGACCGGCCGCTCCCACCCATCGGATTGGGAGAAAGCAGCGCTGCGTCCCGGGCCTTTCTCGCCGAAGTACTCGCCTTCATGAGTCTGGAGAATCGCGCCTCGCCAATCGACATAGAGTGCGCGGTCAGGTCGCGCAAATGGCCAGGCGTAGGCACACCAACGCTCGCTCCGCACCTTGGGATCGGCCGGCAAGTGGACCTGGAGGAAGTAGCCGCTCTTCTTCAGCCGGCCGTTCTCGTCCGCCCCCTGATACGACGCGCCCAGGACCGGCGGAGCGAGAGGCCCCCCGAGCCCCGGCACATCGACGGACATCTCCAGGAACGTGCCGAACTCACCAATGCCATCGCCATTGGCGTCCCGCGCGCAGGATTCCTGGAACTGCTTCTGTGCTGCTACGAGATTGCGAAGTGAGGAGATCGCATTACTGCGATTCGCGGCGAGTCGGTTCGTTCACGTGAATCTGGGGACCGCAACCAGAAGGACGACGCCGCAGAACACCCCTACCAGAGCAACCGCGGTCGCCAGACCGGTGAGGACATTCCTCGCACTACGTATCATGCTATGGAACCGATCGGCGTGGCAGCCGCCCGAGCTGAATAGAGACGACGGCAGTCCGTTGCCCTATAATGGTCTGTATCGGGGCGATTTCGCGAGCAGGCCGGCGAGACCCGGAAGGTGGAGCCATACCGACTCTCGCTCGGGGTGGCGCACTCCCCATTAGGAGGCATTGACCGATGTCGCGTTGCGCGATCCTGCTGGTCCTCGTGAACCTCGTTCTCGTCTCTCCCGGCCAGACCGGCCGACCGTCGCGGTGCAGCGTGTGCGACCGGGTGAAGATGGTGACCTGCGTCACCTGCAACGGGCGAGGGAAGGTGAAGATCGACTGCAGCCGCTGCTCCGGTCTCGGCAAGACGGACTGCCTGCGGTGCGGCATGCCCAAGCTCACGGGGGATCCCGAGGCCGACGCCGTGGTCAAAGCCGCGCGCAAGCGGATCCGGGAGGCCCTCCGCACGACGATCGGCAAGAAGAAGCTCCGGCGGAAGACGCCCGTCGACGGCAAGACCATATGTCCCAGCAGCGTGTGCTACGGAGGCGCCATCCTGTGGGAGAGCGGCCATCGAGCCTCGTGCAAACTCTGCGCAGCGTCCGGGCTGACGAAGTGCGCAGCGTGCCGCGCGGGGAAGATCACCTGCAGGGCGTGCGCTGGCGATCGCCGGCTCGAAATCCCGTGCTGGACCTGCGGTGGCGGCAAGACACTCCCTTGCCCCGGTTGTGTCATCAAGGAACCCGCGAACCGGTGCCAGCTGTGCAAGGGCAAGGCCTATCTGAAGTGCTGGCTCTGTGGCCGAGGGGGTCACAACGAGGTCGGCTGCGGGTCGTGCTCCGCCACCGGCCGGGCCGTGTGTCAATCCTGCTCCGGGCTCGCGCGCCAGGCTTGCCAGAAATGCGCGGGCTGCGGTCGGGTCCGGTACAAGACCGTCGGCGGGGGCGGCCGGAGCTCGAGCGCGGGCACGAAGAGCTGCAACGAGTGCTCTGGCCGAGGCTTCGACAAGTGCACGCAGTGCGTCAAGGGCACGACGAGCTGCGACACCTGCGAAGGTCGCAAACGGGTCCGAAAGGACTGCACGTACGCCGGGAAGACAGCCTGCGGATGCACCATCCTCGGCCCGTGGGCTCCTCTCGAAGTCTTCGGTGACATCCTGCTCGCGGCCGGACGCAAGAACCGGGCGCGGAAGTTCATGATCGCCGCCGCGCAAGCCGCTGCCAAACCCCTCTCCGTCAGTGAGGTCCCCCCGCTCCTGGCGAAGCGCCGGGAGAAGGAACGGCGCCGGGCCATTCCCAGGCTCCGGCTCAAACTGAAGAAGACGGCGCGGTAGGAGAAGCGCTGGGTCGCTCGGAACGAGCTACCATGGGTGGCGATGGCTGATCCACTTGACTTCGTCTGCATCTACGAGCCGTTCACGGCTGAGGACGTAGCCCTCATCCACGCCAAGCTCACACCAAGTGGGATTCAGTACTACATCGTGAACGAGCACTACGCCCAGGGTGGCCCGGGCATCGGTGATGCGAGCATGCGCCTGATGGTCGGGGCGGACCGCGCGGGCGAAGCTCGCGAGTTGATTCGGCAGTGCGAGAGGCTCCGAGACTCCTAGATCGACTCCGAGCCGACGCGTCGTCAGCGACGAAAGACGACGTCGTCCTGCCAACCTCGTAGCCCCGCGGGGTGCAGCGCCTCCGTATCGAGATGCGGCGCCCGGCCGCCACGAACGAAGTCGGGGTGGATGAACGCGTTCCCGTAGTTGACTCCGGCCTTCGCATCCTCCATTCGATCCGATCGGTAGTCCGCACCTCGCCGAGGTGACCCAGAAGACCGGCCGCGCTGGCGTCGCAGTGAAGCCGGGGTCGGTCACCGTGGTCCGACCGTAGCGGCCCCACTCTTGCCGGCGGCCGAATGCCGTCGTTCACTTGCCGGCGAGGCAGAACAGCTGCTTGTCAGAGCGCAAATAGATCTGGTCGCCGACGATCGCCGGCGAGGCGTTGAACTGGGTGCCGTCCGTCAGCTCGTTGCGAGCCTGAAGGGAGAACTTCCCGTCCGCCGAGTACACGAACACGCCACGCTTGCGGGTGACGACATAGAGGCGGCCGTCAGCCAGGACGGGAGAGGCGTAGACCTGGGACGTGCGACCCTCGAGACGACCGTCGAAAAGGACCTCCCCGTCCTTCGCGTTCATGCAGACCCCCATTCCCTGCATGTTCACCAGGAACAGCTTCCCGTCGTAGAGGACGGGCGACGGGATCTCGACGTTCTTGCTCCTCCACGCCACCCGCGACGCGCCGTCCTTGGCACCGATGCGAAGGGTGTAGTTCTTCCCCTCGCCGCCGAAGACGTAGATCATCTCCTCATCGGCCACCGAGGTGGACGACATGCCGCCACGCGTATCCGTCTCGACGCTCCACAGGAGCTTGCCGGTCTTCGGTTGCAGCGCCCAGATCTCGCCGCCGAGCGCCATGAGGACGTACGGTGCCGAGGCTGGACCGGCCAGCATGGGCGAGATCGCCGTGCCCTCGAGATTGGCTGACTCGCGCTTCCACACCACCTTGCCCGTCTTCTTGTCGAAGGCCTGGATGGCGTTGTTCTCCTCCGATGAGTTCACGATCACCAGACCGTCGTGCAACAGCGGGCTGGCGGCGGCGCCCCAGCGGAGTGAAATCCGACGGCCGCCGCGCTCGACGCTGTTGGTCGCGGCAGGGGCGTCCGGGGACGGCAACCCCAGATCCTCCTTCCAGAGAACTTTGCCCTCCAGGCTGATCGCCACGACGCCGGCGCGACCGAAGTAGGCGTAGATGGCCTTTCCGTCGCAGACGGGCGTCGGGCTCGCGAATCCATGCTCGACGATCTGCACGCGCGGGGGACGCTTCTCGAGCGGGCCTGGCACGATGCAATCCCACACGATCTTCCCGCTGGACCTCTCCACGCACACGAGGTGGTGCTTGAGGTCCTTCATCTCCCCGCCATTCTCCAGGTGATAGCCGAAACCGGAGTAGCAAGCGACGTACACGCAATCGCCTACGACGATCGGACTGGACGAGCCCGGGCCGGGCAGCTCGGTCTTCCACCTCACACCCTCGTCGTCGCTCCACTTGACCAGCGGTTTCGCCGAGGGCGCGATGCCGTCTCGCCCGGGGCCTCGGAATCCGGGCCACGCTCCATCCTGGGCGTTTGCAGTGACGGCGAACAGGGAAAGAGCGGGGAGCAAGTAGCGAGCGATCATGGGGGCCTGTCTCCTGGGCTGCGTATGAGGCAAACGCGGCGGCGCGGACGACTAGTCGGGGTTTATCCTGGTCTTCGTCCGATAGTTTTGACCGAGACACGAGTCGAGTCATTGGTCAGGTATCGAATCAACCATGGTCCGGAGAATCGACGCCCGGCAACCGCTCCTCGAGCGCCGAACGGAGTGGTCTCGCCGGGAGACGCGCATCTTCGCCGACGCTCGTTCGAACGTGATCGAACGCGCCCGTGACCTCATGGCCGAGCGCTACGTCTTGGAAGACAAGGGAGCCGTGGGCCCGGCGTTGCTCAGGAACGAGTCTCCCCCGCCACTGATCGGTGATCGGGTGGCCGGGTATGCGCGCTCAACGCTCCAGGATGATCATCCTCGTCAACGGGGCCCGGCCTTCGTCAGCTCTCCGATCGGCGTGAAGTCGAGCCGACGAAACTCCACCTCCGTCCCTTCGGCCTGGAGCGCGATGCGTCCCTTCGTGGCCGTGGAATCGAACCCGTCGTTCACGAGGTCTCCGTTGACCCACACGCGCACGCGCTTGTCCAGGCACTCGATCACCATCCGGTTCCAATGGCCGACCGGTTTCTCGCTGCCGTCGGTCAGGTTCTTGATGTTGCGGGAGTCGCGCGGCCCGCCGCCCCACCGCTCAGGAGAGCCGCGGCGGCGCTTGGCCATGTCCTCGACGGCGATGTTCTCCTGGATGCACCAGAAGTCGCCGGCATGACCGCTCTGCATCTGCACTTCGATTGACTGCGGGAACATGGCGTAGAGGGCCCGAGGTTTCGAGGCGTGCACGAGGACGCCGCAGTTCCCGGCCTTGGCGGCGAAGCGGTATTCCACTTCGAGACGGTAGTCCTCGTAGATCGCCTCGGTGATCAGGTGACCCAGCGGGCGGCCCTTGCTCACCAGGAGCCCGTCGCGAACGATGAAGCTGGGCGACACGCTCTTCTTGTCCGCGGCGGGCACGTCGGCCTTCCAGCCCGTCAGGTCCCGGCCATTGAAGAGAGAGCGCGTCCGGGTGTCGTACGCGGCGATCGGGCGCGGCCTCACCCCGAGCTTCGCGTAGTTGAAGCCGCTGGAAAGGGGCCGGTAGGGACCGACGTAGTCGCAGCTCATGTCGGCCCGGATCCGGTCCTCCATCCCGAGGCACCAGTAGACCGCGTTCACCGTGAGACGGCGCAGCCCCTCACTCTGGTAGTCCTTGGCGCTGCCCATGGTCACGTGGAAGACCCGAGCCGTCTTGCCGCTGTCACCCGTCCAGGTCTTGGTCCAGGCGATCGGCAGGGCTGCCTTCTTCTCGTTGACGCCGTCGTCGTGTTTGCGACCGAGCAGCGGTTGTCCCAAGAGCAGGCCCGTGCAGTCCGCGGAGAGTCCCTTTCCCTGGGCGTGGACCTGGTAGACGTCGGAGGGGCCCCAGACGTCGCGGACTCCCTTCAAGATCGGGTGGCCGGCGTTCTCCTTCACGATGATCCCGCGCGTCGAATCGCGGTGCCAGTTCCCGTGATGAGAACGGAACGCCCCGCCGAGGACGTCATCGCCGAACCGAACCTTCTTGCCGTTCTTCTCGTAGGGGAAGTTCCCGAGGAACCCGTGGTTGGCAGTCCGGATACCGATGATCGGCTTGCCCGACTCCAGGTAGTCGATCACGTGTGCGATCTGCTCGTCGGGCAGCGTGATGAGACGGCTGAAGAGGACCATCAGGTCGGCCTTCTTCAGGTGTTCGAGACCCGGGATGTCGTGGACGATGTCCTTCTTCTGGTAGCGGATGGGAAGAGTGGGATCCGACTCCCCCTCGCCGTTGACGAGAAAGAGGACGGTGCAAAAGAAGCCGTGCCGCTCCGCGAGGATGCGCGCGAGCATGGGCAACGACTGCTCGCTGCGGTACTCCTGATCCGCGGCAATCAGCACGACGTGCTTGCCGACGCCCGGGCCCTTCGTGCCTTCGAACGTGAGCCAGCGCGGGCTCTTCGAGCCGTTGGTCGCCTGCGCGAGAACGTCGGCGCCGACGAGGGCCAGGAGGGAAACCACCAAGAGGGATCGAATGGCTACTGGGTGAGACACGCGGCGTACTCCTTATCCGGCTCCGGCACCGTCCTGGCACCGGACGCGGAGCATCCTATCCGTAGCCGCGCCACTTGGTCGGGCGCCTGCGCCGCTACTGAACGATCAATCGCACCGGCTGGGACAACACCACTCCGGAAGGCAGCGTCGGGCTCACGACCACCATCTGCATGGACACGGCCGCGGGCACCGGAACCGAGAACGGGATCGACAATGCGCCCCACGGGATCCAGGTCGGCCCTTGGAGGAGGTTGAACCAGAACGAGAGCGTGGGATCGCTCACGTCCAGATTCACGATCTGTCCGTCGGGCAGGACGAAGGCTCCCGCGCTCACGGAGATGAGCGGAGCGAGGCCTGAACCGAGGTCCCAGAGCATTCCGGCGTTCGTGCTCCCGAGGCCGAGAGTGGCTGTCGTTCCGATGGGGACGTTCACGATCGCGGGGCTCTGGGTCGTTCCCTGGACCCCGTTGACGTCGAGCGACCCCAGTCCGGAGTTGGTCTGGTACTGGGGGGTGCCGGACAGGACGCCGTTGTTCATGATGTCCACGATGGCGAGAACGGAGAGCGGACCGTCGAAGAAGGCGAGGTCGTCCAGGTCCGCGGCGAGGAACCCCCCGCCGCCGTTGCGAGCGCCCATCCGCATGGGAACGATTCCCCGGGGATCCAACATCGGGCCGCCGGGGATGTTCGTCGTCAGCACCAGCACTCCGTCGAGGTACAGGGTCAGCTCACCGTTGATCGCGGCCGCATCGAACACGAACGCCGCGTGCGTCCAGGTATTCGCAGCGAGACTGGGACCGTACAACGACTGCCACTGGCTGGCGTTGCCGACCGCGATGTGCGCGGCGCTCGCCGAGCTCAGGCCGCAGAACTGCCCCATGCTCTGGGCAGCGATGTGCTGATCGATGATCGGAACCCAGGTCGTCTGCGTGGCCGCCGGCCGGATCCAGCACGTGATGGTGAAGCTGGTCAGGAAGTTCCAGGACGCCTGGTTGACGACGCTGGTGAAGTTCGTGGTCGTCCCGTCGAACGTGAGCGCCGAACCGATTGGTCCCGGGACCCGCACGTCGGCGCCCACGACCGTCTCGGTGATGCCCTGCACGCTCTCGACCACGCCCGTTCCCGCGGGATCGTCGAAGGACCAGTGGGAAAGAAGAAGCGCCTGCCCGGCCAGGGCCGGCACCAACACGGTAAGGCACACCACGCACAGGACGCTTCGAACAACCATGTCGGGCCTCCTAGATAGTTCCGAACCGAGCCTCCACCCGCTGGATGTCCGCGTCAAGCACGGCGTCCCCAAAAAAAGGACCGTTGGTGCACGAGCCCATCGGCCGGCGCGAGCGAACGGGAGTTCGGTGGAGTCGGGTTCGGCCGCGCCGTCAGAGCGGAGATCCTTCGCCGCGTCGCGAACCAGGTGACGGGGCGTCAACGCATGCGCCTACTGGCCGCACCTGATCTGGCTCGCGCTCGTCTTCATGATGTGCGTTCAGTACTGGTTCGCGGCATTGGTCTGGGGCGAACGGGCCGACCTGGAGAGCTCGTTCGTCAGGTGCTTGGCGGAGTTGTCCGTGCCGGTCACGATCTACCTCGCCGCCACGGTGATCACACCGAGGGAACGTCCGATGACCACCTCGTCGATTTCCGCGTGGACTACTACGCGAACCACCGCGGGATCTTCGGCGTCTTCGCCCTCACGATTGCCACGTACGCGGTGCAACGGACGCTTCCAGGCGGAGGGTCCTGGGTACGTCCCACGAATCTGACGCGCGGGGCAGCCATCCTGCTCCTCGCGTCCCTGATGGTCTGGGAGAATCGTCGGTTCCACGAGGTCATGGTCCTCGTGCTGCTCGGTCTCTTCATCTACTTCGTCATCGCGTTCTGAGGACGGGTGTTCGGAGAGTTCGGTCAAGACCCACCATCCGCGCCGCAGTAGGGTCGTGGTCTCGGGACCCGCTGGATGCTCTACAATCCTGACGTGGACCGGTCACCCACGTCGCCAACGAGAGCCCGCACTCGCGAACCTGGAGATCCTCCTGGTGTGGTGTGAGATTGCACACTTCGTCCGCCACGCGCCCGGCGTCGTCGCGATGTCCTTTCGACTGAGCCATGCCGAGCTGTTCGACTGCCTCATGGATCGAGCTGATGACGCCGGATACGACCGCCGCCGGGCCGCGCTGGTCGAAGGCCTGACCGGGGATGTGCTGGAGGTGGGATGCGGCACGGGGCGGATGTTCCAGCACTATCCCCTGGCGGCGAGAGTGACGGCCGTCGAACCCGACGCCGATCTGTCGGCCCGCGCACGCCAGCGCGCCGCCGACGCCCGGGCCGAGATCCGCCTGGTCGCCGCGGCGGGAGAGCGACTACCATTCGCTGCGGG